>NZ_JBEXKX010000092.1:0-20844 GCF_040609695.1 Amycolatopsis sp. NPDC004625
GCCCCGCCGGCCCGCGGCGGGGGCGGTTTGTGTTTGGGGGTGTCCTCCCCCCCCAAACCCCCCACGACGGGGTCGGGCCGGCGAGGAGGTTGCCGAGGGCCAGGAGCTGGGTGGTGGCCGGGCCGAGCTCGAACTCCAGGCGCTTCGCCGCCGTGAAGTAGCGGTGCACCACGTGGTCGACGTCGATGCCGACGCCGCCGTGGACGTGGACCGCCGTGTGGGCCACGCGGTGGCCCGCCTCCGCCGCCCAGAACTTCGCCGTCGCCACCGCTTCCGCGGCCGGGACGTCCGCGGTCAGCTGCCACGCCGCCTGCAGCGTCGTCAGGCGGACCGCTTCGACGTCGAGGTAGGCGTCCGCCAGGCGCTGGCGGACCGCCTGGAACCCGCCGATGACGTGGTCGAACTGCTTCCGCTCGGCCGCGTACGCCGCCGTCAGCTCCAGGGCCCGTTCCACCACGCCCAGCTGCTGCGCGCACACGCCGACCGTCCCGCGCAGGCGCAGCCACCCGCCGACGTCGCCCAACGACACGCCCGGAACCTCGGACAGCGAAAGCAGGCCGGCGTCCGCGTGGTCGACCGTCCGCTGCGGCTGCACCGACACACCCGCCGCGGCCGCGTCGACCAGGAACACCTCGTCCGAAGCCGCGACCAGGAACCCGTGGGCGAAGGCGGCGAAGGGCACCGCCGTCTGCGTCCCGGACACGCGGCCGCCCGAAGCGGTGAACCCGGACAGCGCCACCGCGAGAACACGTTCTCCCCGCAGCACCGGCAGCACCCAGCGGTCCACCAGCTCCGGCGTCCCGAACTCGGCCAGTGCCGACGCCGCCATCGTGATCGACGGCAGGTACGGCACCGCCGCCACCGCGCGGCCGATCTCGGTCAGCACCGCGCACTGCTCCGGCAGCCCGAACCCGCCGCCGCCCAAGGACGACGGCAGGGCCGCGTCCAGCACGCCCGCCTGGCCGAGGGCCGTCCACGCCACCGCGTCGAAACCGCCGGTGCCGTGCGGGTCGTGGGTGGCCTTGTCCGTCAGCAGCCGCCGGGTCAGCGCGGCGAGGTCGGCCGACGCCTCGGAAAGGGTGAAGTCCATGCTTTCTCCAGACTGGGTGCTGCTAGCGCGTGACGGGCAGGCCGAGGGCGGTGGCGGCGATCATGTCCCGCTGGATCTCGTTGGTGCCGCCGCCGAAGGTGAGGATCAGCGCCGACCGGTGCAGCCGCTCGATCCGCCCGGCCAGCAGCGCGCCCGGCGAACCTTCGCGGACGACGGCCGCCGCGCCGAGCACCTCCATCAGCAGCCGGTACGCCTCGATCGCGAACTCCGTGCCGTACACCTTCGTCGCCGACGCCTCGGCCGGGCCGAGCTCGCTCGCCGCGGCCGCCCAGGCGATCCGCCAGTTCCGCAGCTTCAGGTACTCCGCCCCGGCGTGCACCCGCGCCAGGTGCAGCCGCACCCATTCCTGTTCGATCGCGCCCGATTCCCGAGCCCACGCCACCACGTCGGCGAGCGCCTTGCGGACCGGCGCCGACGACGTCAGCGCGACCCGCTCGTGGTTGAGCTGGTTGGTGATCAGCGGCCAGCCCGCGTTTTCCTCGGCCACGCGCGCCGACACCGGTACGCGCACGTTGTCGTAGTAGGTCGCACTCGTTCCCGCGCCCGCGACCGTGTGCACCTTGGTCCACGAGAACCCGTCGGCCGACGTCGGCACGATGAGCATCGACAGCCCGCGGTGCTTCTTCGCCGCCGGATCGGTCCGGACCGCGAGCCAGACGTAGTCGGCGTACTCGATCAGGCTCGTCCACATCTTCTGCCCGGTGACGACGTACTCGTCGCCGTCGCGCTCGGCGCGCGTCCGCAGCGACGCCAGGTCGGTGCCGGCCTCCGGCTCGGAGTAGCCGATCGAGAAGTGCAGCTCCCCGGCGGCGATCTTCGGCAGGTAGCACGCCTTCTGCTCGTCGGTGCCGTAGCGCATGATGGTCGGGCCGACGGTGTTCACCGTCAGGAACGGCACCGGAACGCCGGCGACGGCCGCTTCGTCGGTGAAGATCAGCTGATCGAGCATCGACCGGCCCTGCCCGCCGTACTCGGGCGGCCAGCCCAGCGCGAGCCAGCCGTCCTTGCCCAGCTGCCGGACGATCTCCTTGTACGCCACGCCGTCGCCGTACTCGCCGCCGCCCGAGCGCAGGCCCTCGCGCCGCTCGGGCGTCATCAGCTCGGCGAAGTACGCCCGGAGTTCCTCGGCCAGCGCCCGCTGCTCGGGTGTGTAGTCGATCCGCACAGTCACCTCGATCCGGCGTTACAATAGAACCTGTTCTAGTTGTACCAGGGCTCACGTGGCGGAGGAAGCATGGAGATCGGCGTCGACCGGCTGGCCTGCGAGGCGAACGCGGTGTGCGTCGGGCTCGCCCCGGACGTCTTCGACCTCGACGACGAGGAGGAACTCGTCATCGCGCCCGGCGCGGTCCCGGCCGACCAGGTGGAACGTGTTTCCGATGCGGTCAAGGCGTGCCCGAAGAACGCGCTGTTCATCACCGGTTAGCGGTGTTTACCTGACCGCTTGCTCAAAACGAGAACAGATTCTAGTGTAAGCGCGAGATCCAGGACTCGATGAGGAGGCCTCGCGTGAGCCTGACCGGCAGGACAGCGATCGTCACCGGCGCCGCCGCCGGGCTCGGCCGGGCCGAGGCGCTCGCGCTGGCCGCCCGCGGCGCGACCGTCGTCGTCAACGACCTCGGCGAGCCGAAGGACGTCGTCACCGAGATCGAGGCGGCCGGCGGCAAGGCGGTCGCGGTCGCCGGCGACGTCGGGGACCGCGCCACCGCCGACGCCCTGACGCAGGCCGCGCTCGACCTCGGCGGGCTGGACATCGTGGTCAACAACGCGGGCGTGCTGCGCGACCGGATGCTGTTCTCGATGTCCGACGACGACTGGGACACCGTGCTCCGCGTCCACCTGCGCGGCCACTTCCTGTTGTCCCGCAACGCCGCGAAGCACTGGCGCGAGCGGTCCAAAGCGGACGGCAAGCCGGTGTACGGGCGGCTGGTGAACACCGCGTCCGAGGCGTTCCTCATCGGCTCGCCCGGCCAGCCCAACTACGCCGCGGCGAAGGCGGGCATCACCGCGCTCACCATGTCGGCCGCCCGCGGCCTGGCCAAGTACGGCGTCCGCGCCAACGCGATCTGCCCGCGCGCGCGGACGGCGATGACCGAGGGCGTGTTCGGCGCCGCCCCTGCCGAAGGCGCCGATCCGCTCTCGGTCGAGCACGTCGCCCCGTTCGTCGCCTACCTCGCCTCCCCGGCCGCCGAGCACGTCAACGGCCAGGTGTTCGTGGTGCACGGCGGCACGGTCTCGCTCGTCGAAGCCCCGCGGATCGAGCAGCGCTGGCCGCTCGACGAGCTCGAGACGTCCTTCACCACCTTCTTCGCCGGCCGTGATCCCGGCCGGATGTTCGCGGCCACCGAAATCCTGGAGGACCTGTGAGGCTGGACGGGAAGATCGCCATCGTCACCGGCGCCGCGCGCGGGCAGGGCGAAGCCGCCGCGCGGGCGTTCGTCGCCGAGGGCGCGAAGGTGGTGATCGCCGACATCCTGGACGACGAGGGCAAGCAGCTCGCCGCCGACCTCGGCGAGCACGCCGTCTACCAGCACCTCGACGTCGGCGACGAGGACGGCTGGACCGCCGCCGTCGAGCGCGCGACCACGGAGTTCGGCGCGCCGAACGTGCTGGTCAACAACGCGGGCATCCTGCACTTTTCCGAACTCGCGCAGACGACGCTGGCCGATTACGAACGCGTGATCCGGGTGAACCAGATCGGGGCGTTTCTCGGGATGCGTTCGGTCGTTGAACCGATGACCGCCGCCGGCGGTGGCTCCATCGTCAACGTGTCCTCTGTGGAGGGACTGGCCGGGATGCCCTACCTCGTCGCCTACACCGCGAGCAAGTTCGCGATCCGCGGCATGACCAAGGTCGCGGCCATGGAGCTCGGCAAGAAGCACATCCGCGTCAATTCGGTGCACCCCGGCGCGATCGACACGAAGATGGTCGAGACCGCGGCGGGCGGCCAGAAAGTCGACATGTCGTACGTCGGGAAGAAGGTCGCCCTCAAGCGGGTCGGGCAGCCGGAGGACATCGCGAAGCTGGTGTTGTTCCTGGCCAGCGACGAGAGCGCGTACTGCACGGGAGCGGAGTTCGTCGCGGACGGCGGCGCCACGGCGACGCACGCCCTCAACTTCTAGACGGTTAACGACGCTAACGAAAAGCGGGCACCGGGTGTGGAGAAGACTCGGGGGTGAGTGACTACTGGGAGGTGTGGTGAGCGGAAGCAGTGGCACGCTCCCGGGAACCGCGGCCCTGACCCAGGTCGGCCGCCTCGCGACGCTCTCGGTGGAGGTCCTGCGCGCGATCTTCAAGCGCCCGTTCCAGGCGCGGGAATGGATCCAGCAGTGCTGGTTCTTCGCCAGCGTCACGATCCTGCCGACCGCGCTGGTGGCCATCCCGTTCGGCGCGGTGATCGCGTTGCAGCTCGGTTCGCTGACCGCGCAGATCGGCGCCCAGTCGTTCACCGGCGCGGCCAGCGCGCTGGCCATCGTGCAGCAGGCCAGCCCGCTGATCACCGCGCTGCTGGTCGCGGGCGCGGGCGGCAGCGCGGTCTGCGCGGACATCGGCGCGCGCAAGATCCGCGAAGAGATCGACGCCATGGAGGTCCTCGGCGTCAACCCGATCCAGCGGCTGATCGTGCCGCGGGTGCTCGCCGCGATGGTCGTCTCGGTGCTGCTGAACGGCTTGGTCAGCGTGGTCGGCGTGCTGGGCGGCTACTTCTTCAACGTCGTCCTGCAGGGCGGCACGCCCGGCGCGTACCTGGCCAGCTTCAACGCCCTCGCGCAGGTGCCGGACCTCTGGGTCAGCGAGATCAAGGCGCTGCTGTACGGCTTCGTCGCCGGGGTCGTCGCCGCCTTCCGCGGGCTGAACCCGGCCGGCGGGCCGAAGGGTGTCGGCGACGCGGTCAACCAGGCCGTCGTCATCACGTTCCTGCTGCTGTTCCTGATCAACGTCGTGCTGACCGCGATCTACCTGCGGATCGTCCCGCCGAAGGCGATGTGATGACGGCCGAACCGCTGGACGCCGACCGGACGCTCGAGTACATCGCGCGCCCCGGCCAGAGCCTGGAAGGGCTCGGCAAGCAGCTGGCGTTCGCCGCGAAAGCGCTCGCCTGGTCGCCGCGCACGATCCGCCGCTACAGCCGGGAAACGCTGCGGCTGCTCACCGAGGTCTGCTTCGGCACCGGCGGGCTGGCCGTCATCGGCGGCACGCTCGGCGTGATGATCGGGATGACGCTGTTCACCGGCCTGATCGTCGGCCTGCAGGGGTACTCCGCGCTCAACCAGCTCGGCACGGCAGCGCTGACCGGATTCATCTCCGCCTACTTCAACACCCGTGAGGTCGCGCCGCTTTCGGCCGGGCTCGCGCTGTCGGCGACCGTCGGCTGCGGCTTCACCGCCCAGCTCGGCGCGATGCGGATTTCCGAGGAGATCGACGCCCTGGAAGTCATGGGCGTGCCGAGCATGCCGTACCTGGTGACCACCCGGGTACTCGCCGGCGTCGCCGCGGTGATCCCGCTGTACGCGGTCGGCCTGCTGTCGAGCTACCTGGCGTCCCGGCAGATCACCATCTGGCTCTACGGCCAGTCCGCGGGCACCTACGACCACTACTTCACCCTCTTCCTGCCGCCCGGGGACGTCCTGTGGTCGTTCGGGAAGGTGATCGTGTTCAGCGTGCTGGTGATCCTGTCCCATTGTTATTACGGCTTCACGGCCAGCGGCGGCCCGGCCGGCGTCGGCGTAGCGGTGGGCCGCGCGGTGCGGACGTCGATCGTGCTGATCTCGGTGCTGGACTTCTTCCTGTCGCTGGCGATCTGGGGCGCGAACACGACGGTGAGGATCTCCGGATGAGGCGCGAGATCTGGCAGCGGCTCCGGTACCAGGTGCTGGGGCTGGTCTTCCTGCTCGTCGCCGCCTTGTTCATCGCCTTCACCCTCGCCGTCTACCACAAGGCGTTCACCCCGGTGACGCTCGTGAAGCTGGAAACGGACCGCGTCGGCAGCCAGCTGCGCACCGGCGGGGACGTCAAGGTCCGCGGCATGCTCGTCGGCGAAGTCCGGTCCGTGCTGGCGAAGGGCGACCACGCCGAGCTGGAGCTGGCCCTCGACCCGGGCAAGACGCCCGTCATCCCGGCGAACGTGTCCGCGCGGCTGCTGCCGAAGACGCTGTTCGGCGAGCGGTACGTCGCCCTCCAGCTGCCGGGCAAATCCGAGCGGCCGATCAAGGCCGGCGACGTCATCCCGCAGGACCGCAGCAGCGCGGCGATCGAACTGCAGAAGGTCCTCGACGACGTGATGCCGCTGCTGCGGGCCGTCCAGCCCGAGAAGCTGTCGAGCACCCTGACGGCGGTGTCGACCGCGCTGGAGGGACGCGGCAAGCAGCTCGGTCAGACCCTCGTGCAGCTGAGCGACTACCTCGGCAAGCTCAACCCGTCGCTGCCGGACGTCAAGGCCGACATCACCGGCCTGGCCAACGTCGCGAACACCTACGACAAGGCCGCGCCCGACCTGCTGCAGGCGCTGTCGGACCTGACCACGACCAGCCGGACCATCGTCGACCAGCGCGCGCAGCTGACCGACCTCTACGCGACCGTCACCGCGGCCTCGGTGGACCTGACGAGCTTCCTGCAGGTCAACAAGGACAACCTGATCCGGCTCACCACGGCGATCCAGCCGACGCTCGACGTCCTCGCGAAGTACGCGCCCGAGTACCCCTGCCTGCTGCGGCAGCTCGCGGAATCCGTGCCGCGCGCGGAACTGGCGTTCGGCAAGGGCACCGCGCACCCCGAGGTCAGCCGGGTCACCATCGAGTTCGCCGCCAGTCGCGGCAAGTACCTGCCCGGTGTCGACGAGCCGAAGTACGACGACAAGCGCGGCCCGCGCTGCTACCCGCAGGTGCCGAAACCGGGCGTGTGGCCGCAGTACCCGCCGGACGGCGCCATCAAGGACGGCTCCAGCAAACCCGCGCCGCCGAAGAACCCGCCCGAGACGCTGCCGGCCGGTGGCGGCGCCGTCGGCGGCGACGGCACGATCGTCGGCTCGGCCTACGAGAACGACCTGATCGACCTGCTCGCGTCGCCCGCGCTCGGCACCTCGCCGGGTGACGTGCCCGGCTGGGCGGGCCTGCTCGTCGGGCCGCTCTACCGCGGGGCGGAGGTGGAGCTGAAGTGAGGAGTTTCGTCCCGTCGCTCGTCAAGCTGGTCCTCTTCGCGGCCGTCACCGTGCTGTTCACCGGGATCCTCGCGGCCACCATCGCGAACACGAACTTCGGCGAGACGTCCGGCTACCTGGCGAAGTTCACCGACGCGTCCGGGCTCAAGGAAGGCGACGACGTCCGCATCGCCGGGGTCAAGGTCGGCCAGGTCGACGCGATCGAGGTGGTCGAGGGGGAGCGGAACCTGGCGCAGGTGCGGTTCGACGTCGAGCACACCTACCGGCTGCCGGAGACGGTGACCGCGACGATCAAGTACCGCAACCTCGTCGGCCAGCGCTACCTCGCGCTCGGCACGGACGTCCCCGGCGACAACGCGCTGCCGGACGGCGGCACGATCCCGCCGGAACGCACGAAACCCGCGTTGAACCTCACCGTGCTGTTCAACGGGTTCAAGCCGCTGTTCAAGGCGCTGAGCCCGAAGGACGTCAACCAGCTCTCGGCCGAGATCATCAGCGTCTTCCAGGGCGAAGGCGGCACGATCACCAGCCTGCTGCAGCACACCGCGTCGCTCACCACGGCGATCGCGAGCAAGGACCAGGTGATCGGCCAGGTCATCGCCAACCTCAACACCGTCCTCGGCACGGTCAACGCCCGTGGCCCGGAGCTCGGCGACCTCGTCGAGCAGACGCAGAAGCTGGTCAGCGGGCTGGCCGAGCAGCGCAAGCCGATCGGCGACGCGGTCAGCGCGCTCGGCGACCTCGCCGTGTCGACCACCGGCCTCCTGGCCGACGCGCGCCCGGCGTTGAAGGACGACGTGGCCCAGCTCGGCGTGCTGTCGCAGAACCTCGGCGACTCGGGCGTGCTGCTCAACCACCTCCTCGAGGTGCTGCCGGGCAACCTGCAGAAGTTCACCCGGACCCTGAGCTACGGCAGCTGGTTCAACTACTACCTGTGCGGGATCAGCGGCACCATCGGCATTTCCTCGCTCGACATCACCCTGCCGATCATCCCGATCCCCGGTACGCAGCGCGCGGAGAGGTGTGGTCCGTGAAGCCGCTGAAGGAACGCAACCAGGCCGCGGTGGGCGCGGTCGCGCTCGTGCTGATCGTGCTCGTCACGGCCACCACGTACTTCTCCGACCAGCTCCCGTTCTTCGGCAACGGCACGACGTATTCGGCGTACTTCGGCGAGTCCGCCGGGCTGGCGCCGGACAACGAGGTCGAGGTCGCCGGCGTCAAGGTCGGCACGGTGTCGTCGGTGAAGCTGGCGGGCAAGCAGGTCCTCGTGAAGTTCCGCGTCAAGGACGTCCGGGTCGGCGACGCGACGACGGCGTCGATCGAGATCAAGACGCTGCTGGGGGAGAAGTACCTCGCGCTCGACCCGAAGGGCGGCGGCGCACAGGAGCCCGACGACACGATCCCGCAGGCCCGCACGCGCACGCCGTTCCAGCTGCAGGACGCCTTCGAACAGCTGTCGACGACCGTCGGCGACATCGACACGAAACAGCTCGCCGACAGCTTCAACGCGCTCTCCGACAGCCTCAAGGACAGCCCGCAGTACCTGAAGGACACGCTGAACGGGCTGTCCTCGCTGGCGAAAACGGTGTCGTCCCGCGACGCCGACCTGCACACGCTGCTGGCCAACACGAGCCGGATCTCGAAGACGCTGTCCGACCGCAACACGCAGCTGCAGCGCGTGATCAGCGACGGCAACCTGCTGCTCACCGAACTGCAGAACCGCAAGGCCGCGATCAACGCTCTGCTCACCGGCACCCAGCAGCTCTCGCAGCAGCTGACCGGGCTAGTCCAGGACAACCGCGACCAGCTCAGGCCGACGCTGGACAAGCTGGGCAAGGTGACCGACATCCTGCAGCGCAACCAGGGCAACCTCGACAAGAGCCTGCAGCTGATGGCGCCGTTCGCCCGCGTCGGCGCGAACGCCACCGGCAACGGCCGCTGGTTCGAGGGCTACCTGTGCGGGCTGCTGCCGCCGACGATCACCGCGGCCGGGCTGCACATCAACCCCGAAGGCTGCACCCCGCCGATCGCGGCGCCGAACCAGGGGGTGGGCCGCCGATGACCATCCACACCGCCCGCGGCCGCAGCCTGGTGACGTGGCTGGCGTTCGCCTGCATCCTCGCGCTGATCGTCACCGCGGGGCTGTACCTGGTGTTCCGGTCTTCGAACGGCACCAAGCTCTCGGCGTACTTCGGCAAGACCGTCGGCCTGTACGCGGGTTCGTCGGTGCGGGTGCTCGGCGTGCCGGTCGGCGAGGTCACCGACGTCACGCCCGAAGGCGACGCGGTCCGGGTGGACATGCAGGTCGACGACGTGTCGCTGCCCGCCGGCGTCGGAGCCGTCGTCGTCGCGCCGAGCCTGGTCAGCGACCGGTACGTCCAGCTGACCCCGGCCTACGACAGCGGGCCCGTCCTCGCGTCCGGCACGGTCCTGCCGCGCGACCGCACGGCCACGCCGGTGGAACTGGACGACCTGTACTCGAGCCTGGACAAGCTGTCGACGGCGCTGGGGCCGAACGGCGCCAACAAGGACGGCGCCCTGTCCGGCGTCCTGGACACCGCCGCGAACACGCTGAAGGGCAACGGCGCTTCGCTGAACTCGACGGTCGGGCAGCTCGCCGGCCTCGCGAAGACCCTGGACGGCTCGAAGGACGACCTGTTCTCGACCGTGCAGAACCTGAACTCCTTCACCGGCGCCCTGGCCCAGAGCGACCAGCAGCTCAACGAGTTCTACGGCCGCGTCGCCGACGTCAGCAGGTTCCTCGCCGCCGACTCTTCCGACGTCGGGGCGGCGCTGCAGTCCCTCGGCGGGGCGCTCGGCGACGTCCAGCAGTTTGTCAACGACAACAAGACGGCCCTGGAGTCCAATGTGGACAAGCTGGCGTCGCTGTCGAAGGTCCTGGTCGACCAGCGCGCCGCGCTGGCCGAGGTGCTCGACATCGCGCCGACCGGCGCCACGAACTTCATCAACTCCTACGACGCGGCGTCCGGCACCATCGCCGTGCGCGACAACCTGAACGAGCTGACCAACCCGCCGATCCTCACCGTGTGCCGGCTGATCAGCTCGTTCACGCCCAAGGAAGTCCCGGACGCGCTGGGGAACATCTGCAAGCAGCTGGCGCCGGTCCTGGACGGCGCCCTGAAGCTGCCGACGATCCCGCAGGTGCTCAACTCCCTGCAGAACGGGACGCTCCCGCCGTTGCCGCTCCCGCTCGTCGACGTCATGGAGCAGCTGTCGGGCGGTGCGAAGTGAAGGGGCGCAGGCGGATCGCGGGCGCGCTGGCCGGGGTGCTCGTGCTCGCGGGCTGCAGCGACGGCGGGTTCAACGGCCTCTACGGCACGCCGCTGCCGGGCGGCGCCGACGTCGGCGACCACCCGTACCACGTCACCGCGCTGTTCACCGACGTGCTCGACCTGGTGCCGCAGTCGAGCGTCAAGGTCAACGACGTCGCCGTCGGACGCGTCGACAAGATCACCCTGACGCCGGACACGCGCTCGGCGCTGGTCGCGATGACCGTCAACGGCGACATCGCATTGCCCGCCAACGCCCGCGCCGAGCTGAAGCAGTCTTCGCTGCTGGGGGAAAAGTTCGTCGAGCTGAGCGTGCCGACCGCCGAGCCGGCGTCCGGGAAGTTGGCCGACGGCGGGCAGATCCCGCTCGGGCGCACCACCCGCAACCCCGAGGTCGAGGAGGTGCTCGGCGCGCTTTCCCTGCTGCTCAACGGCGGCGGCGTCGAGCAGATCCAGAAGATCAGCCACGAGCTCGACGACGCGCTGTCGGGCAACGAGCCGGAAATCCGTGCGCTGCTGTCGCGAGTGGACGAACTGGCGACGCAGCTCGACGGGCACAAGACGGAGATCCTGCGCGCGATCGACGGGCTCGGGAAGCTGTCGCACACGTTGACCGGCCAGACGCAGAACCTGACCAACGCACTCGACAACCTCGCGCCGGGCCTGAAGGTCGTCACCGACCAGCGTGACCAGCTCGTCGGGATGCTGAACGCGCTCACCACGCTCTCCGGCGTCGCTGTCGACACGGTGACGAAGAGCCGTGACCAGCTCGTCGCGAACCTGCGGGCGCTGCAGCCGACGTTGACGAAGCTCGGCGAGGCGGGCGCCAACCTGCCGAACGCGTTGCAGATCCTGCTGACGTACCCGTTCCCGGACTACGCGGGCAACGTGATCAAGGGCGACTACGCGAACGTCGACGCGAACGTCAACCTCGACCTGGACACGCTGATCTCGAACTTCACGAACTCGTCGCAGCCGCCGATCGCGCTGCCGCAGGGGATCGGCGGGTCCCCGGCGCCGGTCGCGCCCCCGCTGCCGCTGCCCGACCTGGGTTCGGTGCCGCCGGCGGCCGGCCCCGGCCTGCTGGGCGGGCTGCTCGGCCTGATCGGGGGCGGCAAGTGACCCGCAAGATCCGGATCCAGCTGTTCGCGTTCGTGGTGATCGCGGTGGTCTCGGTCGTGTACGCCGGTGGCCGCTACGCGGGGCTGGACCGGCTGTTCGGCAACCGCGGCTACGTCGTCACGGCGCAGCTGACCGACTCCGGCGGCGTCTTCGTCAACTCCGAGGTCGCCTACCGCGGCGTCACGGTCGGCCGGGTGACGTCGATGACGCTGACCGAGCACGGCGTCGACGTCGCCCTCGACATCGACGCGGGCGCCCCGGACATCCCGGCCGACGCGCACGCGCAGGTGGCGAACCGGTCGGCGGTGGGCGAGCAGTTCGTGGACCTGCTCCCGCAGCACAACGGCGGCCCGTTCTTGAAGGACGGCTCGGTGATCACGGCGGACCGGACGTCGCTGCCGCCGTCGCCGGACACGGTGTTGACGCACCTCGACGACCTCGTCGCCGGCGTCCACCCGGATTCGCTGCGGACGGTCGTCGACGAGACGTACAACGCGTTCGCGGGCGCGGGCCCGGAACTGCAGCAGCTGCTGGACAGCGCGGGCTCGCTGACCGCGGTGGCCGCGCAGTACGTCCCGCAGACGCAGGGACTGCTGGCGAACTCGCGGATCGTGCTCGGCACGCAGGAGCGGCAGGCGGCGAACATCACCGACTTCGCTTCGGGCCTGCGGACCATCGCGGGTCAGCTCAAGAAGTCCGATCCGGACCTGCGCCGGGTGATCGCGCAGGCGCCGCAGCTGAGCCGGCAGATCAGCGACGTGCTCGCCGCGTCCGGCACCGACCTGGGTGTACTGTTCGCCAACCTGCTGACCACCGCGCAGATCACGACGTCCCGCACGGACTCGATCGAGGAACTGCTGGTGGCGTACCCGATCATCGGGGCGTTCTCGCCGTCGACGTCCCCGGACGGCACCGGCCACCTGGGCGTGGTGTTCAACTTCTTCGACCCGGCTTCGTGCACGAAGGGCTACGAGGGCACGAAGCAGCGTCCGGCGAACGACGAGACCGAAGCGCCGGTGAACATGAACGCGTACTGCGCCGAGCCGCCGGGCAGTCCGACGGGGGTGCGCGGGGCGCAGAACGCGCCTTACGCGGGGAAACCGCCGGCGATCCCGGCCGCGCCCCAGCAGCAGGCCGCGTCGGCTCCGCCGCAGCTTCCCGGGATGCTCAGCCTGCTGACCGGGCCGTCCTCGGGCGGGCTCGGCAAGCTGCTGGGCGCGCCGTGAAGCAGCGTCTCCTGGTGGTTTTGGCGGTCGTGTCGGTGCTGGCGGCGGCCTTCTCGGGCTGGTCGTGGTGGCGCGCGGCGGCGGACGACTCCCTTGCCCGCGGCCGTGACCGCGACGCGGTCCTGGCGGCGGCGGGTCCCTTTCTGGTCACCCTGAACACGATCGACTACCGCACGGCGGCGGCCGACGTCGACCGCTGGATCGCGGCGACCACGGGCCAGTACGGGAAGGACCTCGCCGGGGACCGCCGGCTGCAGATCGACCGCGCGGTTTCCGCGCGCACCGTTTCCTCGGCTTCGCTGGTCCAGGCGGCGGTGACGGAGATCGATCCCGCCCGCGGCGTGGCACGTCTCCTGGCGGTACTGGACGTCCGGGTGTCGACGGGCGGCGGCGCGGTCTCGCCGCGGATGAACCGGCTGACGGTGGACGCGGCCCGGGCCGCCGACGGCTGGAAGATCAGCGGCGTCCAGGCGGCGGGCTCATGACCCGGGTGCTCGTGGTGGTGGTGGCGCTGGCCTTGGCGTGCACGGCGTGGTTCACGGTCGAGACGGCATCCCTGTCACCCGGCGACAACGCGGCCTTGGTGGATCCGGCGGCGACGGCGGCGGTTTCGGCCGAGGTGAGCGACGCGGTGAAGGCGGTGTTTTCGTACGACTACGCCAACCTGGCCCGCACCGAGCGAGCGGCGGCGGACGTGCTGACGGGAGACGCGGTCCGGCAGTACCAGGCCCAGTTCGCGTCGGCCCGCACGCGGGCCTCGGCGGAGAAGCTGATCCGCACGACAACGGTCCGGGCGGCGGGAGTCCGCTCGCTGCGCGGCGACGAGGCTTCGCTGTTGTTGTTCCTGGACCAGCAGACGGTGGCCCAGGGCGGCGGAGCACCGACGTCGTCGGTGGCCCAGCTGGCGGTGACGGCGAAGCGGATCGACGGCCGCTGGAAACTGGCCACCCTGACGGCGCTTTAGCTCCCGGCGCCCGGCGAAGGCGCCGGACCGGGTGCCTTCCGCATGGTGCTCGACCAGCGCGCCCCCTCCTCGCTGATCACCGCGTGCAGGTCCTCGGCCAGGACGTCCCGGCGGGTCCCGGCGTCCCGGTAGGGACCGACCCGGCCCGCGTACCGGTACGCCAGCTGCCGGATCGCCTCCGCCGAACCGCGGTAGCTGAGGAAGTTCGTGTGCAGCTGGAACAACTGCTGGACGCCCTCCAGCACCACGACCACCGCGGCGAACGACGCCGTCCAGGCCGGCGGGGCGGCGACCGCGGCCAGGACCGGGACCGTCGCGGCCACCGTGATCGACGCCGTCTTCAGGCTCTGGTAGCCGAGGCGGGTGCGGGTCGCGGCCCGGTGGTACCACGCGAACTCCGCGCGGAGGTGCTGCCAGACGACGTCGGCTTCCTCCTGGGGATCGGGCAGCGAAGGGAGTGCTTCGTCGAGGCGGTGCCACTGCAGGCGGTTACCCGGCATGGGTCCTACAGTGGCACACCGGCCCTCAGCCGTCCCAGACGGAAGCGCCCTGGCGCACCACTTCGACGTCCGACGGCGCCGAAACCGGCCACAGCTCCACCACGTACCGGTAGTGCTCGCCGTACTCGTGGTCGTTCCAGTCCACCGGCGGCGGCCCGGCGGGCAGGTACGACACCCGCGCCCGGTACAACCCCGGCAGCACCGAGAAGAACTTTTCCTGCGACGGGTAGTCGGCTGGCCCGGAAATCACGAGTTTCCCGCTCGGAACCGGAAGATCCGCCTCCACCACGTGTTCGGCGGCGGACGGCACCGCGGGCGCCGACGGCACCAGCGTCACCGAAGACTCGACGAGGTCCGAACGCGCCGTCGCGATCGCGATCCCGCCGGGTTCCACCCCGATCCGGTGCGATTCCACCGCCTCCGGCGTCCAGCCGAGGCCGGTCAACCGGGAACGGGAGTCCCGCACCGAGAACTGCCGCTGGTCGGCGTGGACGACGAGGTGCACACGAACCACCCTAGCCAGGACCCGCCCCGGAATGGTATCGACACCGGGTTTAGCGTTGACGGCATGACCACTGCTTCCGTCGACGTCGACACGGCCCGCAGCGAGTACGCGGCCCTGGTCGGCCGAGGCCTCTCCCTGGACATCACCCGCGGCAAGCCGTCCCCCGAGCAGCTCGACCTTTCGAACGCGCTGCTCGCCCTCCCGGGCGACGGCACCTTCAAGGCCGAGGACGGCACCGACGTCCGCAACTACGGCGGCCTCAACGGCCTGCCCGAGCTGCGCCGCATCTTCGCCGGCGCGCTGCAGGTGCCCGCCGGGCAGCTGCTGGCCGCGGGCAACTCCAGCCTCGAGCTGATGCACGACGCCGTCGTCCAGGCCCTGCTGAGCAAGCTCCCCGGCGCCGAGCGCCGCTGGGCCGACGAGCCGCAGGTGAAGTTCCTCGCGCCGGTCCCGGGTTACGACCGGCACTTCGCGCTCACCGAGCGCTTCGGCATCGAGCTCGTCCCGGTCGCGATGACCGACGAGGGCCCGGACATGGACGCCGTCGAGACGCTGGTCGCCGAGGACGCCGCCGTCAAGGGCATCTGGTGCGTGCCGAAGTACAGCAACCCCACCGGTGTCACGTTCAGTGACGACGTGGTCAAGCGCCTCGCCACCATGCGCACCGCGGCGCCGGACTTCCGGATCTTCTGGGACAACGCCTACGCCGTGCACCACCTCACCGACGCCGAGCCGGAGCTGGCCGACCTGCTGGCCCTGGCCACCGAGGCCGGGAACGCCGACCGCGTCTTCGTCTTCGGCTCGACGTCGAAGATCACCCTCGCCGGGGCCGGCGTCGGCTTCTTCGGCGCGTCCGAGGCCAACCTCGCCTGGTGGACCGGCAACACCGGCAAGCGCACCATCGGCCCGGACAAGGTCAACCAGCTGCGCCACGCCCACTTCCTCAAGGACGAGGACGGCGTCCGCGCCCACATGCGCAAGCACGCCGGGATCATCGGCCCGAAGTTCGAGGCCGTCGACCGGATCCTCACCGAGGAACTGGCCGACCTGGCGTTCTGGACCAAGCCGACCGGCGGGTACTTCATCACGCTGACCGTCCCGCAGGGCACCGCGAAGGAGGTCGTGCGGCTGGCGAAGGAGGCCGGTGTCGCGCTGACCCCCGCCGGGGCGACCCACCCGCACGGGAACGACCCGGCCGACGCCGTCATCCGCATCGCGCCGACGTTCCCGAAGCTCGCCGAGGTCGAAGAGGCCGTCCGCGCGCTGGCCGTGTGCGTCCGGCTCGCCGTGGCGCAGCGCGGCTGACCTGGGGAAACCCAAGTCGATCAAAAATTTTCCCGATTTGACCGAGCCGGGGGACGCCCAGGTACGTATGACCGGTGGGTGAGGTGGACGAACTCGTCACGAGAGGACGTCCCCCGGTGTTCGGAAAACGCTACACAGAGCAGCTGATCGAGCGCAGCGCGGAGAACGCGACCGACCGCCGCCGCTTCCTCAAGGCTGCGGGAGCGGCGGGACTCGGCGTCGCGGGTGCCGGCGCGCTCGGTACGGCGCTGTCGCTGGGCCTCGGCTCGGCGGGTGCCACGCAGCAGTACGGCGCGCAGGGAGGTGACAAGGCGAAGGAGGCGGCGAGCGATGCCGCGGTGCTGAACTTCGCGTTGAACCTCGAGTACCTCGAGGCGAACCTGTACTCCTTCGCGGTGTACGGCTACGGCCTGAACGAGAAGTACGTCAACGGCGTCGGCAACCTCGGCAAGGTTTCCGGCGGCCACGCGGTGAAGTTCAAGAGCGAGCACACCAAGCAGCTCGTCCAGGAGATCGCCGGCGACGAGGTCGCCCACGTGACCTTCCTGCGCAAGGCGCTGGACAAAGCCGCCGTCGCGCAGCCGGAGATCGACTTCCAGAACAGCTTCACCGCGGCCATGCAGGCCGCGGGCGTGATCAAGCAGGGCCAGACGTTCGACCCGTTCGGCAGCGAGAACAACTTCCTGCTCGCCGCCTTCCTGTTCGAGGACGTCGGCGTGTCCGCCTACAAGGGCGCCGCCCCGCTGGTGAACAACAAGACGTTCCTCGACGCGGCCGCGGGCATCCTGGCCGTCGAGGCCTACCACGCCGGAATCGTGCGGTCGGCCCTGTTCGAGCGCGGCCTCGGCGACATCACGAACAAGATGTCCGACGCCCGCGACAGCCTCGACGGCAAGGCCGACGACGACGAAGGCGTGATCAAGGACGGCAAGGCGAACCTGGTTCCGGCGGACGCCAACGGAATCGCGTTCGGCCGCTCCGCCGAGCGCGTGCTGAACATCGCCTACCTCAACCCGGACAAGGTGTCCTCGGGTGGCTTCTACCCGCGCGGCCTGAACGGCGACATCGCCACCAGTGGTGCGAAGGAGAAGTAGGCACCGCGTGCCGCCGCCCCGGTAACCCGACGGCGGCGGCACGTGGCGTCGAGCAGCACCACCGGTCAGCGGTCTGCCGCGGCTTGTCGTGAGTGGAAAAGCGAGTTCTAACGCGCCTTAACACTCACGACCAGGAGCCGCAGGATTCGCGGACCACCAGCTTGGTCGGCAGCAGGACCGGTTCCGGCACCTCCGTGCTCCCGATCATCCCCAGCAGCGCCCCGGCCGCCGCCGTGCCGAAGCCCGGCTTGTCCTGGGCCACCGTGGTCAGCGCCGGGTCCACCAGGGACGCCACCTCGATGTCGTCGAACCCCACGACGGCCAGGTCTTCCGGTACCCGCAGCCCCGCCGCGCGGGCCGCCAGCAACGCCCCCACCGCCATCTCGTCGCTCGCCGCGAACACCGCCGTCGGCGGGTTGCGGCGGGACAGCAGCCGTCGCATGCCGACGAACCCGCTCTCGCGGTAGAAGTCCCCGGTGATCACCAGGTCCTCGCCGCCCTCCAGGCCCGCTTCGGCCAGGCCGCGCAGGTAGCCCTCGGTGCGGGCGGCCGCCGGCGCGTTGCCGCGCGGGCCGGTGATCGTCGCGATCCGGCGGTGGCCCAAGGACGCCAGGTGCCGGACCGCCGCCGCCGCGCCGCCGGCGTTGTCCGACGTCACGTAGGTCGCCCGCGGGCCGGACAGGGCCACGTCCAGCGCGACGCACGGCAGCCCCGACTGGGCGAACGCCGTGAACGCGTCGGCGTCCGTGCCGCTGTCGATCAGCACCAGCCCGGCCAGGTGGTGGCGCCGGGTCATGCTCACGTAGGCGATCGGGTCGGCCAGCGACACGCCCGGGTGGCGCTCGCGGGCGTCGTCGCTCGTCGCGAGCATCAGCAGGTGGTAGCCGTGCGAACTCAGCGCGGACTTGAGGCCCAGCAACAGGTCCTGCAGGAACGGGTGCCGCCAGCCGGGGCGTCGATGGTCGGTGTCCCAGACCAGCCCGACCATCGCCGACTGCTGCCGCGACAGCGCCCGAGCCGACTCGTTCGGCGAAAAATCGAGGTCCCGCGCCACGCGTTCGACGCGTTCGCGGGTCGTCGCGCTGACCGTGGCCGGGCGGTTGAAGACCCGGGACACGGTGGCGACGGAAACCCCGCAGAGCTGCGCAACCTCGCGGGCAGTGACCATGTCGATCTCCGTTCTTGTAACCGGTTACATCAGTAGCACATGACCTCAGGCTGCGTAAACGCAGCCTGGGTTTATCATTTCGTTACTTGACGGATCAGTGCTGGGAGCGCTCTCATGGGACCCGCGTTTTCCCGACGGCCCGCAGAACAACGGAGATCTCATGCGCCCGAAAACGAGGAACCGCCGGATCCGCCTGATCGCCGGGGCGTGCGCCGCCCTGGCCGCGGTCACCGCGCTGAGCGCCTGCGGCGGCGGTGGCGGTGCCGCCGCCGGTGGCAAGGTCAAGCTGAGCCTCGGCCTGTTCGGCAACTTCGGCTACACCGACCTGATCAAGGAGTACCAGGCGGCGCACCCGGACGTCGAGATCACCGAGCGGACCGCCGCCTACTCCGACCACCACAAGAACCTCGCCGCGCACCTGGCCACCGGCGCCGGTGCCGCGGACGTCGAGGCCATCGACACCGGGTACGTCGCCCAGTTCAAGGCGACGCCGGACAAGTTCGTCGACCTCAACACCGTCGGCGGCGACCAGCTCAAGAGCCGCTGGCTGGACTGGAAGTGGGCGGCCTCGCTGGCCAAGGGCGGCCAGCAGATCGGCTACGGCACCGACGTCGGCGGCCTGGCCATCTGCTACCGCCGTGACATGTTCCAGACCGCCGGGCTGCCCGCCGACCGCGACGCCGTGTCCGCGCTCTGGCCCACCTGGCAGGCGTTCTTCGAGGCCGGCAAGCGCTTCCAGGCGCACGCGCCGAACGGCGTCAAGTTCATGGACGGCGGCCCGACCGTGCTCAACGCGATCGTCGGCCAGGCGCCGCAGGGCTACTACGACCAGAACGACAAGCTCATCGTCGACAGCAACCCGGCCCTGCGCCAGGGCTGGGACCTCGTGGTCGACGCGGTCAAGGCGAACCTGAGCGCGGGCCTGCTCTACAGCACGCCGCAGTGGAACACCGGCTTCACGCAGGGGCAGTTCGCCACCGTCACCTGCCCGGCCTGGATGATGACCAAGATCAAGGACCAGGCGCCGGACACGTCGGGCAAGTGGGACGTCGCGGCCGTGCCCGGCGGCGGCGGCAACTGGGGCGGCTCGTACCTGACCGTGCCCAAGCAGGGCAAGCACACCAAGGAAGCCGCCGAACTCGCCGCGTGGCTGACCGCGCCCGAGCAGCAGGCGAAGGTGTTCACCAGCAAGGGCCTGCTGCCGTCGGTCCCGTCGCTCTACGACGACCCGAAGATCACCTCCTACACCAACCCGTTCTTCGCCAACGCGCCCGTCGGCAAGGTCTTCACGGACGCGGCGAAGAAGCTGAACCCGCAGTACCAGGGCCCGAAGGCCGGCGACGTGCAGACCGAGTTCGGCAACGCGATGCAGCGCGTCGAGCAGGGCAAGCAGGACGGCCCGGCGGCGTGGCAGCAGCTGGTCGGTGACGTCGCGAAGATCAAGTAATGGCCCTCACCTTCGCCGAGCGGCGGCAGAAGTGGGACGTCAAGCTGTCGCCGTTCGGTTTCATCAGCCCGTACTTCCTGATCTTCGGCGTCTTCGGGCTCTTCCCGCTGCTGTACACGGCTTTCGTGTCGCTGCAGAAGCGGAACCTCATCGACGCCGAAGGCGCGCAGTTCATCGGGTTCGGCAACTACGAGCAGCTGTTGTTCCACGACCCGTACTTCTGGAACTCGATGGGGAACACGGTCAGCCTGTGGCTGCTGACCACGGTCCCGCAGATCCTGTTCGCGCTCGGCATCGCGCACCTGCTCAACCGGCGGCTGCGCGGGCGGATGTTCTTCCGGATGGGGATGATCCTGCCGAACATCACCTCGGTGGCGGCGGTGACGATCATCTTCGCGCAGCTGTTCGGCCGGGACTTCGGCCTGGTCAACTGGGTACTGAGCTGGTTCGGCGGCGGGCACGTCGACTGGCAGGCCGGCACGGCCAGCTCGCACACCGCGATCGCGGCGATGGTGGTGTGGCGCTGGACCGGCTACCACGCGCTGATCTTCCTGGCGTCGATGCAGGCGATCCCGTCGAGCATGTACGAGGCCGCCACCCTCGACGGCGCCAAGGGGTGGCAGCAGTTCTGGCGGATCACCGTGCCGCTGCTGCGGCCGCAGATCATCTTCTCCACGGTGATCGCGACGACCGGCAACATGCGGCTGCTGGCCGAGCCGCTGCTGTTCAACCCGGGCACCGCGGCCGCCACCGGCGGGTCGGACCGGCAGTTCCAGACCGCCGCGCTCTACCTCTACGAGCAGGGTTTCACCAAGTACGACTTCGGCTACAGCTCGGCGATCGCGCTGATCCTGGCCGTGGCCACGATGCTCGTCGCGGGCCTGTCGTACCTGGTCACCCGGCGCATATCCACGGACTAGTCGTGAGTGAGAAACAGTGTTCTAACACTGTTTCTCAC
>NZ_JBEXKX010000093.1:0-20639 GCF_040609695.1 Amycolatopsis sp. NPDC004625
GCTTGCCCACCAAAACCCCCCAAACCCCCCCCCACCCCGCGCCCCCCCCCAACCACCCCCGGCCCCGGCGGGGGTTTGTTTTGTAAGGCGGGTTAGAACCCGCCTTACCACTCACGACGCTTTGGTCAGGCGGGTTTGAGCGGGTCGTGGCCGATCGACATCAGGCGGTGCCGCCAGTGGGCCTCGCCCGCGGTCGGCTCGAGGTCGTCGCGGCGCTGGGCGTGCACCCGGTCGACGACCTTGCGCATCACGTCCGCGTCGCGGCGGTCCACGTCGGACTTGCGCTTGCGCAGGATCGACAGCACCTCGTTGCCCGTCGGCGGGCCCGCCTCGCCGGGGAGCGCCTCGGTCTCCGGGCCCGCGTCGCGGGTGCGCAGCCAGTCCTCCAGCTCGCGCGAGGTCATGTTCACCACCCGGTGGAACTCCGCCCACAGTTCGTCGTCAACAGCCGGATCGTCCATCTTTCCCGGCTACCCGGCGCGGCCGACGGCAAACCGGGGGCCTGTGGCCGGTAGAATTCCCGAGGACCCGTTGAAACGCCAGCGGTGGTCTCTGTTGACGCTGCTGGCGAGCTCTTCCCCATGCTCGCCGCTTGACGCATGGGAGGGGTGGGCCTTGCCGACCACTGGCGACGGCATGGCAGAGCGGGTCGACGAGCTGAACGCCGTGCTGGCCGATCTCGTCGGGGTGCTCGAATCGATGTCCGACACACCGGGTCTGCTCGACGCGGTCTGCGGCGAAGCGGTCCGGGTGGTCCCGGACGCCGACCTGGCCAGCATCATGGTGGTCCGCGACGGCGTGACGCAGACCGCGGCCTTCACCGACGAACGAGCCCAGCGCATCGACGACGTCCAGTACGCGGCGGCCGACGGTCCGGGCCTGCTCGCGGCCCTGACCGGCGAGGTCGTCCGGGTGGCGGTCCCCGAAACGGGCGATCAGTGGCCCGAGTTCGTCGCCGCGGCCAAGGAGCTGGGCGTGGGCAGTTACCTGGCGGTGCCACTGCGGGTGGACGACACCCTGGTCGGCGCGATCACGCTGTTCGGCTTCGAGAGCCACGGCTACCACGAGTTCGACACGAAGGTGCTGCGCCTGTTCACGTTGTGCGTGGAGACGGTGCTGCGGCTGACCCGCCGGTACCGCGAAGCCCGCATGCTGGCGGACGAGCTGCGCAACGCGATGGAGACCCGGGCGGTGATCGAGCAGGCCAAGGGCATGCTGATGCTGATCCACCGGGTCACCGAGGACGCGGCGATGCACCGGCTGATCGTGGAGTCCCAGCACACGAACATCAAGCTGCGTGACGTGGCGGCCCGGTTCACCCGGCGGATGAGCTCGGCGGACGGAGGCCCGGCCCGGCACTGACCACGGCGAGCACGGGGCACGGCCGGATGTCCGGCCGTGCCCTTCGCCGTGCCTCCGGGTCAGCCGGAAGGTCGCCGGTGCAGGAGGTCGAAGCGGGACCACATCGCCTCCGCCGCCTCGATCGATGCGCTCGTGCGGGCCGGGTCCGCTGCGGCCAGCTGGGCCACGATCGCCTGGACCAGGGCCATGCCCGCGGTCAGTGACGGGAAGAACGTCACGCCCTCCGCCGGCACCATCAGCACGTGCTCCGCCGCGCCCGCCAGAGCCGGGCTGGCCGCGTCCGTGATCGCGAACACCCGGGCGCCGCGGGTGCGGGCCTCGTCCGCCGCCAGGACCGTGCTCTCGTACAGGCGCCAGAAGCTGATCGCCACCAGGACGTCGTCCGACGTCAGCTTCGCCGTCTGGTTGGCCAGCTCCGCGTCGCCCGCCGTCACCGCGTGGACGTCGTAGCCCGCCAGGCGGGCGTTGTGGGCCATGGCGATGCCGACCGCCGCGTAGCTGCCGTCGGCGATCACCAGGGTGCGGCGGGCCGTCGCGATCGCGTCGGCGACCACGCGCAGGCCCTTTTCGTCGAACCGCCGGTTCAGCAGCGCGAGGCCGTCGAGGTCGCGGCGCAGGGACGCCGACCCCGGTGAGCCGACGCTGCGGTGCTCCTCGGCGACCTGCGGCGCGCTCAGTGACGACATGTACCGCGCCCGCAGCTCCTGCTGCAGCGCCGGCCAGCCCGCGAAGCCCAGGGCCTGGGCCGTGCGCGTCACGGTCGCGACGTTGACGCCGGCCAGCTGCGCCAGCTCGGCCGTCGAGCCGAACGACGCCCGGCGCGGCTGGGACACCAGCACCTCCAGCACCGCGGCCGACTTCGGCCGCAGGCCGCGCTCGGGCAGCCGGTCCCGCAGCCACGCCTCGAAACCGTCGTCGGTCTCCGCCACCAGTGGTCTCCCCTCGGGTCGCGTGCACCGTAGCCTAACAAGTTTTGCAACGAACGTTGCAGTTTTGTCGAAATGCAGTCTATGTTGTCGGCACTCCCCGACGGAAGGCGTTCCCCATGACGCTGCTGGCTCGACTGGACCGGCTCCCGCTGAGCCGGCCCCACCACAAACTCCTGGTCATCGGCGGGCTCGGCTACACCTTCGACGGCATGGACTCGGCCGTCGTCGCGTTCCTGCTGCCCAGCGCGAAGGCCGCGTGGGGCCTCGACAACGGCCAGCTCGGCCTGATCGGCTCCGCGACCCCGTTCGGCTTCCTCTTCGGCGCGGTCGCGGCCGGCCTGCTCGGCGACCGCATCGGCCGCAAGAAGGTCATGATGTACGCGCTGGCCTTCTACGCGCTGTTCTCCGTCATCGCGTCCTTCTCCCCGAACTACGAGGTCTTCCTCGGCGCCCGCGTGCTGGCCGGGGCGGGTGCCGGCGCCGAAAGCGCGATCATCGCGCCCTTCCTGTCCGAGTTCGTCCCGGCCAAGCGGCGCGGCTGGTTCGTCGGCGCGCTCGCCGGGTTCTTCTCCTTCGGTTTCGTCGCGGCCGCGCTGATCGGGCGGTTCGTCGTCCCGTCGTTCGACGAGGGCTGGCGGGTCGCGCAGCTGGTCACCGCGCTGCCGATCGTCATGCTGCTGTGGTGGCGCCGGTCCCTGCCCGAATCGCCGCGGTTCCTGCTCGCCCACGGCCGGGCCGCGGAGGCCGAGGCTGTCGTCGCGAAGCTGGAACGCGACGTCGAGAAGGCCACCGGCACGGTCCTGCCGCCGGTCCCGCCGGCCGACGCCCAGCCGGCGACCGAGACGCCCAAGGTCAACCTGGTCAGTGCGCTGAAGTTCCTGTGGAGTCCTGCGATGCGGCGCCGGACGGCGGTGATCTGGACCGTCTGGTTCGTGATCACCTTCTCCTACTACGGCTTCTTCTCGTGGATCCCGACGCTGCTCGTCGAACGCGGCATCACCGTGACGAAGAGCTTCGAGTTCTCGATCATCATCTACCTGGCCCAGGTGCCCGGGTACTTCTCGGCCGCGTGGCTGTCCGAACGCCTCGACCGCAAGCACACCATCGCCCTCTACCTGGCCGGCTCGGCGGTGAGCGCGTTCTGGCTGAGCCAGACGAGCGCGCCGTGGTCGATCACGCTGGCCGGGGCGGTGCTGTCCTTCTTCCTCAACGGCACCTACGCCGGGGTGTACTCCTACACGCCCGAGGTGTTCCCGACCTGGATCCGGGCCAGCGGCACCGGCCTGTCCAGCGCGTTCGGCCGGGTCGGCAGCATCCTCGCGCCGACGATCATCGGCCTGTCCGCGGCGAGCCTCGGCTTCGCCGGGGTCTTCGGCCTGACGACGGCGGTGCTGGCGGCCGGGGTGCTGTGCGTGCTCGTCTTCGGCCTGTCGACCGCGGGCCGCTCGCTGGAAGAACTGACCGAACACGGCGCCCCGAAGGCCGCCGCGAAGGAGATGACGAAGTGAGTTTGTCCACTGTGGAGGAACGGGTGCGCGCCGAGCTCGGTGTGCGGCTGTTCACCGTGCTCGCGTGGATCCCGGAACGCCGGGCGCTGCGCCGGGTGCACAGCAGCCACCCGGCGCAGTACCCGGTCGGCGGCGAGAAGACCGTCGAGGTCGCGGCGGGCTGGCTCGAGCGATGCATCACCGCGCGGGAGCCGTACTTCGGCCCGGACAAGGCGGCGGTGCGGGCGATCTTCGCCGACCACGAGCTGATCGAGTCCCTCGGCTGCGGGTCGATCATCAACGTCCCCGTGGTCGACGGCGGCCGGACGCTCGGCGTGCTGAACATCCTCGACGCGGAAGGCGCCTACGACGAGGATTCCGTGCGCAAGGCCGGACTTCTCGCCCCGCTCGCCGTGCCGGCGCTCAAGGAGGACCAGTGAACCTGCTGCTGCGCAACGCCCGCCTGCTCGACCCGCTGTCCGGCGAATACACCGAAGGCGACCTCCGGTGCGCCGACGGCCGGATCGCCGAGGTGGGCCCGGGCCTGACCGCGCCCGACGTACCCGAGCTGGACGTGCGGGGCGCCGTCGTGCTGCCCGGCCTGGTCGACGCGCACGTGCACGTCACGGCGTCGACGGCGGACCTGGGCTCGCTGCCGTCGACGTCACCGTCCTATGTGGCCGCGCACGCCGCCCGCACGATGAGCCGCATGCTGGACCGCGGGTTCACCACGGTCCGCGACGCCTCCGGCGCCGACTACGGCCTCGCCGACGCCCAGGCCGAGGGGCTCTTCCGCGGCCCGCGGCTGCTGTTCTGCGGGCGGGCGCTGAGCCAGACCGGCGGCCACGGCGACAGCCGCACCCGCGGCACGAACGCGCGCGACGACCACCCGTGCTGCGCGGGCCTCGGCCGGGTGGCCGACGGCGTCGACGCGGTCCGCGCCGCGGCCCGCGACGAGCTGCGCAAGGGCGCCCACCACATCAAGGTGATGGCCTCGGGCGGCGTGGCGTCCCCGACCGACCGCATCGACTCGACGCAGTACTCGGCCGGGGAACTGCGCGCGATCGTCGAGGAGGCCGAGGCGGCCAACCGGTACGTCGCCGCGCACGCCTACACCGCCCGCGCCGTCAACCGCGCCCTGGAGGCCGGCGTCCGGTCGATCGAGCACGGCAACCTGATCGACGACCGCAGCATCGAACTGTTCGCCGAGCACGACGCCTTCCTCGTGCCGACCCTGGTGACGTACTGGGCCCTCAAGGAGGAAGGCCGCGAGCACGGGCTGCCGGAATCGAGCTGGCGCAAGGTCGACGAGGTCCTCGGCGCGGGCCTGGCGGCCCTGGAGCGCGCGGCCCGCGGCGGCGTCAGGCTGGTCTACGGCACGGACCTGCTCGGCGGCATGCACCGCCACCAGAACCACGAGTTCCGCCTGCGCGCCGAGGTCCAGTCCCCGCTGGAGGTCCTCCGCTCGGCGACGTCGACCGCGGCGGACCTGCTGAACCTGACCGGCGAGATCGGGACCCTGGCCGTGGGTGCGCACGCGGACCTGCTGGTGGTGCCCGGAGATCCGCTGTCCGACATCGGGGTGCTGGCCGAGCCGGAGAAGTTCCACCACATCGTCCAGGGCGGCGAGGTGGTGTCGGGCTGAGCTACCAGTTCCGCACCGCGGGCGCGTATCCCGCCGGCTTGTCGCCGATCTTCAGGCCCGGGCTGACGATCCAGTTCTGGTAGGCCGGGGTGAACATGCGGTACACCGACGCCGGCGGGACCGCGCTCGCCTCGTCGAGCTGGGCGCGCAGCTCGGGCGGGAGCTCGAAGTCCAGCGCGGCCATGCTCCTGCCGAGCTGGTCCGCGCTGCTCGCGCCGACGATCGCGGCCGCGATACCCGGCTGGGTGGCCACCCAGTTGATCGCCACCTGGGCCATCGCGACGCCGAGGGTGTTCGCGACCTCGTCGAGGGGCTTGAGCAGCTGCCGGTCGCGCTCGGTCCAGGTGGGTGCCTCGCTCAGGCGGCCCGTGCCGCCGTCGCGGTACTTGCCGGTGAGGAAGCCGCCGGCCAGGGGGCTCCACGCCGTGACACCGAGGCCGAGTGCCTGCCCCATCGGCACGTGCTCGGTCTCGATTTCCCGCTGCACCAGCGAATACGGCAGCTGCAGGTTGACCATCGGCGCGAGTGACTGCGTCTCGGCGAGCGTCTGCGCGCGGGCCGCGTACCAGCTCGGGACGTCGGACAGGCCGGGGTAGCGGATCTTGCCCGCGCGGACGAGGTCGTCGAACGTGCGCACGACCTCCTCGACCGGGGTGATCCGGTCCCAGGTGTGCAGCAGGAAGAGGTCGACGTGGTCGGTGCCCAGGCGGCGCAGGGACGCTTCGAGCGCGCGGATCATGTGCTTGCGGCCGTTGCCGCCGGCGTTCGGGTCGGCCGGGTCGACGGTGTTGGTGAACTTGGTGGTGAGCACGAGCCGGTCGCGGGCGTTCGTCTCGGCGATGAGCTTGCCGAGGATCGTCTCGCTCTCGCCCGCGGTGTAGAAGTCCGCGGTGTCGACGAAGTTGCCGCCCTCGTCGAGGTACTTCCGGAAGATCGGGCGGGCATCGGCTTCGGTTTTGCCGTAGGCGGCGTGGAAACCGCCGGTGCCGAAGTTCATGGTGCCGAGCGCGAGCCGGCTGACGCGGAGGCCGGAGCGGCCGAGGAGGTAGTACTGATCGAGTGCCATGACTTCAGCGTGCCGAGCGGATTTTGGACCCGCAAGTCCAGTCCGCGAGCGCCGGGGGAGGGCGCTCGCGGACCGGAGATCAGCGGCAGCGGTAGCTCGACGCCGTGGCCGGGTCACCGCCGGTGTAGCGGGAAGCCCGTGGGAGCGGGCAGAGGTTGCGCGTCTTGCCGTCCGCGGACGCCGCGGCCAGCGTCGCCGGCGCCTGGCCGTGCTCGACCCAGTCGACCAGCGCGCCCAGCGCGTTCGTCGGCTCCGGGCCGCCACCGCCGAAGCAGTGCTCGACACCCGGGGCGAGGAACAGCCGGTAGAAGTCGTTGACCCGCTGCGCACCGCCCATCGTGCGTTCGACCCGGGCGCGGTAGGACAGCGTGCCGCCCGGCGGGATCAGCTGGTCGTTCGCGCCGACGAAGGTGATCAGCTTGCCGCCGGCCCGCCGGAACGCCGACAGGTCCGGGTCGGACGTGCCGATGACGTCGTCGTACTCCCGGACCGACTGGCGGAACAGGGCCGTGTACTGCGCGTACGTCAGCTTCGAGGTGTCGAAAGCGGGTTGCTTCTCGAGGAACGACTGCACCCACTTGACGGCCACCGGGAAGCCCGGCGCGGTCAGCGTGCCGTCGGGGCCCGGCTGGGTACCGGCCAGCCAGGTGAAGTCCGCGCCCTTCGGCAGGCCCGCCCACAGCCGGCGGCCGCGCTCGTCGGTCGGGCCGGCCCAGATCTTGCGCATGACCTCGGCGTCCGCCGCGGTGACGGTGAACTCGTGGCCGTCGCAGACCACCTTCGTCCCGACGAGGCTGCGGGGGTCGTAGCCGCACTCGTCCGGCCGGTCGACGATGCCGTTCGTCACGCCGTCGTTCGCGTCGCACGCCTGGATCGCGGCCGTGCGGAACGCCGAAAGCACGCAGGTGCTGGGGAAGTCGTGGCTCTGGTTCATCACCACCTGCGGCCAGAGGGTCGCGACCGCGAACTGCGTCCAGTCGACGGCCGGGGCGTTCGCCAGGATGCCGTCGAAGTCCTTCGGATGGTTCTGGGCTTCGGAGTAGCCCTGGCGGCCGCCGGTCGAGCAGCCCGTCCAGTAGGCGTAGGAGATCGGGCGCTGGTAGTACCGCTGCGTGACGGCCTTGCCGATGACGGCCTCTTCGTGCACCGATCGGGTGGCGAAGTTGGTCAGCAGGGTCTGGTCGACGCGGCCGTCCCGCACCGCCCAGGACGTGTCGAGGCCGTCCAGTGACACGCCGGCGTCGGTCGTCACGGCGGCGTAGCCGTCCTTGACCGCCGGGGCGAGGGCGTCGAAGTTGCCGGCGGCGTAGGCACTGCCGCCGAGGGCCTGGAGCCGGCCGGTCCACCCGGCGTCCGGCAGCGCCACGGCGACCTTGACGTGGTCGGTGCCGGTGTGGGTGAGGGTGACGGTGATCAGGCAGTACGACGGCTGCTGCGCGGCCTGCACCGACTCGATCTTCGCACCGGGCGGCGCGGGCATCGCGACGGCGGCGCACGGGGTCGGGGTTGCTGCCGAGGCGGCCGGCTGCGTGACGACGGTGGTCAGCAGGAGCGGCACGGCGGCAGCGAGAAGGAGGCGTTTCATCTGTCTCTCCGGTCGCTGGTCATTGCGGGGGAACGCTAGGGGGACGGCCGCGGCGCCCGCGCCCGTCGGATGACGCTGCCGGCGTACGTCACTCGGCCGTGAGCTGCGGAAACGGGGTTGGGTAAGGTCGTTTCCATGGCGCTGAGCGGACGGGAAACCGAGCTGAAGGAGCTGGGCGAGCTCGTCGACGGCCCGGACGACCGCAGCGGCGTCGTCATCCGCGGCGAAGCGGGCATCGGGAAGTCCGCGCTGGTGGCTTCGACCGCCGCGGCGGCCTCGGTGGCGGGCCTGCGGGTGCTGCGGACGACCGGGTCCGAGGCCGAGCGGAACCTGGCGTACGCCGGGTTGCACCAGCTCCTGTACCCGGTCCGGGCCGGGGTGCCGGAGCTGCCCGGGCCGCAGCGGGACGCCCTGCGGACGGCGCTGGGGCTCGCTGACGGTGCTTCGCCGAGCACGTACTCGGTCGGGCTGGCGGTGTTGACGCTGCTGGCCGAGGAAGCGGCGGTGAAGCCGTTGCTGCTGGTGGCCGAGGACGTGCACTGGCTGGACCGGGCCAGCGCGGACGTCCTGGCGTTCGTGGCCCGGCGGATCGAGACCGAGCCGATCGTCCTGGTGGCGACGCTGCGGGACGGGGCCGAGTCCCCGCTGCTGTCGGCGGGGCTGGCATCGATGGTGCTGGAGCGGCTGGAGGCGGACGCGGCGGCTTCGCTGCTGGATTCGGTGGCACCCCGGCTCGCACCGGCGGTCCGCACGCGGCTGCTGACGGAGGCTGCGGGGTTGCCGCTGGCGTTGACGGAGCTGCCTGCGGCGGTGGCGGAATCGGACGGGCTCGACCCGCGGCTGCCGTTGACGGAACGGCTGGAGCGGACGTTCTCGGACCGGGTGGCGGTACTGCCGGAGGGCACCCGGACGGCCCTGCTGGTGGCGGCGCTGAACGAGACGACATCGTTGACCGAGACCTTGGCGGCGACGGGAGCATGGCTGGAGGTGCCCGCCGATCCCGGACTCCTCGCCCCCGCCGTCGAGGCGCGGCTGATCGAGCTCTCCGCCGGGGCCGTCACCTTCCGCCACCCCCTCATGCGGTCCGCCATTCCTGCCGCCGCAACCCCGTTCGACCGCCGGAACGCCCACCTCGCCCTCGTCGAAGCCCTCCGCGACCAGCCCGATCGGCGCGCCTGGCACCAGGCCGCCGCCACCGCCGGGCCCGACGAAACCGTCGCCACCGAGCTCGAACGCACCGCCGAGCGCGCCCGCTTCCGGGGCGGGGCCGCCGCCGCGATCGCCGCTCTCGAACAGGCCGCGCGGCTCAGCGAAGAGCCGGAACGCCGGACCGATCGGCTGCTGCTGGCCGCCGGCCTGGCCGTCGAGTCCGGCCAGCGGGAAACCGCCGAACGCCTCGTCCGCACGGCCGACCCCGCCGGCGCGCACCGGCGTGCGACCGCGACCCGGCTGCTCAGCGAGTTCGAAGACGGCGTCCGTGAAGACCCCGCCCGCGTCGCCGAACTCGCCCGGACCGCCGCCGCCGTCGCCGCCGACGGGCAGCACGATGCCGCCGTGCGGATCCTCTGGAGCGCCGCCATGCGCTGCTTCTGGACCGAACCCGGCCCGGAAGCGAGGAAGGACCTCCTGGACGTCGCCGATCGGCTGCCGATTCCCGAAGACGACCCGCGGGTCGTCGCCGTCACCGCGTACGTCGCTCCGTTCGAACGCGGCGGAGCCGTCCTGGGCCACCTCCGGACGCTGGTCGCGAAGACCGGCGCCGATCCTGAGGTCGACCGGTACCTCGGCAGCGCCGCGCTGCAGGTCGGCGCCTTCGACCTCGCCGCGCGCTTCTCCTCCGCCGCCGCGCCCGGGCTGCGGGCCCAGGGGCGGCTCGGGGTGCTGCCGCGGGCGCTGGCCGTCCTGGCGTGGAGCCGGGTGCGGCTCGGCGACCTCGCCGGCGCGGTCCCGGCCGCGGCGGAAGCCGGCCGGTTCGCCCGGGAAACCGGGCAGCCGTTCATGGCCGGGCTGGCCACCGCCGTCCAGGCCGAGATCGCCGCCCTGCGCGGCGACCACAAACAGGCGAAAACCCTGGCCGACGAGGCCGAACGCGCCGGGCTCGCGGCCGGTGCCCGCCCCGTGCTGGCCACCGTGCAGCTGACCCGCGGGCTGACGCACCTCGGCGAGGGCCGGTTCGAGGACGCGTTCGCCGACCTGCGCCGGCTGCTCGATCCGGCCGACCCCGCCTACCAGCTGGCGTTGCGCGCGTACTGCGTCCCGGAACTCACCGAGGCCGCGGTGCGGGCCGGGCGGACCGCCGAACTGCGGGACGTGCTGGCCGGGCTCGCGGACCTGGACACGCCGTCACCCGCCCTGCAGATCGGCCTCCGGTACGCGCGGGCCGTGCTCGACCCGAGCGACGAGCGGTTCGCCGAGGCCCTCGAAGCCGACCTCGCCGGCTGGCCCGCCGAACGCGGCCGCGTCCACCTCGCGTTCGGCGAGTGGCTGCGGCGGCAGCGGCGGGTCGTCGAATCGCGGACGCACCTGCGCACCGCCCGCAAGACCTTCGACGCGCTGGGCATGACGGCCTGGGCCGAGCGGGCCCGCCGCGAGCTGCGCAGCGCGGGCGAGTCGAGCCCGAACCGCGGCCCGGACGCCCGGGACAAGCTGACCCCGCACGAGCTGAGCATCGCGCAGCTGGCCGCCGAGGGGCTGACGAACCGGGAGATCGGGCAGCGGCTGTACCTTTCGCACCGGACGGTCGGCACCCACCTGCACCGGATCTTCCCCAAGCTGGGCGTCAGCTCCCGCGCCGACCTCGCCGGGACGCTGAAGACCCTCGAACAGTGACGTACACCGGCTGCGTCACCCGACGGGCGCGAAGGTCACCAAACGGCTCCTAACGTGGTGAAAGTCCCACGGTCTTTCGCACAGGAGCAGCAGATGATCAGCAGGAGAAGGTTCGGGCAGGCGTTCGCGGCCGGGCTCGCGGCGACGTCCTTGGCGGCCTGCTCGGCGGGCACTCCCGCGGCCGCTCCGGCGCCGGGCCCCGACCTGCGGGCGGGCTCGGGGGAGCACACCTCGCTCGGGCCGGTCAAGCAGGCCGACGCCGGGGTGCTGACCATGGCCTACCACGAGTTCGGGCCGGCGACCGGGCAGCCGGTGGTGCTGCTGCACGGCTGGCCGTACGACCCGTACAGCTACGTCGACGTCGCGCCGGTCCTCGCCGCCGCCGGCCACCGCGTGATCGTGCCCTACCTGCGCGGCTACGGCCCGACGGTGTTCAAGTCCGCCGGTACCGTCCGCAACGGCCAGCAGACGGCGGTGGCGCTCGACGTCATCGCGCTGCTGGACGCGCTCAAGATCGACAAGGCCGTCTTCGGCGGCTACGACTGGGGCGGCCGGACCGTCGACATCATCGCCGCGCTGTGGCCCGAGCGCTGCCGGGCGATCGTCGCGGTGAGCGGGTACATCGTCACGAACCTCAAGGCGAACCAGCAGCCGCTGGCCCCGGCCGCCGAACTCGGCTGGTGGTACCAGTACTACTTCGCGACCGAGCGCGGCCGCGCCGGCTATGCGGCGAACCGCCACGACTTCACCAAGCTGATCTGGAAGACCGCGTCCCCGGCCTGGCCCTTCGACAATGCGACCTACGACCGCAGCGCGGCGGCGTTCGACAACCCGGACCACGTGGCCATCGTGATCCACAACTACCGCTGGCGCCTGAGCCTCGCCCCGGGCGAGCCGCAGTACGAGACGTACGAACGGAAACTGGCCGCGGGCGCGACCATCGGCGTCCCGGCGATCACGATCGGCAGCGACTTCGACGGCGCGGCCAAGGACGGCAAGGCGTACCGCGCCAAGTTCACCGGCAAGTACGAGCACCGCGTCTTCGACGGCATCGGCCACAACGTCCCGCAGGAGGCGCCCCGGCCGTTCGCCCAGGCGATCATGGACGCCACCCGCCTCTGAAGGTCGTGAGTGGTAAGGCGGGTTCTAACCCGCCTTACCACTCACGACCAGCTGCGGCAGGGCGCCCACGAAACCTCCGCCAATCCGGCCGGGCCGCGGTCCCGAAGGACCGGTGTGGAGATCACGGGAGAACGCATCGGCGTCATCGGCAGCGGGGTGGCCGGACTGACCGCGGCTTACCTGCTGCAACGCAAGTACGAGGTACTGCTGTTCGAGGCCGACGACCGCCTGGGCGGGCACGCGCACACGCACAGCGTGCCGAGCACCCACGGCGGCACGATCGGCGTGGACTCCGGCTTCATCGTCCACAACGAGCGCACCTACCCGACCCTGCTGAAGCTGTTCGGCGAGCTCGGGGTGACCACCCGCGACACCGAGATGTCGATGAGCATCCGCTGCGACGGCTGCGGCCTGCAGTACGCCGGCGCGAAGGGCCTGCCCGGGCTGTTCGCCCAGCGCGGCAACGCCTTCCGCGGCCGGTACCTGCGGATGCTGGCCGAGGTGAAGCGGTTCCACCGGCACGCGAAGCGGCTGCTGGCGGAGAAGGACGCCGGCGACGTCACGCTCGGCGCGTTCCTCGCCATCGGCGGCTACACGCGCTACTTCGTCGACCACTTCATGCTGCCGCTGGTGTCGACGGTGTGGTCGGCCGACCGCACCGACACCCTCCGGTACCCGGCGCGGTACCTGTTCGAGTTCCTCCGCAACCACGGCATGCTCTCGGTGAAGAACTCGCCGACGTGGCGGACCGTCGCCGGCGGCTCCCGCGAGTACGTCGAGCTGGCGGCGAAGCAGCTCACCGCCGTCCACCTGTCGACGCCCGTGCGGTCGGTGCTGCGGACCGCGGGCGGCGTCGAGATCCGCGACGACGCCGACACGCCGCACCGCGTCGACAAGGTCGTCGTCGCCACGCACGCCGACCAGGCGCTGGCCCTGCTGGCCGACCCGACCGACGCCGAGCGCGAGGTGCTCGGCGCGTTCCGGTACTCGGCCAACGAAGCCTGGCTGCACACCGACACCAGCGTGCTGCCCTCGCGGCCCGACGCCAGGGCCGGCTGGAACTACCGGGCGCCGGTCTGCGGCGCGCCGACCGGCGCGGTCCAGGTCAGCTACGACATGAACCGCCTGATGCGGCTGGACGAGCCGACCGGGTACGTCGTCACGCTCAACCCGGGCGACGGCCCCGCGGCGGACCGCCTCGTCGCGCGGATGCGGTACGAACACCCCGTCTACACGCCGGAGGCCGTGGCCGCGCAGCGCCGGCTGCCCGAGCTCAACGACGGCGTGCTGGCGTACGCGGGTGCCTACCACGGCTGGGGCTTCCACGAAGACGGCTGTTCCTCGGGGGCCCGCGCCGCCGAAAGCCTCGGGGTGACCTGGTGACGAACGCCCTCTACGACGCCACGGTCGCGCACGTGCGGCGGATCGACCCGCCGCACGCCTTCGCCCACCGCGTGTACCTGTGGCGGGTCGACCTGGACGACCTCCCGCGGCTGCCGTGGTGGCTGCGGCCGTTCGCCCGGTTCGACGTCCGCGACCACTTCGTGGCCTCGGACCCGCGCGGCATCCGGGAGAAGCTGGACGCGTGGCTCGCCGAACGCGGCGTCGACCTGCGCGGCGGCCGGGTCGTGATGCTGGCCGCCGCGCGCGTGCTCGGGTACGTGTTCAACCCGATCAGCGTCTACTGGTGCCACGGCTCCGACGGCCGGCTCGCGTGCGTCGTCGCCGAGGTGCACAACACCTACGGCGGCCGCCACGCCTACCTGCTGCACCCCGACGACGCCGGGCGCGCCCGCGCGGCCAAGGAGTTCTACGTCTCGCCGTTCCAGGAGATGGACGGGGAGTACCGGATGCGCCTGCCGCACCCGGAAGCGCTGCTCGACCTCACCGTGGCCCTGCGCCGCGGGAACGCGACGCCGCTGGTCGCTACGCTTCGGGGAGTTCGCCGCCCGGTGAACCCGCGGTGGCTGGCCCGGCTCGTGCTGGCCCGGCCGCTGCTCCCGCAGCGGGTGTCCGCCCTGATCCGCCGCCACGGCGTCACGCTGTGGCTGCGGAAGGCCGCGGTCGTGCCGCGCACCCCGCAGAACGCCGGAGGACAGCTGCATGGATGAGCCGGCCCGCTCGCGCCGGATGGCGCCGGTGCCCTCCGAACCCCCGGCCGGCCCGATCGCCGAGGAGCTGATGGTCCGCGTCGCCAAGGGCGACGAACGGGCCTTCGAGCTGCTCTACGACCAGTTCGCGGGGCCGATCTACGGCCTCGTCCGGCGGATCGTGCGCGACGCGGCCCAGTCCGAAGAGGTCGCCCAGGAGGTCCTCGTCGAGCTGTGGCGCACCGCGACCCGGTACGCCCCCGACAAGGGCTCGGCGCTGAACTGGGCGATGACCCTGGCGCACCGCCGCGCGGTCGACCGCGTCCGCTCGGCGCGCGCGAGCACCGAGCGCGAGCAGAAGGCGACCTTCGAAGCCGCCCGCGGCCGGCCGTTCGACGAGGTCGCCGAGTCCGTCACCGCGCGGCTCGAACGCTCCCAGGTGCGCCGGTGCCTGTCCTTCCTGACCGACCTGCAGCGCGAGTCCGTGCTGCTCGCCTACTACCAGGGCTATACGTATCGCGAGGTGGCCGAAGTGCTGTCGACGCCGCAGGGCACCGTCAAGACGCGGCTGCGGGACGGCCTGATCCGCCTGCGGGACTGCCTGGGGGTGACCGCTTGAGCACGCCGGAGATGCACACCCTGGCCGGGGCCTTCGCGCTCGACGCCGTCAACGACGTCGAGCGCGCGGAGTTCGCCCGCCACCTCGAGCAGTGCGAGTCGTGCGCGCAGGAGGTCGCCGAGCTGCGCGCGACCGCGGCCCGGCTCGGCGCGGCGATGGCCGAGGAGCCGCCGCCGGAGTTCAAGGACCGCGTGCTGGCGGCCATGCACGCCACCCGCCAGCTGCCGCCGCGGACCCGGCCGGGGGCCCACGAGCGGTCCCGGCGGTCGGCGCGGGCGCCGCGCTGGGCGGTGGTCGTGGCGGCCGCGGCCGCCGTCGTCGGGCTCGCCGCGGGCGGTGTCTTCGGCGGCATCGCGCTGACCCAGCAGCAGGAGCTGCAGTCCGCGCAGAGCCGGCTCGACCAGGCGAAACAGCGCTACGAGCCGGTGGCGGCGCTGCTGTCGGCGCCCGACGCGAAGACCGTGCACGGCGAGGCGCCCATCGGTGGCGGCGTCACCGTCATCGTCTCGAAGTCGCTGAACCGCGTCATGGTGATGGACATCGGGCTGCCGGCCCAGCCGGGCGGCAAGGTCTACGAGGCCTGGCTGATCACCGGCGCGAACGCGCCGCGCTCGGCCGGGGTGATCGCCGCGTCGGACGACGGCGGCCTGGTCGTGGCCGACGGCGTCGGGGCGGTGGACAAGCTCGCGGTGAGCGTCGAGCAGGCGGGTGGTTCGCCCACCGGGACACCCAGCGACGTGCTCATGAGCATGCCCGCACCGGCCTGATCTTGCGCCATAGCAGATCGGGCCGGGGCGGTGCTCCCGGCTCCCCGCTCTTGCGCGCTCGAACGTGTTGTGGCAAAACACCTTTGCGACACACGGCGTGCCTACTGGATTAGAGCGTGCCTGGTGCCTACCGTCCTGCCTAACGTCGGCAGTTGACATAACTCTCAATCTGGGGTTGAGGTTGAGAGTCGATCACCGGCCGGCGGGCTGTACGGGCACAACGATCAGGAAGGCGGACTTCGATGACGCCCCCGCACAACTACCTTGCGGTGATCAAGGTGGTCGGCATCGGCGGTGGCGGCGTGAACGCCGTGAACCGCATGATCGAGGTCGGCCTCAAGGGTGTCGAGTTCATCGCGGTGAACACCGACGCACAAGCACTGCTCATGTCCGACGCCGACGTCAAGCTCGACATCGGCCGTGAACTGACCCGCGGCCTCGGCGCGGGCGCCGCCCCCGAGGTCGGCCAGAAGGCCGCCGAAGACCACCGTGAAGAGATCGAAGAGGTCATCAAGGGCGCCGACATGGTGTTCGTGACGGCCGGCGAAGGCGGCGGCACCGGCACCGGTGGCGCCCCGGTCGTGGCCCAGATCGCCCGCAAGCTGGGCGCGCTGACCATCGGCGTCGTGACCCGCCCGTTCACCTTCGAGGGCAAGCGCCGCGGCAAGCAGGCCGAGGACGGCATCCAGTCGCTGCGCAACGAGTGCGACACGCTCATCGTGATCCCGAACGACCGGCTGCTGCAGCTCGGCGACATCGGCGTGTCGCTGATGGACGCGTTCCGCTCCGCGGACGAGGTGCTGCTGTCCGGTGTCCAGGGCATCACCGACCTGATCACCACGCCGGGCCTGATCAACCTGGACTTCGCCGACGTCAAGAGCGTGATGTCCGGCGCGGGCTCCGCGCTGATGGGCATCGGCTCGGCGCGCGGGGAGGGCCGGGCCATCCAGGCCGCGGAGAAGGCGATCAACTCGCCGCTGCTGGAGGCGTCCATGGACGGCGCCCACGGTGCGCTGCTGTCCATCGCGGGCGGCTCCGACCTGGGCCTCTTCGAGATCAACGAGGCCGCGTCGCTGGTGCAGGAGTCCGCACACCCGGACGCGAACATCATCTTCGGCACGATCATCGACGACTCCCTCGGCGACGAGGTCCGCGTCACGGTGATCGCGGCCGGCTTCGACGCCGGCGCGCCGACGCACAAGAAGCTGGACCCGTCGACCTTCGGCTCCGGCTCGCGCGCGTCCACCACCGCGTCGGCCTCGGCCGGGCAGGTCTCGAACCCGCCGACGCCGCCGTCGGGCGCCACCCCGGTGCCGTCCGCGGGCAGCTCCGGCTACCCGGTGGCGCCGCCGCGGTCGCACTCGCCGCTGCCCTCGGCCGCCGGCAACCAGCCGGCCGGCGGGCTCCCGCAGCCCGGCGGCGGCTCGCGCGGGTACTCGCCGCTCGGCTCCAACGCGACCCAGGGCAGCCTGCCCGGCCGCGCGATGCCGGTGCACGACGACCCGTCGGACGACGAGGTCGACGTCCCGCCGTTCATGCGGCGCTAGCCACTCGCCGCCGAAGGCCGTCACCCGCGAACTAGAGTCGTGGGTGATGGCCTTCATCCACGTCCAGGAGGATTCGTGCGGGTTCGGCGAGTGGTCACGACCAGGGCGGGCGGCGCGTCACGGCCGCCCTACGACACCTTCAACCTGGGTGACCACGTCGGCGACGACGAAGGCAACGTCTACGCGAACCGCAAGCGCCTGGCGAGCGAGCTCGGCCTGGCTGAGGACAAGCTGGCCTGGATGGAGCAGGTCCACGGCCGGACGGCGACCGTCGTGGACGGCACCGAGACCGCCGCGGCCGAGGCGACCGACGCGCTGGTGACCGCGACCCCGGGCGTCGCGCTCGTGGTGCTGGTCGCCGACTGCGTGCCGATCCTGCTGGCCGACGCCGAGGCCGGGGTGGTCGCCGCGGTGCACGCGGGCCGGGTGGGCACGCGCGTCGGCGTGGTCCCGGCCGCGGTCGAGGCCATGCGCTCGGCCGGTGCCGAGGTGGGCCGGATCGAGGCGCTGCTCGGCCCGGCCATCTGCGGCGACTGCTACGAGGTCCCCGCCGAAATGGCCGCCGACGTCGAGAAACACGTCCCGGGTTCGGCCTGCAAGACCCGCGCGGGCACGCCCGGGCTCGACCTGCGCGCCGGGCTCTGGCGGCAGCTCGCCGACCTGGGCGTCGGCCGGATCGGTGTCGACCCGCGGTGCACGAACGAGGACAAGACGCTGTTCAGCTACCGCCGCGACGGGACCACCGGGCGGATCGCCGGCATCACCTGGATCGAGGCATGACCGACCGCAAGGCCGAGCTGGCCGAGAACCTCGCCGAGGTCGAGGCGCGGATCGCGGCCGCCTGCCGGGCCGCCGGGCGGGCCCGGGAAGAGGTCAAGCTGATCGCGATCACCAAGACGTTCCCCGCCTCCGACGTCGCCCTGCTGGCCGAGCTCGGCGTCACCGACGTGGGGGAGAACCGCGACCAGGAGGCGGGCCCGAAAGCCGCCGAGGTCCCCGGGCTGCGGTGGCACATGGTCGGCCGGCTGCAGCGGAACAAGGCGCGTTCGGTCGTCGGGTGGGCCCACGAGGTGCAGTCCGTCGATTCGGCGCGGCTCGCCGACGCACTGGCGAAGGCCGTGCGTGCGGTTCGCGACGCCCAGATACGTGACGAACCCCTCGACGTGCTGATCCAGGCGAGCCTCGACGAGGACCCCGAACGCGGTGGCTGCCCGCTCGGCGAGCTGGGTGCGCTGGCCGACCGCATCGCCCGCACCGATGAACTGCGGCTTCGCGGCCTGATGGCCGTCGCGCCGCTGGACACCGACCCCGCCGCCGCCTTCGAGCGGCTCGCTCGCGCGGGGGAGGGCCTCCGCAAAGATCACCCGAATGCCGCAGACGTGTCCGCCGGGATGAGCCATGATCTCGAGCAGGCGATCACGCACGGCTCCACCTGTGTGCGTGTCGGAACCGCGCTGCTCGGTGGACGCGGTTTAGCCTCGCCGTAGGGAGCTCGCGCGGTCGTCACGTTTCGTGGCCGCCCGCGCGGGGCACTGACGGCGTGGAAACAGTCGGTGCGGGAGCGGCTAGGGCTAGGGAGAGGCATGAGCGCGCTGCAGAAGCTGAAGGCCTACTTCGGGATGGTGCCCGCAGACGAGGACGGCTACGACGTGGAGGACGACTACCGGCGTGGCTACGACGACGACTACGACTCCTACGAGGAGCCTGCCCCGAGGTCGTCGCGTTCACGGTACCGCGAGGTCGACGACACGTACGACGAGCCCGTCAGCCGCAGCCGGTCACGCTCCGTGGCCAGCTCCGAGCCGGCCGTCCACGGCGCGCTCGCCATGGACCGGCAGCCGGAGCCGGTGGCGCGGCTGCGCCCGGTCGTCGAGCCGGTCGTGCGCCAGCCGGTGCGTGACCCGTTGAGCCGCATCACGACGCTGCACCCGACGAGCTACGCGGAGGCGCGGGCGATCGGGGAGCACTACCGCGAGGGCATCCCGGTGATCATGAACCTCACCGAGATGGAGAACGCGGACGCGAAGCGGCTCGTCGACTTCGCCGCCGGGCTGGCGTTCGCGCTCAGAGGGTCGATGGACAAGGTGACCAACAAGGTGTTCCTTCTCTCACCGCCCGATGTGGACGTCACGGCGGAGGACCGTCGGCGGATTGCCGAGGGCGGATTGTTTTTGCGGGGCTGAAGTCGGCCGTACCGCTGAGCGCAAGCAGACGTGACTTTGCCGACCCGATCCGGCGTCGGCCCCCTCAACTGCGTCTTCGAGGAGGACGCCCGGTTAGAGTAGGTACGTGGAAGCTGTGTGGCTGGTCGTCTGGTACGTGCTGTTCGCCTTCTGGCTGCTGCTGACGGCGCGGATCGTGGTCGAACTCGTCCGGACCTTCGCGCGTGAGTGGCATCCGGCCGGAGGGGTTGCGGTCACGCTCGAGACCATCTACACAGTGACGGACCCGCCGGTCCGGTTGTTCAGAAGGATCATTCCGATGGTCCGGATCGGCGGCGTCGGACTGGACTTGTCGATTATGGTGCTGCTGTTGGTTGTGTTCTTCGCGATGCAACTGGCGACTCCAAGTTGATCGGGGAAACTTGGGTGGACCCTGCAGGCCATGGAGTGCGTGAGGTGATCTGATGTCGTTGACCCCCGCTGACGTGCATAACGTCGCGTTCAGCAAGCCGCCCATCGGCAAGAGGGGCTACAACGAGGACGAGGTGGACGCGTTCCTCGACCTGGTGGAGACCGAGCTGGCCCGGTTGATCGAGGACAACAACGAGCTGCGCCAGCAGATGGAACAGCTGGACGCGGAGCTCGAGTCGACCCGCAGCGAGCTGGAAAGCGCCAAGGCGAACGTCGGTGCGCCCCCGATGCGCGAAGAGCCGTCGCGGCGCCTGGCGCCGGTGCCGCCGCCGCAGTCCGCCATGGAGCAGACGCAGGCGCACTCGATGGTCGGCGACAGCACCGAGCCGAACGTGCAGGCGGCCAAGGTCCTGGGCCTGGCCCAGGAAATGGCCGACCGGCTCACCGCCGAGGCGAAGACCGAGTCCGACGGCATGCTGGCCGAGGCCCGCACGAAGTCCGAGCAGCTGCTCTCGGACGCCCGGGCGAAGTCCGACTCGATGGTGAACGAGGCGCGCACCCGCGTCGACACGATGCTGAACGACGCGCGCACCCGGGCGGAGACGCTGGAGCGCCAGGCGCGTGACAAGGCGACGACGCTGGAGCGCGAGTCGCAGCGGAAGTACACCGAGACGATGAACAGCCTGAACTCCGAGAAGAGCGGGCTGGGCAAGAAGATCGAAGAGCTGCGCACCATCGAGCGGGAGTACCGCACGCGGTTGCGCGGGTTCCTCGAGTCCCAGCTGCGCGAGCTCGACGACCGCGGCTCCGCGGCCCCGGCGTCGGCGTCCTCGAACTCCGGGCAGACGACCGGTTCGACGAGCGGCGGCCAGGGCTACTCGTTCGGCCCGCGGGCCGAGGCCGGCTGAGTTTTTTCTTCCTCGAACCGTGGGACCCCCCCGCGGGCGGGGGGTCCACCGGTGGGGGTGGTTGCGGGGACGCACGAGGGGGGGGGGGGGGGGGGGCCCGGCCCGGTGGG
>NZ_JBEXKX010000094.1:0-20076 GCF_040609695.1 Amycolatopsis sp. NPDC004625
CGGGGGGGGTACCCCCCCCCGCCGTCCTTCACGGGGGCTTTTTGGGGGGGGGGGCTTCCCTCTCCCCCCCCGAGCCCGCGCGGCTTTTGGCGTAAGGCGGGTTAGAACCCGCCTTACCACTCACGACCAGCCACGGCAGAGGGCTCTACGGCCGGGGTCGAGGTCGGCGGCGATGGTGGCGGCGGCAGTGGTGGCGGTGGCGCTGGCGGCGGCGGCGGTGGCGGCGGCGGTGATGGTGGTGGCGGCGCTGGCGGCGGCAGTGATGATGGTGGTGGCGGTCGCGGCGGCACTGGTGGCGCTGGTGGCGGCGGCGGCGGTGATGGTGGCGGCGGTGGCGCTGGTGGTGGCGGTGGCGGGGTTGTGGCGGCGGCCGGTTCGTTGGCTGCGAGGCGTGGGGGCTGGCGGGTTGTGGTGGGGGATCGGGCCTTCACCGGGTTCTGCGTCACCCACATGGCGTTCACCCTGGCCAGCGCGAGCAAGTTCTCCGTGCTGCCGATCGTCGTCCGGGATCTGCTGCACGGTCCACAGTGGATCGCCGGGGCCGCGATCACCGCCGGGACCGTGGTCGTGGTCACCGCGCAGCGGCCGATCGTCGCCCTGCTCGCCGGGCGCAGCCGGACCGCCGGGCTCATCGGGGCTGCCGTCCTCTTCGCGGTTTGCTTCGCGTTGCTCGTCCCGTTGACGGCCGTCCCGCTGCCGGTGGCCACCGTGCTGATCCTGCTCACCAGCCTCGGCTTTTCGGTCGCGGAGGCCCTCTTCGGCCCGACCGCCACCGCGGCGGCCGCCGCGGCCGCGCCGCCGGGGGCCGAAGGGCGGGCCAGCTCGATCTTCCAGCTCTCCTGGGGTCTGCCGATCGCGCTCGCCCCGGGCCTGCTGGCCGGCCTGCTCAGCGTCAGCAACGCCCTGACCTGGGCGATCCTGGCCCTGACCTGCGCGTCCGCCGTCCCCGCGCTGCTCGTGCTGCGGAAGAAGCTGCCCGTGGCCCTGCGCGAGCCGTCACCACCCGTGGCCGGCTGAGCGCAAGGGGTATGTGCCCGGTGTTACACCACAATGGACGGATGCAACCGATCAAGTGAACGTGAGACTTTCTCCGTCATGACCGTTCCCCCTGGTCATCTCCTTGCCGAACAGTTCGCGCCGCGCGAACCGACCGCGAGACTCCAGGAGGGGCCGTGCACACCGACGCCGTACACCAGAGCCAGTTCGTGCTGCTGAACGAGAGCACCACGCCCGTCCTGTCGCGCCTGTCCTACCACTCCCACGAACCCTTCGCGGTCACCGTGGCCTTCCGGACCGAGCGCGGCCGGTGGATCGAGTGGACCTTCGCGCGTGACCTGCTCGTCGCCGGGCTGGACGAGCCGGCCGGGCTCGGGGATGTCCGGATCCGCCCGGATCTCTCCGAAGACGAAGACTTCCTCACCCTGGAAATCGAGTCACCGGACGGCTATGCGTCGTTCGAGCTCGAGGTCGAAGACGTCCGGACCTTCCTGGACGCCTCCCTCGAACTGGTGCCGCTCGGCGAGGAGAGCGCGCACTTCGACGTCGACGGGCTGATCGAGGAGATCAGCAACGTCTGACCCCTGAACCTCCCAATCCCGCGGCGAGGACGAAGGGCGGGTTCCGGGCGCGCTGGAGGCGCCCGGAACCCGCCCTTTCGCTTTTCCCGCAGAACCTCAGCTGGTCTTGAGGGTGGTGCCGGTGCCGGAGAGCGCGCCGGCGATCGGGTAGAAGTACGTCACGGACGTGTTGCCGCCGGACAGGACGCCCTGCGCGTAGTTGCCGGCGATGAAGCCGCCGCCCGAGTCACCCGCGGCCGAGCGGACGTTGGTCGCGGTCATGCCGTTGACCGTGCCCTCGGCGTAGCGGACGCTCTGGTTCTTGGCGCCGATGGTGCCGCAGGTCCAGCCGGTGGTGGAGCCGGCCTTGCAGACCGACGAGCCGGTCGCGGCGTTCGACTGGCCGCGCACCGCGGTGCCGTTGTTCATCTGCGCGACCGGGGTCCAGCTGCTGTTGGTCCGGACCGCCGCGTAGTCGACACCCGGGAAGCGGTAGGTGATCCAGCTGCCGAGCGCGGCGCCGTTCGACCCGGTCAGCGCGCCGCCGCCGGTGAGGGCCCCGCAGTGGCCGGCCGTGACGAAGCCGGTCGTGGTCGCGAAGCCGACCGAGCAGCGGGCCGAACCGCCGATGTAGTAGGCGTCGCCACCGCGGATGTTGGCGTAGGTGCTCGGCACCGACGTCGTCTCGCGGATCGTCACCACGGACTTGTCCACACCGGACTTGGTGAGGAACGCGTCCGCGGCGGCGCGCTGGCCCTGCAGCACGTCCAGCGTGACGCGGTTGGTGGCGTCGTCGACGCCCCAGCCGGTGATCGCGGCGGGCGCGGCCTTGTCGGCGGCGTTCAGGGTGTCCACAGTGGAGTTGAGCCGGCGGGCGCTGAACTTGACGACCTCCGCCTCCGCCCCGGTTTCGCGGATCTTGGCGACCAGCGCGGCGTTCGTCGTCGTGACGTGCGCCTTGCCGGTGGCGGCGTTGTAAGTCGCCCCGCCGAACGCGTCGCCGAGGGCCGCGGTGAGCGATTCGGTCACCTTGGTGGCGACGTCCTCGTTCTTCAGCCGCGTGACCGCCTGGTCGTGGGTCAGGCCCAGGTCCCGCTGCATGGCGGGCACGATGTCCGGGTTCAGCAGGTCCTGGCCCGACGCGGGCACGGCGGTCGCGGCCAGCGCGCCCGTCGCCATCACCGCGGTCGCAGCGGCACCGAGAAGTCTCGCGATCTTCATGCTTCTCCCTAGGTGGTTACGCGCGGCTCCGCACCGGCCACGCAGTGGTACTCCCCCGGGTGAGCGTCCCCGCCGTGGGCGTTACGGTGCAATCCGGACGCCCGGCGAATGGGTATACGCATTCACCGCGGACGAATCCCCTGCTCCAGCCGGGCTCAAGGGCCACGTGTCACCCGGTCGGACAGGTCCGTAAGTAGGGTTTCCGTGAACTACTTTCAGTAGTCATCCGTAGTACACGAACGCGTTAAGCGACGTTCGAACGTGCGATCGTCCGGGGTTTCGCACGCTGGGTGACCCGATCCCGCCGGTTCCCGCAGCAAACCGGTGACGGTGGGTAGGCGGACGTGTGACAACAGCAGCGACCACGTATTCGGTGAAAGGTTTACGGACGGATCGGCGCTGCTTAGGCTCCCGCGCACGGTCTCGGTGTGCGTCGAGGAGGGTCATATGTGGCTGACCGCCCCCCGTCCCACCTCGGTTTCCGTCCGGTCCGGACCCGCCCGGCTGACCGGCCGCGATGCCGAGCTCGACGCCATCGTCGCCGTGCTGAAACAGCGCCCGGCCGCCGTCCTGATCGAGGGCGAGCCGGGGATGGGCCGCACCCGGCTGCTCGCCGAGATCGGCCGGCGCCCGGAGTTCGACGGCGGCCGCGTCCTCACCGGCGCCTGCCAGCCGCTGCGGGAACCCTTCCCCTACGGCCCCGTCCTGGAAGCGCTTCGCGCGGTGGGCGACCAGCCGCTCGGGCCTCTCAGCCCGGTCGCCGGCGTGCTGCGGCCGTTGCTGCCGGAGCTCGCGGAAGCGCTTCCCGCGCGGCCGGAACCCCTCGCCGACCCGGTCGCCGAACGGCACCGCGTGTTCCGCGCGGTCCGGGAGCTGCTGGCCGCGTGCGGCCCCACGCTCGTGCTGATCGACGACCTCCAGTGGGCCGACGAGGACACACGGGACCTCATGCGGTTCCTCGCCGGGGCCATGCCGTCCGAGCTGGCGGTGGTCGCCACCTACCGATCGGCGACCGACGTCCGGCCCGGCCCCCTCGGGGCGCCGTTCCGCACCGACCCGGCCGTCCACTCCGCCCGGGTCGCGCTCGGCGCGCTCGACGTCACGGCCGTGCGCCGGCTGGCCGCCGAGATCCTCGACCTGCCCCGCGTCACCGACGAATTCGCGGCGAAGCTGCACGAGTGCACCGCCGGGATCCCGTTCGTCGCCGAAGAAACGCTGCGGGCCCTGAAGGAAGCGGCCGACCGGCTGCCGGTCGGCGAAGTGCTCTCGGACCGGTTGCTGGAGAACCTCGAAGTCCCGGTGCTGCTGCGGGAAGCCGTCACCGAACGGCTGGCCGCGCTGCCCGAACACGCCGTCCGGCTGGCCGGCGCCGCCGCGGTGCTCGGTGTCGCCGCCGAAGCCGCCGTACTCGGCGAGCTGGCCGGGCTCACCGACGACACCCTGCGCAGCGCGCTGCTCGCCGCCCTCTCCGGCGGCGTGCTCGGCGAAGTCGGCGACGGCCGGTACGGCTTCCGGCACCCGCTCGCGCGCAAGGCGGTCTACGACACCGTGACCGGCCCCGAACGCGCGTTGCTGCACGCGCAGGCGATCCGCGTGCTCGCCGCGCAGCCGTCGCCGCCGCTCACCCTGCTGGCCCGGCACTCGCGCGCGGCCGGCCGCGTCGACCAGTGGCGGCACTACGCCGAAGCCGCCGCCGACGAGGCGATCACCCGCGGCGAGACGTCCCGCGCGATCGACCTGCTGCAGTCCGTGCTCGCCGAACCCGGCCCGGCGCAGGCCGACATCGGGCGGGTGGCGGGCAAGCTGAGCCAGGTCGCGCTGCGCGGGTTCCGCCCCGACGTGCTCGGCACGCTGCAGCGCGTCCTCGAAGAGGTGACCCTGCCGCCGTCGGTCCGCGGGTCGATCCGGCTCAGCGTCGGGATGCTGCTGGTCCGGACCATCGGCGGCCTCGGCCGTGGCCGGCTCGAGGTCGAACGCGCGGTCGGCGAGCTGACCGACCGGCCGGACCTCGCCGCGCGCGGGATCACCCTGCTGGCCCAGCCGATCGACGGGCTGACGCCGCTGGCGTGGCACGAAGCCTGGCGCGCCCGCGCGGGTGAGGTGTACGAGCGGCTCGACGACCCGGAGCTGCGGCTCGCGCTGACCGCCGACCGCATCGCGGCCGCGTCGCACGTCGGCGACGGCTCGGCCTGGACGGAGTTCGAAGCGCTGTCGGACACCGTCGGCACGGTCGCCGAGCGCGTCCAGCTGGCCCGGCTGTGGTGCAACCTCGCGGACGGGCAGTCCTGGGCCGGGCACCTCGACCGCGCGGAACGCCTGGTCACCGAGGGCGTCCGGCGCGCGACCGACGCCGGCGCGCTGTACGCGATCGGCCTGATCCAGGGCACCCGCGTCCGGCTGGACTGGGTGCGCGGCCGCTGGACCGGCCTCGCCGAAGCCGCCGAGCAGCTGCGGGACAGCTACCCGGAACTCGGCCCGATCGTCATGGAGTCGTCGCTGGTGCTGGGCGGGCTCGCGGCCGTGCGCGGCGAGTTCGCCGCCGCGCAGCGGCACCTGGCCGCGGCGAGCGTGCACGCGCCGGACCGCGGCCCGATCCCGGTGGTGCTCTCGGCCGCCGGGGTGCTGATCTCGGTGCTGCTCGCGACCGACGACGTCGAGGGCGCGTGCGCGGCGGCCGACACGGCGGTGGCCGCGGCCGGCCGCAAGGGCGTCTGGAGCTGGGCGGCGGCGCTGGTCCCGGCGGCGGCGCAGGCGTACGCGCGCGCCGGACGCTGGCCGGAAGCCGACAACGTCGTCGAGGCGTTCGCGCGCGGCATCGAAGGCCGGGACGCGCCGGTCGCCACGGCCGCGCTGGTGGCCGGCCGGGCGGTGCTGCTGGAGGCCCGGGCCAAGCACCTGGCCGCGGCGACGCTGTTCGACGAGGCCACGGCCGGCTACGCGGCCCTGCCGATGCCCTACCCGGCGACGGCCATGCGCGAGCGCGCGTCGATGTGCCGCCTGGCGGCGGGCAACCGGACCGCCGTCGACGAGCTGACCGCGGCGGCCGAGGCGTACGAACAGCTCGGCGCGACCCGCGACGCCGGACGCTGCCGTCACCAGCTGCGCGAGCACGGCGCCTGGGCCCCTTCGCAACGCGGACGTCGTGGGTACGGGAGCGAGCTGTCGCCGCGGGAGCGCGAAGTGGCCCGGATGCTGGCGGAGGGCCGGACGAACCGGGAGATAGCGGACGGGCTGTTCCTGTCGCCGCGGACAGTCGAGCAGCACGTGGCGAAGGTGCTGCGCAAGCTGGGCGCGCGGTCGCGGACGGACGTGGCCCGCAAACTGCCGGGCGCGGTGAGCGTTGGCGCGCCGGCCGGAGGCGACCTAACGTGAGCCGGTGACCGAAGAGGCCCTTCCCGCCTGGCGCCGGCGAACCTCCGGCGAGACCCGCTGGCCCGCGATGGGCGTCGTCGTCGCCACGCTCGTGCTGCAGGTCGTCCTGCCCGACGACATGGCGCTGAACCCGTGGTGGCTGCTGCCCGCGGTGTCGGGGTTGCTCGTCGTCGCGCTGCTGCTGGCCAACCCGGGCCGGATGACCCAGTTCAGCGCGATCGAGCGGGTGATTTCGCTGCTGCTCGTCGCGACCGTGACGGCGGTCAACGCGTTCTCCGCGGTGTCCCTGGTCTACGACATCGCAACCGGGACGATCGGCGACCGCGCGGGCGCGGTCCTGGTCACCGGCGGCATCGTGTACTGGACGAACATCGTGGCGTTTTCCCTCTGGTACTGGGAGTTCGACCGCGGCGGCCCGAGCCGGCGAGCCGCGGGCCAGGCCGAGCACCCCGACCTGCAGTTCCCGCAGATGGCCGACCCGGGCCTGGCGCACCAGGACTGGGAGCCGTCCTATTTGGACTACCTGTACTTTTCGTTCACCAACGCGGCCGCCTTCAGCCCCACCGACGTCATGCCCCTGCGGATCTGGGCGAAGATGACGATGATGCTGCAGGCGGTCGTGTCGCTGGTGCTGGCGGTGATGGTGGTCGCCTGGGCGATCAACAACCTGAAGTGACGCTGCTCGAAATGACTCAGTGGCGCGAAATGGTGAAGCTCTGGCCGTCGGAGCCGATGGCGCCCGGGATCCACGTGTAGGTGCCGCGGTCGTCCGCGTTCAGGCCCGACGGGCTCGTCGAGGCCAGGTTCGTGCCGTTGAACTTCACCCCGGTGAACTTCACGCCGCCCGAGATCGACGGGTACGAGTCCGTGGGGGACTCGATGATCGCCTCCGCGGACGCGTGCCTCGACGTCAGGGACTTCGTGGTCGTCTTGGACCAGCCCTTGGTCGTGTCCGACAGGTCCAGGCGGTAGGTGTTGGCCGCCGTGCGGGTGACCGTGGCCGTGATGTGGTCGCCCGCGCTCACCGACACGCTGTAGTACACCGGGGCCGCCGGGTACATCTCGTACCAGGCCGAATACACCGGGCGGCCGCTGGAGCAGTCCGTCTCGACACCCGTCTGCTCCACTGTGGACGATCCGTCGCCGTCGATGCCGACCCAGGGGGCGAACAGGTCGTTCGTCGAGTTGCACGTCACCGACGGCTCGGTCCAGCTCGCCGTCGCCGTGGTGAAGCTGCCGAAACTGACGTAGCCGCCCCAGTTGCCGCCGGAGAACTGGTGGCCGTGGAAGTGCGACCCGTACTCGACAGCCGCGTGCGCGGTGCCGGAGACAGCCAAGCCGGCGGCCGCCGCGGCAACGGCCGTGAGGACGCGGACAGGACGCGACGAAAGGATTCTGGACATGCGGGGACTCCGTTCACCGATGGGGACCGGGAAAACCGTTCCCCAAGTGTTGGAGCAATGCGAAAAAGAAGGTAGCTACTTTCGCATGGTCTTCCTGTTGTCCGAAAAGACCCGTAAAGGCCTCCGCGGGGGAAAGAGGCCTTTACGGGTCCATTTCGCTCACCTACCGCCCGGTCAGGTGAGCGGGGCCATCAGCCCTGTTTCGCGGCCGCGTCGACGAACTCGGTCGTGTAAGTCTTCGACAGGTCGATCGAATCCTTCTTCGGCTGCACGTTCTTCGAAAAACTCGAAAGCACCTCGAGCACGTTCTTCGCGCCGGCGGCGTCCATCTTGCCGTCCTTGTTGAACATCCCGATGCTGTCCTTGACGGACTTGATGTACAGCGCCTTGTCGCCACCGCTGTAGGACGGCGGCATCTTCGCCGCGATCTCCTCCGGGCTGTGCTGCCCGATCCACTGCAGCGTGGCCACGAACGCGTTCGCCAGCTTCTGCACGGCGTCCTTGTTGCGGTCCACGAAGTCGCAGCTCATGTACAGCGACGACGCCGGGTACAGGCCGCCCAGCGCGGCCTTCGTGCCCGCTTCCGTCCGCAGGTCGTACAGCACCTTCGCCTTGCCCGTGTTGGTCAGCTGGGCGATCGTCGGGTCGGTCGTCATGCCGCCGTCGATGCCGCCGTTGTCCAGGCTCGCGATGAACGTCTGCCCGGCGCCGACCTTCACCGGCGTGTACTGGTCGGCCCCGACGCCCGCCTTGGCCGCCAGCGCCTTCGTCAGGAAGTCGGTGGACGACCCGAGCGACGTCACGCCCAGCTTCTTGCCCTTGAAGTCGGCCGAGCTCTTGATCTGGTCGGCGTGCGCGGTGCCGACGACCTCGGCCTCACCCGGGATGTTGGCCAGCTGCACGACGCTCTTGATGCACTGGTCCTTGGCCTGCAGGTCGATCGTGTGGTCGTAGAACCCGACCACGCCCTGCACCTGCCCGGCCACGAGCGCGGTCTCGGCGTTGGCGCCCGACTGCTCGCTCTGCAGCTCGACGTCGATGCCCTGCGCGGCGAAGTTGCCGAGCTGCTGGGTCAGCATCGCGGGCAGGTAGATGACCTTTTCCAGGCCACCGACCATGATCGTGACCTTGGGTTTGCCCCCTTCGCCCGTGGCGGCGACGCGGGAGTCCTGGCACGCGGTGGTCAGCCCGGCCACCACGGTCAGCGCGGTGACCGCGGCGGCGATCCGGCGAATCCTCATCGATTCGGTCCTTTCAGTGGCTCAGATGACGGTCTGGCTGGAGGTGGACATCGACGGCCGCCACCGCAGCAGCCGGTTCTCGAGGTTCCCGATGCCCCACTCGGCGACCAGGGCGACGACGGTGATGATGATCATCGCGGCGTAGATGCCCGCGGAGTCGAACGTGCCCTGCGCGTTCGAGATCAGGAAGCCGATGCCGGCCTTGGACCCGGCGTACTCGCCGACGACCGCGCCGATCAGCGCGAAGCCGAACGCGGTGTGCAGCGACGAGAGGATCCACGACGTCGCGCTCGGCAGCACGATCGCCTTGATCACCTGCATCCGGCCCGCGCCGAGGATCCGCGCGTTGTCGATCAGGTTGCGGTCCACCTCGCGGGCGCCGGTGAAGGCGTTGAAGAACACCACGAAGAACACCAGCACGACGACGGTGGCGACCTTCGACGCCAGCCCGAGGCCGAACCAGATGACGAACAGCGAGGCGAGCACGATGCGCGGGACCGCGTTGGCGGCCTTGATGAACGGCGCGAGCACGTCGGCCAGGTACTGGCTGCGGCCCAGGATCACGCCGAAGATCACGCCGGCGACCGCACCGATCGCGAAGCCGACCAACGCCTCTTCGACGGTGACCCACAGCTGGTACCAGAGCGAGCCGAAGTCGGTGCCGCTGGTGACCCACTCGACCAGCCGCTGCCAGATGCGCGACGGCTTCGAGTAGAAGAACGGGTCGATCCAGTAGGTCGCGGTCAGCTCCCAGCTGCCCAGCCAGACGACGACCAGCGCCAGCCGCAGCAGCCAGGTGTTGCGCTTGCGCCGCGACGACGCCCGCTTCGCGCGGGTCAGGATGTCCTGCTCGGTTTCCAGCACCGGGAGGGACGCGGCCGGCGCCGCGGGGGTCTCAAGCGACATTGCTCGCTCCCTTCTCGCGGGCCTTGTCGACCTCGCTGCGCAGTGATTCCCAGATGTCGGCGTAGAGCTTGCGGAAGTCCTCGGTCAGCCGCAGGTCCTCCACCTTCCGCGGCCGTTCCAGCGGGATCTCGAAGACGTCCTTCACGGTGGCCGGCGACGTCGTCAGCACGACGACCTTGTCCGAGAGCGCGATGGCCTCGTCGAGGTCGTGCGTCACGAAGATCACCGCGGCCCCCGAACCGGACCACAGCCGCAGCAGCTCGTCCTGCATCAGCGCCCGCGTCTGGACGTCCAGGGCCGAGAACGGCTCGTCCATCAGCAGGATCTTCGGCTTGGTGACCAGCGTCTGGGCCAGCGCGACGCGCTTGCGCATGCCACCGGAGAGCTGGTGCGGGTAGTACTTCTCGAACCCGGCGAGCCCGACGCGGGCGATCCAGTCGACGGCCTGCGCGCGGGCCTCGGCCTTGGACGCACCGCGGAACCGCGGGCCGGAGGCGACGTTGTCGAGCACCGAACGCCACGGCATCACCGCGTCGGTCTGGAACATGTAGCCGACACCGTCCGGAATGGACTTCACGTCCTCGCCGTTCACCCGCACCCGGCCGGCGGACGGCGGCTGCAGCCCGGAGACCAGCGAGAGCGTCGTCGACTTGCCGCAGCCGGTCGGGCCGACGACGGCGACGAACTCGCCGGGCTGCACGGTCATGGTCAGGTCGCGGACGGCCGTGTGCACGGAACCGGACCCGCTCGGGAACCGTTTGGTGGCTCCGGTGAGTTCGATCAGTGGGGGAACCATGGGGAGGTGACTCCTTCGTCACGTGGTGGGGGTCACGTTGGGGAAGGACGTTAAGTACGCGTGGCGCCGAGGTGAAGCTTGTCGACGTTCTGCGTCGCCGCTGCGCGTTCTGAATGTTTTGCTCATTTAGCGCACGGCGCTGACCAGGGGGTATGGTCCCCGCCATGCCAAAGTGGGCGCTCTTCCCGCGCATGCGGTTCAGCCGGCAGGTGCTGCTGCTGCAGATCGGCGTGGTCGCCTTGGTCGTGGGACTCGGGGTCGCCCTGGTCAGCGTGCTGCTGCGTTCGACCCTCACCGAGCAGTACGGGCAGCGCGCCCTGGCCATCGCGAAGTCCGTGGCGGCGGACCCCGTCGTCGTCACGAACGCCGCCGCGAAGCTCCCCGGCGGGGCGCTCGAGGAACGCGCGCTGGCCGTCACCACGGCCAACGACGCCTTGTTCGTGGTGATCACCGACGACAAGGGCATCCGGCTCGCCCATCCGACGCCGAGCGAAATCGGCAAGCCGGTCAGCACGCCGCCGGACCGTGCCCTCGCCGGGTTCGACGAGGTCAGCGCGGTGCAGAGCGGGACGCTCGGGTTGTCCGTGCGCAGCAAGACGCCGATCTGGACCGCCAACCGGGGCCGGGTGGTCGGCGAGGTGAGCGTGGGGTTCGAGGTGGCCCAGCCGATCGGCGCGTTCAACCAGCTCCTGGTGATCACGCTGCTGTTCGCCGGCGGCGCGCTCCTGCTCGGCGCGGGCGCGTCGGCGCTGCTGAACCGGCGGCTGCGGCGCGTCACGCACGGCCTCGAACCGCACGAGCTCACCGAGCTGCTTTACGAGCGCGAAGCCGTGCTGCACGGCATCGGCGAAGGCGTCCTGGCCGTCGACGACGCGAAGCGTGTCTCGGTGCGCAACACCGAGGCCGAACGCCTGCTCGGCACCGAACTCCCGATCGGTGCGACGATGTCCGAACTGGAGCTCAGCCCGCGGCTGAACAAGGCCGTCGCCGAAGGCCGCCCGGTCGACAACCTCCTTGCGGTGGCGGGAAACCGCGTGCTGGTGATCAATTCCCGGGCGGTCCGGCTGGACGACCGGGACATCGGCACCGTGCTGACCTTCCGCGACCGCACCGACCTCGACACGCTGACCCGCGAGCTCGACGGCATCCGCGCGCTGTCCGACGGCCTGCGCGCGCAGCGGCACGAGTTCGCCAACCGCCTCCACACGCTCTACGGGCTGCTGCAGCTCGGCCACCACACCGAGGCCGTCGAGTACCTGCAGACGCTGACGGACTCGTCGTCGGCGCGGCCGAGCGAGCTGGGCGCCGCCGTCGCCGACCCCTACCTGCAGGCGCTGCTCGTCGCGAAAACCGAGCAGGCGCAGGAAAAGGGCCTCGCGCTCAAGCTCGCCGAAGACTCCTGGGTGCCCACGACGGTGACCGACCCGATCGCCGCGAACACCGTGATCGGCAACCTCGTCGACAACGCCCTGCACGCCGCGCGGATGGGCCCGCGGCGGCCGGCGACGGTCGAAGTCGGCCTGCTCGCCGAGGAGGGCACCCTGCACGTGTCCGTTGTGGACAGTGGCCCCGGCGTGCCCGAAGACCTGCGGCGGACGTTGTTCGACGAAGGCGTCTCGACGAAGATCGCGCCCGGCCACGGCCTGGGCCTGGCGCTCGCCCGGCAGGCCGCCCGCGCCCGCGGCGGCGACGTCTGGCTGGCCGACCCCGGCGAAGGCGAGACGGGCGCGCTGTTCGTCGCCAAACTGCCCGGAATGCTGACGGAGGACGGATGATCCGCACGCTGATCGTGGACGACGACTTCCGGGTCGCCGGCGTGCACGCCGGGTTCGTCGAGGAGGTGGCCGGGTTCGCGGTGGTCGGCACCGCGCACACCGCCGCCGAGGCCCGGGCCCGCGTGCGCGAGCTCTCGCCGGACCTCGTCCTGCTCGACGTCTACCTGCCCGACGAGTCCGGTCTCGTGGTGCTCCCGGAGCTGCAGACGGACACGATCGTGCTGTCCGCGGCGACCGACAGCGCGTCGGTCGCCGCGGCGATCCGGGCGGGCGCGCTGAACTACCTGATCAAGCCGTTCACCACCCGCCAGCTCGCGGAACGCCTGACGTCGTACGCGCGGTTCCGCGGCCTGCTCGGCGAAGACCGGGCGCTGGCCCAGGACGACGTCGACCGCGCGTACCGCGTGCTGCACGACCAGGACCGCACGTCCGCACCCAAGGGCCAGTCGACGGCGACGTCCCGGCTGGTTTCGGAGCAGCTGCGCCGGGCCGGACGTCCGCTGTCGGCGGCGGAGGTCGCCGGCGAGCTCGGCATGGCCCGGGCGACGGCCCAGCGGTACCTCACCGCGCTGGCCGAGTCGGGGACGGTCCAGATGCGGCTGCGCTACGGCGCCACCGGCCGCCCAGAGCACGAATACCGCTGGTCCGGCGCCTGAGGGTCAGCGGCCGCCGTAGCGCTGCATCATGCTCTCGGCGACGTTGACCCAGGCCTGGATCGGGTTGGTGGTCGGCGGCGCCGACGACGTCGGCAAGTCGACCCGGGCCTCGGTGCCGTCGTCCGGCACCGGCTGCTTCTTGGGCTGCGGTTTCGCCTGCGCCTGCACCTGTTTCGGCGCCGGCTTCGCGGGCACCGGCACGTACACCGTCTTCGGCGCCGGCGTGACGACGACCGGCGCCTGCGGGGCGAGCGGCTGCGGCTCCGGCGCGGGCGCCGCGGCGACGGCCGGGCGCGTGTCCAGGGAGGCGGCGTCACCGTCCGGCGCCGGGCCGAACATGCTGCCGGTGAACAGCCCGCCGCCCAGCCAGCCGGCCGCGACGAGCAGCACCGCGGCCCCGCCGCCGAGCCAGGTGCGGGCCCGCCGCCGGATCACCACCGACTTCGGGCGCAGGTCCTGGTCGCACACCGGCGGCCGGGTGTAGATCGGTGCGACGGCCGGGGTTTCGTCTTCGGTGCGGCGGCGCCGGGGCAGGCTCGCCGCGACGATGCCGGTGCGGTCCAGCAGTTCCACCGCGGTGCGGTCGCTGGACGAACGGGTCGCACTGCGTGGTGCGGTGCGAAGCATCGGGGACCTCCGGGACGGGGCTCGCGGACCTCACGCATTCTGGACCATTTCGGACGGTCCTGTCCGAAACGCAACTCCATTGAGTGAAGGTCAGCCGTCCATCTGCTTCAGCCCGAGCCGCGCGAGCGCCGCCAGCGGCCGCTGGTAGGCCGAGCCGAGCACCCGCGGAATGGCGTCGATGACGTAGGCGTCCGGTCCGATCAGGATCCGCGCCGACTTCCGCTCGATACCGCGGAGGATCGTCTGCGCCGCCTTCTCCGGTGTGGTGTGGGCGATCCGCTCGAATCCCTGTGCGGCCTTCTCCTGGTCGTCGGCGATGCTCCGCGCGTTACGCACGATGTTCGTCTTGATCCCGCCGGGGTGCACGCAGCTCACCGCGACCGGGTGGCGAGCGATGAGCATTTCTTCGCGCAGTGCTTCGGTGAATCCGCGGACGGCGAACTTCGCCGCGTTGTACGCGCTCTGCGTCGGCACGCCGACGAAACCGAACACGCTGGAAATGTTGACGACGTGCCCGTCGCCGGACGCGATCAGGTGCGGCAGGAACGCTTTCGTGCCGTTCACGACGCCGCCGAGGTTGACGCCCATCAGCCAGTCGTAGTCCTCGAACGTCATCTCCTCGACGGTCGCGCCGAGCGCGACGCCCGCGTTGTTCACGACGACGTTGACGCGGCCGTGCTCGTCGGCCACCTCGTCGGCGTGCGCGAGCACGGCGGCGCGGTCGGCGACGTCCAAGGTGTACGCGCGGGCGTTGCCGCCGGCCAGCTTCGCGGTCTCTTCGGCGTTCGCGGTCACGACGTCGGAGAGCGCGACCCGCGCGCCCCGCCGGGCGAACTCGCAGGCCAGGGCCCGGCCGATGCCCGAGCCCGCTCCGGTGATCACCACGACCTTGTCCGCGAACCGCTTCATCGGCCCTCCCGCCTCGCTCGGGTTACTCCTGAGTAGCAAATGCTAGCGGCTGTGAGCTTGCTGTGGGTGTTCTCATTGTGCCGATCCGTCGTCCTATGGTGATGTGGTCGGAACCGACCCGGGACGAGGAGGCGATGCACGTGCGGCGGCCGGCCGTTCTGCTCACCCTCGCCGCGATCGTCCTGCTCGGCGTGACCTGCGTCGTGGTCGCCAAAGCCGTCCAGCAGCTGCGGCCCGCGGAAGCGACGACGCCGGAGACGGCGACGGTCGAGGCCGCCCCGGCGCGTGACCTGCCCAAGGTGTCGAGCCCGGCGGTCGGCGCGCTCTTCGTCGAAGGGGCGCACTACTGCACGGCCAGCGTCGTGCACAGCGAGCAGGGCGACGTGCTGCTGACCGCGGCCCACTGCATCCACGACGGCGAAGGCGGCGGCTACATCAGCGGCATCACCTTCGCGCCCGCCTACCACGACGGGATCGCGCCGTTCGGCTACTGGACGGTGTCCGACGAGCGCGTCGCGGCCGGCTGGAGCTCGTCGTCGGACCCGGACCTCGACGTCGGCTTCGCCACCGCGCACCAGGCGGGCGCCACGAAGTCGCTCGAAAGCCTGGTCGGCGCGAACCTGCTGGCCACCGGGACCGCGTTCGAGCAGTCGATCACGCTCACCGGCTACCCGGACGACTCCGAGGTGCCCGCGGTCTGCCAGAACACCACCAGCAAGCAGGACACCTTCCAGCTGCGCGTGGACTGCGCGGGCTTCCCGACCGGCACCAGCGGCGGCCCGTGGGTGACCCAGCAGAACCCGAACACCAAGCTCGGCACGGTCGTCGGCGTCATCGGCGGCTTCGAGTACGGCGGCGACGACGCCGACACGTCGTACTCGAGCTACTTCGACACGGACGTGCTCGCGCTCTACCGGCAGACGACCGCCAGCACCTGACGCGGCATGATGCGGGGCATGAGCGAGCCCGTCGACGTACCCATCACCGGAGAGCCGATCCGGCTCGGCCAGTTCCTCAAGCTGGCCGGCCTGGCCGAGGACGGCTCCCACGCCAAGGACCTGATCGACGCGGAAGAGGTCACGGTCAACGGCGAGGTGGAGACCCGCCGCGGCCGCCAGCTGACCGACGGCGACGTCGTGGCGGTGGGCCCGGACCGCGGCAAGGTCGTCCTGGTCCACTAACCGACGCTGGTCAGCGGCGGCAGGCCGAGTGACGCCGCGAGGGCGTCCAGCTCGCGGCGGACCGGCCCCGCGAGGGGCACGCCGAGGGCCCGGCACTGCTCGAGGTGCTGGGCCTCGCGCCAGCCCGGGTAGCGGATCGGTGCGCCGCCGTCCCAGCCCAGCATGCTGCCGAACAACGCGCTCGCGGCGCGGTAGAAGCCGTCGGCGCTGCGCAACGTCGTCGGTGCGATCGCCAGCACCAGCAAGCCGGTGTCGTGCTCGTGGTCGGCGACGCCCGACAGCACGCCGGCGAGGACCTCGACCAGCAGCGTCAGCCCGGCGGCTTCGGAGCCCGGGCGGTCCATGTCGAAGACGAACTCCGGGTACGCCCCGCCGGGCGCCGCCATGCCGAGCGGGTTCATCGGACGGCCGGGTTCGCCGCCCGCGGCGAGCACCAGCCCGATCATCGCGTGCGGCAGCGCCCGCGCGGCGTGGTGCCCGGCGCGGCCGAACGGCCCGATCCCCCGCATCGACACGAGCCCGACGCCGAAGCGGCCGGCCCGCGTCACCGCCCGGTCCATCGCGTCGCCGACCGCCCACAGCCCGGGCGCGCGGCGGTAGTCGATCAGCGCGGCGGCCCCGCGGTCGGCGATCATCAGCGGCTCGGCGTGCGGGACGACGAGCCCCTCCTCCAGCATCGGCAGGTGCACGCGGGTCAGGTCGGCGACACCGGTCCCGGGCGAGCCGGTCAGATCGCCGTGGCAGAGGGCCTCGGCCGCGATGCGGGCGCGGGCTTCGGGGAGGCCGTGCGCGGCGAAGACGTGTGCCACGAGGGTGACCAGCTCGTCGGCCCGCACGCGGGGCCACGCCTGCTCGGGGATCGGGGTTTCCGGGAGGTCGTCTTCGAGGGTGCCGGGTTCGGCGCGGGCGGAGCGGAAGGGACGCGGTCTGAGAGGCACTACCCCGACATTGCCCAGCGCTGGTCCGGGCGTCAACGACGGCGGCCCGGCCCTACCCGACCGTGTGATCGAGAGCTCCGCAGCGACGTACCCTGGGCGGCATGTGCCGAAACATCACCACCCTGCGGGGACTTCAGCCGGCCGCGACGGGCGAGGAGATCGAGGCCGCGGCCCGCCAGTACGTCCGCAAGGTGACGGGCGTGCAGACGCTTTCGGACGCCACGCGCGAGCCCTTCGAGGCCGCGGTCGCCGAGATCACGGAGATCACCACCCGCCTGCTGGAGCAGCTGCCGGAGCGCCGCCAGCCGCCGGCGACCGTGCCGCCGCTGCGCCGGCCCGAGGTGCGGGCACGGATCGCCGCGAAGGCCCTGCGCCAGCCCTGAGCCGGCCCACCTGCGACGGCCGGAAACTGTCGGACCCCCTCGTTAGGCTGGCGGCATGGGTGGACAGGCTTTGGTTTTGGGTGGCGGCGGAGTCGCCGGGATCGCGTGGACGACGGGGCTGCTGGCGGGGCTGGCCGAGCACGGCCAGGACCTGACGGGCGCGGACCTGCTCGTCGGGACGTCGGCGGGGTCGGTGGTGGCCGCGCAGGTGACGAGCGGCCGTCCGCTGGCGGAGCTGTACGCGCGCCAGGCGGACCCGGCGCTCCAGACGGCGGAGATCCCGGCCGAGATCGACTTCGAGAAGTTCGCCGCCGACTTCGGCGGCGCGGTGACCGGCGCGACCGACCCGGCCGAGGTGCGGCGCGCGGTCGGGAAGCTGGCTTTGGCGGCCGAAACGGTGCCGGAAGCGGAGCGCCGCGCGGTGATCGCGGCGCGCCTGCCGGTGCACGAGTGGCCGGCGCAGCGCCTGGTGATCGTGGCGGTCGACGCGGAGACCGGCGAGCCCCGCCGGTTCGACCGCGAGTCCGGGGTTTCGCTGGTCGACGCGGTGGCGGCGAGCTGCGCGGTCCCGGGCGTCTGGCCGGCGGTGACGATTGAAGGCCGCGCGTACGTGGACGGCGGGGTGCGATCGGCGGAGAACGCGGACTACGCGCGGGGGTTCAGCCGGGTGACGGTGGTTTCGCCGCTGGGCGCGGACGCACCGCTGCCGATGGAGAAGCCGCTGCTGGAGGTGCTGGACGACCTGCGCGCGGGCGGGGCGGAGGTCACGTTGATCACGCCGGACGAGGCGTCGAAGGCAGCGGTCGGCGAGAACCCGCTGGACCCGGCGACGCGTACTCCGGCCGCGGAGGCGGGCCGCGCGCAGGGCGCGGCGCTCACGTTGAGCTGGCGCTGAGGGGGCCCGCACGCTGACCGGGACCGGGCGCGTGGCCCGAACGGCAGACTCCCTGGCCAAGGGGGCCGCGGAGGGCGTCGGCTACCCTCGTGGGCAGGGGTAGCGTGTCCGAGCGGCCGAAGGAACATGTCTTGAAAACATGCGAGGGGGCAACCTCTCCGTGGGTTCGAATCCCACCGCTACCGCACTGAGCACCCGGGCGCTTCCGGCGCCCGGGTTCAGCCTTCCGCCTCCAGCAGGTGTGCCTGCACGCGCTCGAACGCCTCGGCGATCGTCGCCTGCTCCTCGGGGGTCAGCAGGTCGATGAGGTGCTCGCGGACGCCCTCCACGTGCGTCGGCGCGGCCTTCTCCAGCAGGGCCATGCCCTCGTCGGTCGCCTCCGTGATCACGCCGCGCTTGTCCTCCGGGTCGCGCGCCCGCCGGACCAGGCCGGCCGCCTCCAGTTTGGCGACCTGGTGCGAAAGCTTGCTCTTCGTCGACCCCATGAACACCGCCAGCTCGGACATCCGCATCCGGTGGCCGGGCTGCATCTGCAGGCAGACGAGCACTTCGTAGTCGGTCAGCGACACCTCGTGCCGTTCGGCCAGCTCGCGGTGCAGGCGCTGCCGCAGCAGGAGGGTCGCCACGATGTAGGAGCGCCACGCCGCCATCTCGGCTTCGTCCAACCAACGCACAGGCCGCTCCTCGGTCATAAGACAGCGTAGAACGCTGATCAACGGACCGCGCGATCCGACGCCGATTCGGTGCCGGTGAAAATGTCGTCGCAACATCGCCCGAAGGTGGGGTTACGAAAAGGTTGAGACTCGGCCGGGAAAGGCGCATTCTGCTTGTCGGTGGACGGTCGGTCAGGGTAGACGGCGCGGCTCTCCGCCAGGAGAGGTCAGGTGGTTGCGTGGTGGGTGATCCTCGCGGTTGACCGCCAGCTGCGTCCCCGCGATCGGAACGGACATCTACCGGGCTGGTCGCGACTGTGAACAGCTACTGAGCGGGCTTCCATGCGTTCACGCATACGGCGTCGGTCGGGCCTGGATCCGGTCACGGCCTCGGAAGCCGTGACGACAGCGCCTGAACGCCGGCCCCGGAAGCGGCCGACCGCTCGACAGAAGACATACCTCGGTACAAGCCTGGGTGCGCCCGTCAGCGCGACGGCCGCACCCAGGCTCGTTAACATTTGCGGGTGAGATTCGACGACGACGCCGGTCTGGACGCCTCCGAGGTCCAGGACCTGCGCGGAAGCGGTGGAGGCGGCGGCGGGATCGGCGGCCGCGTGGCGCTCGGCGGCGGCGGGCTCGGCGTCGTCGGCCTGATCATCTACTTCGTGCTGTCCCAGTTGGGCGGGGTCAGCACGGGCGGCAGCGGCCTGAGCGGCGGGCTCGGCAGCGTCGGGTCCGGCCAGCAGGTCGACAACTCGAAGCTCTCGAGCGAGTGCAAGACCGGCGCGGACGCCAACAAGAACCACGATTGCGCGATCGTCGCGATCGTGAACTCCGTCCAGGACTACTGGACGCAGCAGTTCGCCCGCTCCGGCTCGACCTACCAGAAGGCCCCGACGAAGTTCTTCAACGGCGGCGTGCGCACCGGCTGCGGCAGCGCGACCTCCGACACCGGGCCGTTCTACTGCCCGGCCGACTCCGACGTCTACATCGACCTGTCCTTCTTCAACGAGCTGAAGACCCGCTTCGGCGCGCAGGGCGGCCTCTTCACCGAGGCGTACGTGCTCGCCCACGAGTACGGCCACCACGTGCAGAACCTGCTCGGCACCTCGCGCAAGGGCACCGGCACCGGCCCGACGTCCGGTTCGGTCCGCCTGGAACTGCAGGCCGACTGCTACGCCGGCGTCTGGGGCAACCACGCCTCGACGACGCCGACCGAGAGCGGCAAGCCGCTGATCACCGACGTCACCCAGGACGACATCAACTCCGCGCTGGACACCGCGTCCCGCATCGGCGACGACTACATCCAGGAGAACCTCGGCGGCGGCCAGGTCGACCGCTCGAAGTTCACCCACGGCACGTCCGCGCAGCGCAAGAAGTGGTTCACCACCGGCTTCCGGACCGGCGACCCGGCCCGCTGCGACACCTTCGGCACCAACAACCTCGGCTGAGCACCCACACCGGTCGTGGGGGGGGTGGGGGGGGCTCACCCCCACTAAACACAACACCCCGCGCGAGGCGGTCGAGGCCCGCGGGGCGCCCCCCCCCCCCCGCGGGGGGCGGA
>NZ_JBEXKX010000095.1:0-18184 GCF_040609695.1 Amycolatopsis sp. NPDC004625
CCACGTCGCCCGTCGCGCGATGAGCATCTCCGAGGCCCTGGCAGGTGACTGCAAACACTGTTTCTCACTCACGACCGGGTCAGTGGACGGCCATTCCTTCCGGCATCGGCTCGAAGCGGGCGTGGCGGCGGGTGAACGTCGCCGTGCCCGAGGTCATCGAACGCAGGTCGATCAGGTAGCGGAGCAGTTCCGTCGCGGGGACCTCCGCCCGGATCACCGTCCGGCCGCCGTCGCCGGCCTCCGTGCCCAGGACCCGGCCGCGGCGGGACGAAAGGTCGCCGAGGACCGTGCCGAGGTGCTCGTCCGGCAGCCGGATCGCCACCTCCTCCAGGGGCTCCAGCATCGTGATGTGCCCGTTCGCCGCCGCCTCCCGCAAGGCCAGCGCACCCGCCGTCTGGAACGCCGCGTCCGACGAATCCACGCTGTGCGCCTTGCCGTCCACCAGGGTCACCTTGACGTCGACCACCGGGTGGCCGTCCGCCAGCCCGCGCTGCAGCTGGGCCCGCACGCCCTTCTCCACGCTCGGGATGAACTGGTGCGGCACCGAGCCGCCGACGACCTTGTCCACGAACTGGAAGCCGCTGCCGCGCGGCAGCGGCTCGACCTCGATGTCGCACACCGCGAACTGGCCGTGCCCGCCGGACTGCTTCACGTGCCGCCCGTGGCCCTTGGCCGGCTTGGCGAACGTCGAGCGCAGGCTGATCTTCACCGGCTCGGTGTCGACGTCCGCGCCGCCCGCGCGCAGCCGCGAGAGCACGACGTCGGCGTGGGCCTCGCCCATGCACCACAGCACCAGCTGGCCGGTCTCGGCGTTGCGGTCCAGCCGCAGCGTCGGGTCGCCGGCGACGAGCCGCGACAGGTTGCGGGCCAGTGTGTCCTCGTCGCTGCGGGTCTTCGCGACCACGGCCACCGGCAGCAACGGCTCCGGCATCGCCCAGGGCTCCATGAGCAGCGGGTCGTCGGGGGAGGAGACGGTGTCGCCGGTCTCCGCCGAGCCGACCTTCGTCAAAGCGCACAGGTCGCCCGCGACGCAGTAGGGCACCTCCCGCAGCGAGGAACCGAGCGGCGAATAGAGGTGCGCGACGCGCTCGTCGGCGTCGTGGTCCTCGTGGCCGCGCTCGGCCAGGCCGTGCCCGGACACGTGCACCGGCCGCTCGGGACGCAGCGTGCCGGAGAACACCCGGACGAGCGACACCCGGCCGACGTAGGAGTCCACCGCCGTCCGGACGACCTCCGCGGCGAGGGGGCCCGCGGGGTCGGCGGTGATCGCGGGGTGCTCGCCGCCGTCCGGCGTGGTGACGTCGGGGGGCCGGTGCTCCAGCGGGGAGGGGAACGCGCGGACGATGCCGTCGAGCACCTCGGCCAGCCCGACCCCGCTGGTCGAGCACACCGGGATGACCGGGTGGAAGGAACCGCGCGCGACGGCGGTTTCGAGGTCGGCGATCAGGGTGGCCTCGGCGATCTCCTCGCCGGCGAGGTAGCGGTCCATCAGGGACTCGTCCTCGCTCTCGGCGATGACCCCTTCGATCAGCTCGTTGCGGGCCTCGGCCATCCGCGCCAGGTCGGCCGGATCGGGCTCGCCGGTCTTCGGCGGGTGCCCGCCGGAGTAGTCGAAGTACCGCTGCGTGATCAGCCCGACCAGGCCGTCGCCCGCCGGGAGGTACAGCGGCAGCACGCCGGCGCCGAACGCGGCCTGGCAGGCGGCGATCTCCGCCATCGCGTCGGCCCGGTGGTGGTCGAGCCGGGAGACGACGACCGCGCGCGGCATCCCGACCGCGGCGCACTCCTCCCACACCGCGACCGTCGCCGCGTCGACGCCTTCGGAAGCGCTGACGACGAACAGCGCCGCGTCGGCCGCCCGCAGCCCGGCCCGCAGCTCCCCGACGAAGTCCGCGTACCCGGGCGTGTCGATCAGGTTGATCTTGTGGCCCTGGTGCAGCACCGGCGCGACCGAAAGGCCGACCGAGCGCTGCTGGCGGACCGCCGCCGGGTCGTGGTCGCACACCGTCGTGCCGTCGACCACCGAACCCGCCCGCGGCACCGTGCCGGACGCGGCGAGCAGGGCTTCGGCGAGGGTGGTCTTCCCGGACCCGGCCGGGCCGACGAGCACGACGTTGCGGACCTTGGCGGGGTCGTCCACAGCGACGGCGGCCCCGGTGTCGGCGTTCTTGGCCTGTTTGTCTGCCATGACGACTCCTCGGCGAACGGCTGGTGTACGGGATGTGTCCTCGATCACACACCCGTTACCCTGGTCACGGCAAGGCAGGGCTCCCGGGACCAGCCGAATGCCCCGGGGGCGGGGGAGGGAGTGGCATGGACAGGCGGACTTTCCTGCGGATTTCCGGGGCGGTACCGGTGGCGGGCCTGGGCGGGTGGCCGCCGCCGGACGACTGGGCCCGGCTGCGCCGGCAGCTGGCCGGGCCGCTGTTCCGGCCGGGCGACCCGGGCTACGCGGAGGCCAAGCAGGGCTACTTCACGATGTACGACGCCCGGATGCCCGCCGCGGTCGTCGGCGCGGCCCGCGTCGAGGACGTGCAGGCCGCGGTCGGCTTCGCGGCCCGGCACCGGCTGCCGATCGCCGCCCGCAGCGGCGGGCACAGCTACCCCGGCTACTCCACAGTGGACGGCGGGATCGTGGTGGACCTCAGCCGGTTCTCGGGCGTCGAGGTGCGCCCGGACCGGCGCGCGGTGATCGGGGCGGGCGCCCGGCTGGGCCCGATCGCGACGGCGCTCGCGGCGGCCGGCCGGGTGTTGCCGGCGGGCAGCTGCGACACCGTCGGCATCGCCGGGCTCACCCTCGGCGGCGGCGTCGGCGTGCTCGACCGGAAGTACGGACTGACCTGCGACCACCTCGAGGCGGCGCGGATAGTCACCGCCGACGGCCGGGCGCGCACGGTGTCGAGGGCGGCGGAGCCGGACCTGTTCTGGGCGCTGCGCGGCGGGGGCGGCGGCAACTTCGGGATCGTCACCGGGTTCACCTTCCGGACCGTCCCGCTCACCGACGTCGCCACCTTCGACCTCAAGTTCCCGGCCGGGACGCAGGCCGCGTTGTTCGCCGCCTGGCAGGACTGGCAGCCCGCGATGCCGGACGAACTCTGGTCCGGGATGAACCTCGGCGCGGACCACGCGAACCTCGGCGGCACGTTCCTCGGGCCGGCGGCGCAGCTGGACACCCTGCTCGACGACCTGGTGCGCCGGGTCGGCACGCCGCCGGCCGGACGGCGGCGGCAGGTCCGGGACCACCTGAGCGCGATGCGGTCGTTCGACGACCGCGAGTCCCGGCCCGGCCTGGCGATCGACCGGGCCGCCTACGTCGGGACTTCGCGGATGCTCCTGCGCCGCGCGCCCGACCCGGCCGCGGTCGTCGAGGTGCTGCTCTCGGCGCCCGGCGTCGACACGATCATCGACGCGGGCGGCGGCGCGATCGCCCGTGTCGGCGCCCGCGAAACCGCGTTCCCGCACCGGAGTGCCCTGGCCAGTTTCCAGTTCCTGCGCGGGGCGGAGCCGGAACGCGGCGGCGAAGCCGAGGCCCGGCGGGCGGTGGCCGTGGCGCGCGACGGGCTGGGGCCCGAATTCGGCACCACCGGGTACGTCAACTACCTCGATCCCGAGCTGCCGGACTGGGCGCAGGCGTACTACGGCGGCAACCTCCCGCGGCTGCGCGCGATCGCCCGGAAGTATGACCCGCGAGGAATTTTCGCCTTCCCGCAAGGGCTTTCGGTGCCCGGCTCGACTGTCCAAACGGGAGAGTCCTAGACTGCGCCGGATTCCGCCGGCAGGAGGCAGTAGTGCTCGACCTGGCTTTCTCCACCGAGGACCTGGCGCACACCCGGTTCGCGTTCTCCCCGGCGTGGGAGATCGTGGCGAGCGTCCGCGTCCTGAACGCCCCGGGGCAGCACGCGCTGCACCTGCCGTGGGTCAAGCGCGCCACCGCGGCGCTCGACGGCGCCGGCCTGGACGTCGGGCTGCTGCGCGACCTCGTGCCGCTGCGGCACCTGCCCGGCTTCCTGGCCGGCACGCCGTCGACGCCGCTGCCCGAGCTGGCCGACGAACTCGCCGACCTGCGCGACGTGCCGGCCCGCCTGGTCCGGCGCGAGCTGGACGCGATGGCCGGGCCGCGTTCGCCCGTGCTGAGCCGCTTCCACCGCGACCCCGAGGCGGGCCTCGAACGGCTGGCCGCCCTGATGGAGCAGTACTGGGACCTCGTGCTGGCCCCCGACTGGCCCCGGATCCGGGCGCTGCTGGAGGCCGACGTGCTGCACCGGTCCCGGCTGCTGGCCCAGGGCGGGGCCGCCGAGCTGTTCACCGACCTCACCCCGCTGGTCCGCTGGGAGGGCGGCACGCTGACGGTGGCGCACCGGCACCTGCACGCCGCCGTGCCGCTCGACGGGCGCGGCCTGGTGCTGGTGCCTTCGGCGTTCGTCTGGCCGCGGGTGTTCTCCAAGACCGACTCGCGCTGGCAGCCGGTGCTGCGCTACCCGCCGCGCGGCATCGCGACGCTCTGGGAGACCGGCACCGCCACCGCACCGGGCGCGCTGGCCGCCGTGGTGGGCCGCGGCCGCGCGATGCTGCTGGCCGAACTGGCCGCACCGGCGTCGACCGCGGAACTGGCCCGCCGGACGCGGCTGACCGCCGGTGCGGTGTCGCAGCACCTCGGCATCCTCAAGGCCGCGGGCCTGGTCAAGGGGCACCGTGCCGGACGTCACGTGCTCTACGCGCGGACGGCGCTCGCGGAAGCCCTGGTCGCGGGCACCGGCGAAGTGGACTGCTGAGATACCCGCGTACTGGCCTGCCTGAAGGGTCCACCGCCGACCTACCCTCGGACTCGTAAGCCCCCCATCCGTGTCGAAAGGCCTCGTCGTGTCCGAGCAGCAGCCCGCCCCCTCCAGCGGCACCGTCCAGTCCGTCACCGGCACCGCCAAGGTGAAGCGCGGCATGGCCGAGATGCTCAAGGGCGGCGTGATCATGGACGTGGTCACCGCCGAGCAGGCCAAGATCGCCGAGGACGCCGGCGCGGTCGCGGTGATGGCGCTGGAGCGCGTGCCCGCCGACATCCGCGCCCAGGGCGGCGTCGCCCGGATGAGCGACCCCGACCTGATCGACGGCATCATCGAGGCCGTCTCGATCCCGGTGATGGCGAAGGCCCGCATCGGCCACTTCGTCGAGGCGCAGGTCCTGCAGTCCCTCGGCGTGGACTACGTCGACGAGTCCGAGGTCCTCACCCCGGCCGACTACGCCAACCACATCGACAAGTGGGCGTTCACCGTGCCCTTCGTCTGCGGCGCGACCAACCTCGGCGAGGCCCTGCGCCGGATCACCGAAGGCGCGGCGATGATCCGCTCCAAGGGCGAGGCCGGCACCGGCGACGTCTCCAACGCCACCACGCACATGCGCAAGATCCGCCAGGAGATCCGGCGGCTGCAGAACCTGCCGGAGGACGAGCTGTTCGTCGCGGCGAAGGAGCTGCAGGCGCCGTACGAGCTCGTCCGCGAGGTGGCGGAAGCCGGGAAGCTGCCGGTCGTGCTGTTCACCGCGGGCGGCATCGCGACCCCGGCCGACGCGGCGATGATGATGCAGCTGGGCGCCGAGGGCGTGTTCGTCGGCTCGGGCATCTTCAAGTCCGGCAACCCGGCCCAGCGCGCGGAGGCGATCGTCAAGGCGACGACGTTCTACGACGACCCCGACGTCCTGGCCAAGGTCTCGCGCGGCCTGGGCGAGGCGATGGTCGGCATCAACGTCGAGGAGCTGCCGGAGCCGCACCGCCTCGCCGAGCGCGGCTGGTGACGTACTAACCCTCGGGGTAGAAGACGAACAGCGTGCAGCCGGTGGTGCTGGCGGGCACGTGCCAGGACCCGGCCGGGGCGTGCAGGAACGTCCCGGCCGGATAGCTGCGCGCGCCGTCCTCGAAGGTGCCGGCGACCACGTACACCTCCTCCGGGCCGGGCTCGTGGACGTCCCGCCGTGGCCAGGACGTGCCCGGGTCCATCTCCAGGACGGTGGCGTGGGCGCCGGTCGCGCCCGTCCACAGTGGACGCAGCCGGATGCCGGGGAAGACCTCCCGGACTCCGGCGTCGGCGACGGACACGGACGTGTAGCCCGCTTGGGCGAGGATTTCCGGGTGCATGGCCCCACCGTGCCGGGCGCGGCCGCTCCGGGACAGCGCCGGACGCGACAGCGTGGGGTACTTTCCTGCCATGCATCGCGTGGTGGCCCTGGTGCGGCCGGTGCAGTCGACGTTCGAGCTCGGCGTCGCCGCGGAGGTCTTCGGCACCGCGCGGGCCGGGCTGCCGCGGCACTACCAGTTCGAGGTGTGCACGGAAAACCCCGGCCCGGTGCCGACGTCGGCCGGGTACGCGATGGCCGTGCCGCTCGGCCTCGCGGCCCTGGAGTCCGCCGGCACCGTGCTCGTCCCGGGCTGGGCGCCGGTCGAAGAACCGCTGCCCGCCCGCGTCCGGGATGCCCTGCGGCAGGCCCACGCCCGCGGCGCACGGCTCGTCTCGATCTGCTCGGGAGTCTTCGCGCTCGCCCGCACGGGCCTGCTGGACGGCCGCTCGGCGACCGCGCACCGGGCGCGGGCCGAGCAGCTGCGGCGTGAGTTCCCGCGGGTGCGCGTCGATCCCGAGGCGCTGTACGTCGACCACGGTGACGTTGCCACGAGCGCCGGCGCGGGGGCCGGGGTCGACCTGTGCCTGCACCTGGTCCGGCGCGACCACGGCGCCGAGTACGCCGCCCGGCTCGCCCGGCACATGGTGCTGCCACCGCACCGCGACGGCGGCCACCACCCGGCGGCCGACGACCTCGCCGGGCTCCTCGAGTGGGCCGAGGGCCGGCTCGGGACGTCGTTGTCGGTGGCGGACCTGGCGGCGCGGCTGAACGTTTCCCCGCGCACGCTCGCCCGGCGTTTCGCCGACCGCCTGGGCACGACCCCCGGCGAGTGGCTGCTGTCCCGGCGGGTGGTGGCGGCGCGCACCCTGCTGGCCGAGACCGAGCTGCCGGTCGAGGCGGTCGCCGTCCGCGTCGGCCTGGTCTCGGCGGTGAACCTGCGCCGCCGCTTCCGCGACCGGGTGGGCACCACGCCGGGTGCCTACCGGCGGGCGGTCCGGCGCTAGACGTACTCCGAGATCTCGACGCCGTAGGTGCCCGGCTCGAGGGCCTCGAAGATGTGCGGGACGTCGCCGGGGTAGGAGATGTAGTCGCCGGGGAGCAGCTCTTCCGGTTCCTCCCGCACACCGACCCGGGCGCGGCCCGCGCACAGCACGATGTGCTCGACCACGCCGGTCATGTGGGGGTCGCTCAGCCGCGGCGTGCCCGGTTCGGCGCGGATGAGGTACATGTCCCGCCGCGCGGACGGGGGACAGGCCGACAGCAGCGTGCACGCGTAGTCGGCGTGCTCGGCGAACACCGTCGGGCCCTTGCCGGCGCGGATCACGCGGACCTTCGGCCGTTCCGGCTCGACCAGCCGCGAAAACGGCACGTCGAGGGCGACGCCGAGGGCCCACAGCGTCTCGACGCTCGGGTTCCCGGTGCCCGACTCGAGCTGGGACAGCGTCGACTTGGCCAGGCCGGCGCGGCGCGCGACCTCGGTCAGGGACAGGCCGGCGCGCGTGCGTTCGCGGCGCAGGGACGCCGCGATGATCTCCAGTGGCGCGCCGGTGGCTTCCTGGGTCATGGCTGTTCGCTCCATCGGTCTGTCCGTTCGCCTTGACGAACACCCGGTCTCGTGTTCACCATAGAACACATGCGTTCGATATGGCGAACACTCGATCGGGGCCTCGCCCGCGACGTCGGCCTGGTCTGTCTCGCCGATTGTCTCGTGGGGGCTTCCTACGGGGCCATCGCGGTGAGCTCGGGCTTCCCGCTGTGGCTGCCGGTGCTGATGTCGCTGCTGGTGTTCGCCGGTGCGTCGCAGTTCATGTTCATCGGGATCGTGGCGGCGGGCGGCAACCCGTTCGCCGCGGTGCTGGCCGGGCTGCTGGCCAACGCCCGGCACCTGCCGTTCGGCTTCGCGATCGGCGACGTGCTGGGCCGCCGGTGGACGGCGCGGCTGGCCGGCACCCACCTGATGATCGACGAATCGGTCGCGTTCGCGCTGGCCCAGCGCGAGGCCCACCGCCGTCGCGCGGCGTTCTGGGCGTGCGGGATCGGGCTGTTCGCCTGCTGGAACCTCGGCGTGGTGGCCGGCGCGTTCGCCGGCCGGGCGATCGGCGACACCGACGTCTTCGGCCTCGACGCCGCCTTCCCCGCGGTGCTCCTGGCCCTGGTGCTGCCCGCGCTGCGCGACCGCGCGGCGCGGCTGCCGGTGCTGCTCGGCGTGGTCGTCGCGCTGGTGGCGACACCGTTCCTGCCCGCCGGGCTGCCGGTGCTGCTCGCCCTGGCCGGCGTGGTGGCCGGCGTCGCGGCGAAGGAACCCGAGCTGCAGGAGGTGGGCTGATGGACGCGGGCGAACTGCTGATCGGCACGGTGGTGCTGGCGCTGGGGACGTTCGCGTTCCGGTTCGCGGGCCCGGTCCTGCGCACCAGGGTGAAGCTGTCCCCGAAGGCGGAGCGCCTGATGGCCCTGGCGGCAGTGGTGCTGCTGGCGGCGCTGGTCGCGGTCAGCGCGTTGACGGAGGGCCACGGCTTCGCGGGCTTCGCCCGCCCGGCAGGCGTCCTGGTCGCCGGCGTCCTCGCCTGGCGAAAGGCCCCCTTCGTCCTGGTGGTCGTCGCGGCCGCGGCAACAGCGGCCCTGCTGAGGCTGGCCGGCATCCCCTGACGTGCGGAAAGAGGCATCACCCGTGATTGGTGAGGCATCAAGCGTGATTGGCGGGGCATCGGCCTTGATGCCCCTCTGATCACGCGTGATGCCTCCCCGATCACGCGTGTGGCCTCTCCGGTCACGCGTGATGCCCCGGCTGACCTGCCGGTAAGGCGGGGAGCCGGTGCGTCTAGGCTGGTGGGAAGGTCTTTCGGGAGGTCGGGTGTCGTCGGAGCCGGTGGTCGGTGTGCTCGCCATGCAGGGTGCCGTGCGGGAGCACGTCGCCATGCTGGCCGAAGCGGGCGCGCGGGCCGTGCCCGTGCGGCGGGCCGCCGAGCTGTCCGAAGTGGACGGTCTGGTGCTGCCCGGTGGCGAGTCGACCACCATGTCGAAGCTGCTCGAGACGTTCGAGCTGCTGGATCCGCTCAAAGCGCGGATCGCCGAGGGCATGCCCGCCTTCGGCTCGTGCGCCGGGATGATCCTGCTGGCCCGGCAGACCCTCGACGGGCGGCCGGACCAGCAGCAGCTCGGCGGGCTCGACGTCGTCGTCCGGCGCAACGCCTTCGGCAGGCAGGTCGACTCCTTCGAGGCGGACCTCGACTTCGCGGGCATCGAGAACGAACCGGTGCACGCCGTGTTCATCCGGGCGCCCTGGGTCGAGAAGGCCGGTGACGGCGTCGAGGTGCTGGCCACGGTCAGCGGCGTGCCGGGCGTGGCGGACGACACCGCTAGGATCGTCGCGGTCCGGCAGGGGGCGGTGCTGGCGACCGCGTTCCACCCGGAACTGACGCCCGACGTGCGGGTGCACCGGCTGTTCGTCGACCTCGTGCGGAAGGCAGCCTGAGACGCGGTGCCCGGCCGGGGTACGGAACAGATGGAGGAGAGATGAGCGGCCACTCCAAGTGGGCCACCACGAAGCACAAGAAGGCCAACCTCGACGCGAAGCGCGGCAAGCTCTTCGCGCGGTTGATCAAGAACATCGAGGTGGCCGCCCGCACGGGCACCGGTGGTGGCGACCCGGACGGCAACCCCACGCTCTACGACGCCATCCAGAAGGCGAAGAAGAACTCGGTCCCGCAGGACAACATCGAGCGCGCCCGCAAGCGCGGCGCCGGTGAAGAGGCCGGCGGCGCCGACTGGCAGGACATCACGTACGAGGGCTACGGCCCCAACGGCGTGGCGGTGCTGATCGAGTGCCTCACCGACAACAAGAACCGCGCCGCGATGGAGGTCCGCACCGCGCTCACGCGCAACAACGGCTCCCTCGCCGACCCGGGGTCGGTCGCCTACATGTTCAACCGCAAGGGCGTGGTGATCATGCCGAAGGGCGGCGCCACCGAGGACGACGTCCTCATGGCGGTGCTCGACGCGGGTGCCGAAGAGGTCAACGACCTCGACGAGAGCTTCGAAATCGTCTGCGAAGGCGGCGACCTGGTGCCGGTGCGCAAGGCGCTCCAGGAGGCCGGGTTCGAGTACGAGTCGGCGGAGCTCACCTTCCTCCCGACCGTGAACGTCCCCCTCGACGTCGACGGCGCGAAGAAGGTCTTCAAGCTCATCGACGCCCTCGAAGACTGCGACGACGTCCAGAACGTCTACGCCAACTTCGACGTTTCGGACGAGGTGCTCGCCGAAGTCGGCTGAGTTTTCCCTTGCCCCGCACCGCTTTCGTGCCCAGGCCGGAAACTTTCCGGCCTGGGCACTGGGCTCCGGCGGGGGAGTCAGGCACAATGTGCGCCGTGACCTCGACGACCCCCGCCGCCGCCGCCGACATCACCGCCGAGCTGTCCGCGGAAGAACTGCGCCTCATCGAATGGATCGAGGGGCAGGCGAAGGACCGCGGCAACGCCGTCATCACCGTCGCCGCGGACGACGAGGGCGCCGGCTACTGCTTCACCGCCTGCGCCTGGGCGCTGCACAACGTGCCGGAGGCCGTCGTGGTCGGGCTGCCCGAGCAGATCGCGCCCGTCCTGCTCGACGCCTACGTCGACCGCGCCGCCAACGGCGAGATCTTCGAGGTCGGCAAGCGCTACGACGACTTCTTCCAAGGCGTCCCGGTCGTCCTCGAGCGCGTGAACAAGGGCCACTACCCCGAGTACTTCGGCTCGGCGTTCCTCATCTACCCGGACGGCGACTTCCCGGCCCTGCAGCTGATCGTCGCCACGCCCGAGGGCAAGTTCCCCTGGCACCCGGACGCGCCCGAGGGCTTCGCACGCTGGCAGCCGGTGCTGACCGGGAGCGGCGACCCCGAAAGCTGGACCCCCGGCGTCGACGGCCCCTAGAACTTCCGCAGGTCGGCGGCCGCTTCCGGGTACCGCAGCGCCAGCTCGGCGGCGGGCGCGAACTCGACGCAGTCGTCGGTGTAGGGCGGCACGACGACCGTCCCGAGCAGGCTCCACGTGCCCAGCGTGACGGTGGCCTGCCACGTCCCGGCGGGCACCACGACCTGCGGGCGTTCCCCGGCGCCGACGTCCGTCCCGAGCACCGGCCGCCCGACCGAGCCGTCCGGGTGCAGCAGCAGCATCCGCGCGGGTGCGCCCGCGTGGTGGGCGTAGACCTCGACGCGGTCCAGCCGGTGCGGCGCGGAGAACTCCGGCGCGACGAGCAGGTAGTAGATCGCGGAGCCGGTTTCCGACCGCCAGCTCTGCGCCCACCGCCCCCCTTCGACCGGGAGGGGCCGCAGCCCCAGGTGGGTGACGAAATCCGACGGCTCCGGCATGTCACCCATCCTGCCGCAGACGCGCCCAGTAGCCTGCAACTCGAACTGATGTTCGCGGCGGGAAGGAACACTGTGCGGGTGCTCGGGGTCGACCCCGGTCTGACCAGGTGCGGCCTCGGGGTGGTCGACGGCGGAAAGGGGCGGGCCGTCCGCTGCGTCGCCGTCGACGTGGTGCGGACGCCGCCGGACGCCGACCTGGCGCACCGCCTGCTCGGCATCTCCGACGAGGTCGAGCGGTGGATGGACAAGTACAAGCCGCAGGCCGTCGCCGTCGAGCGCGTCTTCGCCCAGCACAACGTCCGGACCGCGATGGGGACCGCGCAGGCCGGTGGCGTGGTCGCGCTCGCCGCCGCGCGGCGCGGGCTGCCCGTCGTGTTCCACACCCCGAGCGAGGTCAAGGCCGCCGTCAGCGGGTCCGGCCGGGCGGACAAGGCCCAGGTCACCGCCATGGTGATGCGCCTGCTCAACCTCGAGGTCGCCCCGCACCCGGCCGACGCCGCCGACGCCCTCGCCCTGGCCATCTGCCACCTCTGGCGGGAGCCGATGCGGGCCCGGCTCGCCGAGGCCGAAGCCCGCGCGGCCGAGATGGCCCGCACGCACAAGGCCCGCCTCGCCGCGGCCGCGAAACAAGCGAAGAACCCAGGAGCAGCACGATGATCTCGTCGGTACGCGGAGAAGTCCTGTCGGTCGGCCTGGACCACGTGGTGGTCGAGGTCGGCGGGGTCGGCTTCGCCGTGCAGGCCACCCCCGCGACCCTCGCGACGCTTCGCCGCGGCGAAGAGGTCCGGCTGCATACCGCGCTGATCGTGCGCGAAGATTCCCTGACGCTGTTCGGCTTCGCCGACACCGACGCGCGCGAGCTGTTCGGGCTGCTGCAGACGGTGTCGGGCATCGGACCGCGGCTGGCGCTGGCCACCCTCGCCGTGCTGGACCCGGACAAGCTGCGGGCCGCGCTGGTGGAAGGCAACATCACCGTGCTCACCTCGGTGCCCGGCATCGGCCGCAAGGGCGCCGAACGGCTCACCCTCGAACTGCGCGACAAGGTCACCGCCCTGGGCTCCGGCGACGCGCCCGCCGTCACCGCGCCCGGCGCCCTGCGTGCCGAGGTCGTCGAAGCGCTGGCGGGTCTCGGGTTCCCGGCCAAGCAGGCCGAGCAGGCCGTCGACAAGGTCCTCGCCGACGGTGACGGCCACACGACGTCCAGCGTGCTGCGTGCCGCGCTGGCCACCCTCGGCCGGAAGCGGTAGGCGCCGGGCATGGAGTATGAGGCGGTGGACGAGGAAGAGGCCCTCTCGGCGTGGGTCCAGACCGGCGAGGAGAACGTCGAGGGCACCCTGCGGCCCCGCAAGCTCGACGAGTTCGTCGGCCAGCCGCGCGTGCGCGAGCAGCTGGAACTGGTGCTGGAAAGCGCCCGCCGCCGCGGCGTGCCACCCGACCACGTCCTGCTGTCCGGGCCGCCCGGCCTGGGCAAGACGTCGATGGCGATGATCGTCGCCGCCGAGCTCGGCGCGGCCATCCGGATCACGTCGGGTCCGGCGCTCGAACGGGCCGGCGACCTCGCCGCGATGCTGTCCAACCTCGCGCCCGGCGACGTCCTGTTCATCGACGAGATCCACCGCATCGCCCGCCCCGCCGAAGAGATGCTCTACCTGGCGATGGAGGACTTCCGGGTCGACGTCGTCGTCGGCAAGGGCCCGGGCGCCACCAGCATCCCCCTCGAAATCGCGCCGTTCACGCTGGTCGGGGCGACCACCCGGTCCGGCTCGCTGACCGGCCCGCTGCGCGACCGGTTCGGCTTCACCGGCCAGATGGAGTTCTACACCGACACCGAGCTGGAGCTGGTCGTCCGCCGCGCCGCGACGATCCTCGACATCCCGATCGACCGCGACGGCTGCCAGGAGATCGCCGGCCGCTCGCGGGGCACGCCCCGGATCGCCAACCGGCTGCTGCGGCGCGTCCGCGACTACGCCGAGGTCCGCGCCGACGGCAAGGTGACCCGCGAGGTCGCCCGGGCCGCGCTGGCCGTCTACGACGTCGACGAGCTCGGCCTCGACCGCCTCGACCGGGCCGTGCTCACCGCGCTGACCAGGTCGTTCGGCGGCGGGCCGGTCGGCATCTCGACCCTGGCGGTGGCCGTGGGGGAGGAGGCGACCACCGTGGAAGAGGTGTGCGAGCCCTACCTGGTCCGCGCCGGTATGCTCGCCCGCACCCCGCGCGGCCGCGTCGCGACCGCGACCGCGTGGGAACACCTCGGCATGGTGCCGCCCGCGGACCTCCCGGGGCGCCCGGACCAGGGCGGGCCGTCGCCGTTCGAGCAGGACTGAGCGGCCCGAACCGGCGGGTGGGTGTCGGCGTCCGCGCTGGTACCTGGCACACTTGACCGGAGCACATACCCAAAAACCGGACATTTCGGCTGGGCCCGGTGTCCGTCGAACGGAGAATCATGCAACAGCTATTGCTGCCCCTGCTGCTCGTGCTCGTCCTCGCCGTGCCGCTGGTGATGAGCACGCGCAAGCAGAAGAAGCAGCAGGCGGCGCAACAGGAGCTGCAGAACAGCATCGCCCCCGGTGACCGCGTGATGACCACCTCGGGTCTTTACGGCACCGTCGCCGACGCCTCCGGTGACAACACGATCGACATCGAGATCGCCCCCGGCGTTGTCACCACGTGGCTGCGGCTCGCGGTCCGCGAGAAGGTCGAGCCGGTCGTCGAGACCGAGGAGGACTCCGCCGACGAGGTCGTCGAGACCCCCGAGGAGCCGGCCGTCATCGAGTCGTCCGCTGCCGTCAAGACCGACGAGCCGCAGACCACCGCGCAGGTGGCGCCGCCGCTGGAGCACGGCAAGAAGTAACTTCCGCGGCACTCCTGGGCGGGGCCGGGACTCCCGACGAAAGTCGGTACGGCCTCGCACGCCGGGCTCACGCAGCACCGAGTAGTGTCTCGGTGCTGCGTGCGTGTCCGCCGTCATACCCGCGCCCGGGAGTGAATCGCACACAGTCCCTCCCGGTAACCCTCCGGGCGGGCACCGCAACGTTGGGGTCCACCCCGTCCGAGGAGACCGAAGCACCGTGGCAGCTTCAGCCGGGCATCTCCGCCCGGGACGCTATCTCGCCCTGTTCGCCCTGATCGTGATCGTCTTGTACGCGCTGGTGTTCCTCACCGGCAACCACAAGCCGTCCCCGAAGCTGGGCATCGACCTGCAGGGCGGTACCCGGGTCACGCTCACCGCCCGCACTCCCGACGGCGGCCAGCCGACCCGTGAGTCCCTGAACCAGGCGCGCCAGATCATCGAGCGGCGCGTCAACGGGATCGGCGTCAGCGGCACCGAGGTCCTCCTCGACGGCAACAACGTCGTCATCACGGTCCCCGGCGAGCAGGGCGACCAGGCGAAGAACCTGGGCAAGACCGCGAAGCTGGGCTTCCGGAAGGTCGTCGCGAACGCCACCCAGCCGGTGGTGCCGCCGCAGACGACCACCCCGCCGCCGGCCACGGGCGCCCCGACCTCGGGGGCGCCGAAGACCTCGGCGCCGCCGTCCTCGGGCGCGCCGACGGCCTCCTCCGGGGCCCCGACCACCACCAAGTCCGGTGGCGGCGGCGCGCCGGGTGCGGCGCCCGCGCAGCAGCCGAGCACCACGCCGGCCGCGCCGAGCAGCAGCACCACGCCGCCGCCCGCGTCGACCCCGGCACCGGCCCCCGCGGACGGCTCGGTCGACGCGCAGACCGCGCAGCAGATCCAGGCCGCCAAGGCGGTCCGCCAGAACCCGCAGCTGATCGGCGCCGACGGCCAGCCGAACCAGGAGCTCGTCGCGCAGGCGATGGCGTCGCTGACCTGCGCGCCGAACGCCAAGGACGCCCTCGAAGGCAACGACGACCCGAAGCTGCCGCTGGTCGCCTGCGGTGACCACAACACCTACAAGTACCTGCTGGAGCCGGAGTTCCTGCCGGGCACCGAGATCGCCGACTCGACCTCGGGCTACGACCAGCAGCGCGGCCAGTGGGTGGTGAACCTCAGCTTCAAGAGCGAGGGCACCAAGATCTGGGCCGACTTCACCTCGAAGAACACCGGCCAGCAGGCGGCGTTCGTCCTCGACACGCAGGTCGTCTCCGCGCCGAACATCCAGGTGGCCATCCTCGACGGCAACACCCAGATCACCGGCAAGTTCACCCAGACCGAGGCCAAGGATCTCTCGGACATCCTCAAGTACGGCTCGCTGCCGCTGTCGTTCGCCTCGTCGGACGCGACCACGGTGTCGGCGACCCTCGGCCTGGCCTCGCTGCAGGCCGGCCTGATCGCCGGCGGCATCGGCCTGCTGGTGGTCTTCGTCTACTGCCTGTTCTACTACCGCCTGCTCGGCGTGCTCACCATCCTGTCGCTGGCCCTGTCCGGCGCGCTGGTGTTCGCGGTGCTGATCCTGCTCGGCCGCTGGATCGGCTACACGCTGGACCTCGCGGGCATCGCCGGCCTGATCATCGCCATCGGCATCACGGCGGACTCGTTCGTCATCTACTTCGAACGGCTCAAGGACGAAATCCGGGAGGGCCGGACGTTCCGGTCCGCGGTGCCGCGCGGCTGGGTCCGCGCCCGGCGCACCATCCTGGCGTCGGACGCGGTGAGCTTCCTGGCCGCGGCGATCCTGTACGTGATCGCGGTCGGCGACGTCCAGGGCTTCGCGTTCACCCTCGGTATGTCCACGGTCCTCGACCTGGTCGTCGTCTACCTGGTGACGCACCCGCTGGTGGCCATGGTGTCCACCTCCAAGAACGCGTTCCTGTCCAATCCGAGGCACCTGGGCCTCGGCGCCGTGCAGCAAGTGGGTTCGCAGCGTAAGAAGTCGGCTTCGGTCGGCCGCGCGAACGTGAAGGAGGCCTGACGTGGGGGTCGAAGGACTGGGCACGGACGCCGACGGCGACGTCGCGGTCGCGGCGAAGCCCGGCAAGAAGGAAAGCGTCTTCCACCGGCTCTACGTGGGCACGGGTGCGTTCGACGTCGTCGGCAAGCGCAGGCGCTGGTACATCTTCTTCGCGGCGCTGGTGCTGGTGTGCCTCGCCTCGATGATCTTCCGCGGCTTCAACCTCGGCATCGAGTTCGAGGGCGGCACGCAGCTCCAGATGCCGGCCAACGGCATCCACGGCGTGATCACCGAGGAGCAGGCCAAGGAGTCGTTCCAGAAGGCGCTCGGCCGCCCGGCCGCGGAGGCCCAGAAGGTCGGCACCGGCAACGCGGCGACCATCCAGATCCGCACCGACACGCTGAACGCGGCCGACGTCGCCAAGCTGAAGCAGGGCCTGTTCACCGACCTGGGCCCGAAGGGCACCAACGGCCAGCCCAGCGTCCAGGCGATCAGCGACAGCGCGGTGAGCGCGTCGTGGGGCGGAGAGATCTCGCAGAAGGCGCTGATCGCGCTCGGCGTGTTCCTCGTCGCGGTGGTCATCTTCCTGGCGATCTACTTCGACGGGCGGATGGCCCTGGCGGCGCTGATCTCGCTGCTGCACGACATCCTGGTCACCGCGGGCGTGTACTCGCTGGTCGGCTTCGAGGTCACCCCGGCGACCGTGATCGGCCTGCTGACCATCCTCGGCTTCTCGCTGTACGACACGGTGGTGGTGTTCGACAAGGTCCGCGAGAACACGCGCGGCCTGCTCGGCCTGACCCGCCGCACGTACGGCGAGGCCGCGAACCTCGCGCTGAACCAGACCCTGATGCGGTCGTTCAACACGGCGTTCATCGCGCTGCTGCCGATCCTCGGCCTGCTGATCGTCGGGTACGTGCTGCTCGGCTCGGGCACGCTGCAGGACCTGGCGCTGGTGCAGCTCACCGGTACCCTCGTCGGCGTCCTGTCGTCGGTGGCACTGGCGACGCCGCTGCTGGTCGACTTCAAGATGCGCGACCCGAAGTACGCGCAGCAGGCCGAGCGCGTCCGCCAGCGTCGCGCGGGTCAGGAGCGCAAGGCGGCGGCGGGCGAGGACTTCGACGCCTCGGACAACGACGCCCTGGCGAAGGAACTGCGCAAGGAGAGGGCGTACGCGGCCGCGGCCAGCGTCCCCGCCCGGATCCAGAAGCAGCGCCCGGCCGGGAAGCGGAAGCGCTGACGTGCAGCTCGACGACGCCCTCGGCCTGATCGCCGAGGTGCCGGACTTCCCGGAGCCCGGCGTGCTGTTCCGCGACCTGAGCCCGCTCTTCGCGGACGCGGGTGCGTTCAAGGCGGTGACCGACGCGCTGGCGGAGACGCTGCCGTCCGGTGTCGAGGCGCTCGCGGGTGTGGAAGCCCGCGGGTTCCTCCTCGCCGCGGCCGTCGGGTACGCCCGCGGCCTCGGCGTGGTGCTGATCCGCAAGCCGGGCAAGCTGCCGGCGGTGGCGGGCCGGGTGGACTACGCCCTGGAGTACGGCACGGCGACGGTCGAGCTCCCGGCCGGCGTGGTCCGGCCGGGCCAGCGGATCGCGATCCTCGACGACGTCCTGGCCACCGGCGGCACGGTCGCGGCCACCGGCAAGCTCCTGGAGGACGCGGGCGCGGTGGTCGACAGCGTGTCGGTGGTCCTGGAACTGGCCGCCCTGGGCGGCCGCCAGATCCTCGGCGACCGCAAGGTCCACGCCCTCCAGACCTGTTAGCAGTCTGCCGCGGCTCGGGGGGGGGGGGGTTTTGGGGTTGTAAACCCCCCAAAACAAAACAAACGCCGGGGGGGGGGGGGGGTGAGGGGGGGGGGGGGCCCCCACCCCACCGATGCGGGAAGAGA
>NZ_JBEXKX010000096.1:0-15864 GCF_040609695.1 Amycolatopsis sp. NPDC004625
CTGGCCCAGCGCCCGGGCTTGTCGAATTCCGAGCTGGCCCGTGGGGCGTTCGTGACGCGGCAGACGATGAACGTCCTGCTCCAGGCATTGGAGCGGCGGGTTCTAACCCGCCTTACCACTCACGACCGGCCGGGCTCAGCGGGTGATGGCCTGCCAGCGCTGGTTGGGGCCGTTGGTCGGCTTGTAGAGACCGATCCGGGCACCGTCGTCACGGGACTCGCTCGTGACGTCGAGCAGCTGCCCGGTGCCCGCGTTGACGAACGTCCACGTGCCGTCGCCGGTGGTGGACAGCGTCCACTCGGCCGCGGGGTCGCACGTGCCCGCCGCGGCGAGCGTCACCGCGCCCCCGGAGGTGCCGAGCACCTGGCCGGTGCCCGCGTTGGTGATGGTGAACCGGTCGCGGCTGCCGTAGCGGCCCGTGCGGTCGGTGAGCGTCCAGCGCTGCGCCGCCGCCGAGGCGTCCGTCGTGCGCTGGACCAGCGAGCCGTTCTCCGCCGACAGCGACTTGCCGCTCTGCACGCCGGTGAAGGTGACCGGCTTGCCCGAGCCGAGGCCCGTGCCGGCCGCCGTCGCGGAGACGCCGTCGACGAGGAAGCTCGTCACCGAGCGCGCCGGCACCCGCAGGGTCGCGTGCGAAGCCGTCACCTTCACCGGCTTGCCCCGCTTCAGGGCCCCGGTGACGTCGGTGACCACCGGCGTCACCGAAGCGCCGGGCCGGACGTTCCGGAACCCGGACAGGTCCAGCGTGACGTCCTGCGCGTCCGTGCCCGCGTTGGTGTGCACGACCGTCGCCAGGTCTTCGCCGCGCATCGCGACCGTCGACGCGGTGTCGTCCACCCCGATCAGGCGGTCACCCGGCTTGATGTAGTGGGTGAAGTTGCGCATGGTGTTGAACTTGGTGTTCGTCTTGATCTGGCACGTCTGCAGGGTGGCGTTCTTCGGGCAGTCGAACGGGACCTGGATCTCGCCCCAGTTCATCCCGGCCGCGCTCTCGCCGCCCGGCTTCATGTTGTTGTAGTCCTCGATCGGCTGCCAGCTGACCCACGCGCTCGGTTCCAGGAGCCGCAGGTCGTCGGTGATCTGCTTGGCCATGCCGAGGCCGGGGTCCATGTCGGTGAAGTCCTGGCGGTCCAGCCAGCTGCCGCCGACCTCGCTCATCCACAGCGGCTTGCCCGCGCCCTTGGCCAGGTCGCGCGGGACCGGCCGGTTGCCGGTGCCGTAGGTGTGGACGTTGAGCCGGCCCGCCGCCGCGCGGGCGTCGGCCGACCAGCCGTTCCAGTCCGCGGCGAAGATGTCCGGGTTGGTCTCGTCGGGTGCCGACACGATCGCCCGCGACCCGGCCGCCTTGAGCGCGGCGGCCATCGCCGGGATCAGCTGCGACTGGACCGCCGGGCCGATGTGCGCGCCTTCCTGGCGGCCGCCGGTCGGGTTGCCGTCGGTGCCGAGGGTGGTCTTCCAGTAGTTCGTGTTCGGCTCGTTCAGCGGGTTCACCGACGCGAACTTGATGCCGTGCGCCTTTTCGAGGGTCCGCACGACCTGCGTCAGGTACGCGGTGAAGTCGCCGATCTTGTCCGATCGCAGCTGCTCGTCGGTGGCGGTGAAACCGCCGGAGACGTATCCGGAGACGGTCTGGAAGTACGGCGGCGAGTTGCTGAACGCCTCCCACTTCGTGACGCGGTTCTTGATCCTGTCGACCCACCAGCGCTGGTTCGGGTCGGCCTTCGGGTCGAACTCGGCCGCGTTGCCCGGCGTCCACCAGTCCTTGTCGGCGCGGGTGGTGCCGGCCGGCGCCTTCCACCAGCCCGGCACCGCGGCGCCCGCGCGAAGGTACGCCGGGACGTCGGGGGCGTTGCCGCCTCCGACGTTGAACCGGGCGATGTTCAGGTTCAGCCCGTCCGCACCGAAGACCAGGTCGGCCAGCTTGGTCCGGACGGCGTCGGGGTAGCCGCCGGTCGCCTCGGCCATCCACGCCAGGCTGGCGCCCCAGCCGTCGAAGGCCTGCTGCCGGTACGTCGGGTCCGGCTTGACCGTGACGGCGGTGGCCGCTTCCGCCGGCGCGGCGACGACCGCACCGCCGATCAGGGGTACACAAAGGACGGTGAGCAAACGCCGCAGGTTCATCGTCGAACTGCCCTTCGGTGCGGTGGGGACGGTGTTTCAGGCCTCGGTGTGGCCGAGCAGCGGCCGCGGCACGAACCGGGCCGCGGGGTCGAGCATCGTGCCGAGTTCGAGCACGACGAGTTCGTTGGCACCGGCCCGGACCACCGGGCGCGGCACGTACAGCGTCCGTTGTGGACCACGCCGCCAGTACCGGCCGAGCGCGAACCCGTTGAGCCACGCGACGCCCTTGCCCCACTCCCCGGTGTCGAGGAACAGGTCGGCGGGCTCGTCGACGTCGATCTCGGCGCGCAGCAGCACCGGCCCGGCCACCGCGCCCGCCACCGACGACGGCGAAGACGGCCGCAGCGAAGGCAGGGCGGCCAGGTCGATCGGCAGCACGTCCCAGCCGGCCAGCGGCTCGCCGTGCAGCGACGCCCCGCCGATGATGCCCTTCGCCTCGCCGATGCGCGGGCCGTAGTCGACGCGGCCCTGGTCCTCGACCAGCACCAGCAGCTCGCCCGCCGCGCGCGGCAGCGGGATCGCCCGCTCGTGGTGGTCCCGGCTGAGCGTGCCCACGAGGTCGCCGTCGAAGAACACCGTCGCGCGGTCGCGGACCTCGCCGAAGGTCAGCACGCCGGGCCGGTCGCCCTCGATCCTCGTGCGCAGCAGCGCGAGCTGCGGCATCGGCGTGAGGTCGTCGAACGCGGGCAGCTCCTCGTGGAACTCCCAGGTGCCCCAGCGGTCCGGCGCGTCGAGCAGCCGGACGGGGTCGCCCAGCGCCCCGGACGGCGTCGGCGCGGGGCGGGCCGGCGGCGGGACCGTGTCGGGCACCTTGTGGTAGCGCGCGATCACGTCCCGGAAGGCGTGGTACTTCGGCGTCGGGTCGCCGGCTTCGTCCAGCGGCGCGTCGTAGTCGTAGGAGGTGATCAGCGGCTGGTAGACGCCCTTGTCGTTGGCGCCGTTGGTGAGCCCGAAGTTGGTGCCGCCGTGGAACATGTACAGGTTGACCGACGCGCCCGCGGCGAGCAGCGCGTCCAGCTCCGCCGCCGAGTCCGCGGCCGGCGTGGTGTGGTGGTGCGCGCCCCAGTGGTCGAACCAGCCGTTCCAGAACTCGCTGCACATCAGCGGCCCGGTCGGCTGGTGGGCGCGCAGGATCGCCAGCCGCGCCTCGGCGCCGGACCCGAAGGACGCGGTCCGGTGCAGCCCGTCGAGGCTGCCCGCCTCGAGCATCTCCGGCGTCGGCTGGTCCACTGTGGTCAGTGGCACGGTGACGCCGGAGTCGCGCGTGTGCTCGGCGAGCGCTTTCAGGTACCGCTTGTCGTCGCCGAACGCGCCGTACTCGTTCTCCACCTGGACCAGCAGCACCGGTCCCCCGCGGTCGATCTGGTGCGGGACGACGACTTCGTACACCCTGGTCAGGTACTCGCGGACGGCGTCCAGGTACTTCGGCTCGTACCGGCGCACGCCGACCGCCGGGTCGCGGAACAGCCAGGCCGGCAGCCCGCCGTTGTCCCACTCGGCGCAGATGTACGGGCCGGGCCGCACGATCGCGTACATCCCGGCGTCGGCGACGAGCCGCAGGAAGCGGTCCAGGTCGAGGCCGCCGGAGAGGTCGAACGTGCCCGGCTCGGGGGCGTGCGCGTTCCACGCCACGTACGTCTCGATGGTGTTGAGGCCCATCCGCCGGGCCTTGTCGATCCGGTCGGCCCACAGGTCCGGGTGGACGCGGAAGTAGTGCAGCGCCCCGGACAGGATGCGGAACGGGCGGCCGTCGAGCAGGAAGTCGTGTTCCCCGATCACGAATTCAGGCATGCCGGCCCGCCTGCGGGGTCAGCTGGAGCACGGTCCAGGACAAGGGTGGCAGTGTCACGGTGATGGTGGTCCCCCCGGGATCGGACGTCGCGGCGGCGCCGGGTAGCGGCACCGGCCGGACCGGTTGTGCGTCGGCGGTGTTCACGGTGTGCCGGGTTTCGCCGTCGGGTGTGGTCAGGGTTTCCGCGGCGTAGACGCCGAAGCGGGCGCCGCGGAGGCGGATCCGGACCTCGGTCGGCGCCGCCGTGGCGCGGTTGGTCAGGAACACCGCGCCCCGCCCCGACTCCTCGACCGTCGCGGCCACGTCGACCAGGCCGACTTCCCCGTGCTGCGCGGTGCGGAGCCGGTCCCCCTCGACGGCCAGGCGCAGGCTCGCCCCGCCGGCCAGCGCGGCGACCCGCTGGAACGGGTGGAACGTCGTCTGCCGCCACGCCGGGCCGCCCGGCTCGGAGCGGATCGGCGCGATGACGTTCACCAGCTGGGCCTGGTTCGCCATGGTCACGCGGTCGACGTTGCGCAGCAGGGAACCCAGCAGCGAGCCGACCACGACCGCGTCGGTGACGGTGTAGGTGTCCTCGATGATCCGCGGGTGCTGCTTCCAGCCGCCCTCGGCGAGTTTCGCCTGGTCGACCTCGTTCCAGCGGCGCAGGTCCCAGACGTTCCACTCGTCGACGCTGATCCCGATCTTCTTGTCGAGGCCCAGCTCGGCGAGGGTTTCGTCGATGACACCCGCCGTGGTGGCGATGTAGCGGTCGAGCGCGGCCGCGCTGGCCAGGTAGCTGTCGGTGTCGCCGTGCAGCTCCTGGTAGTAGGCGTGCAGCGAGATGTGGTCGACGAGCTCGGCGGTGTGCCGCAGCACCGTGCGTTCCCACGAGCCGAACGTCGGCATGTCGGCGTGCGAGCTGCCCGCGACGACCAGCTCGACGTCCGGGTCGATCATCCGCATCAGCCGGGCGGTTTCCGCGGCCAGGCGGCCGTACTCGTCGGCCGTCTTGTGGCCGATCTGCCACGGGCCGTCCATCTCGTTGCCCAGGCACCACAGCTTGAAGCCGAACGGGCGGTCGGCGCCGTTGGCGCGCCGCCGCTCGCTCAGTTCCGTGCCGCCGGCGTGGTTGCAGTACTCCAGGACGTCGGCCGCTTCCTGGATGCCGCGGGTGCCGAGGTTGACGGCGTACATCACCTCGGCACCCGCGGCTTCGGCCCACGCGACGAATTCGTGCAGGCCGAAGCGGTTGGATTCGACGCTGTGCCACGCCGGGTCCAGCCGGACCGGCCGGGTCCCGGCCGGTCCGACGCCGTCTTCCCAGCGGTAGCCGGAGACGAAGTTGCCGCCGGGGTAGCGGAGGACGGCCGGTCCGAGTTCGCGGACCAGCTCGAGGACGTCGCCGCGGAAGCCGCGGTCGTCCGAAGTGGCGTGACCGGGCTCGAACAGTCCGGTGTAGACGGACCGGCCCATGTGCTCGACGAACGAGCCGAAGAGGCGACGCGGGACCGGGCCGATGACCTGCCCCGCGTCGCCTTCGATGTCGACGGTCATCCCGCGCTGACCGTGAAGCCCTGCTGGTTGCCGTAGTCGACGAGGGCCTGCTGCCAGGCCGCCAGACCGGCGTCGAGCGGGGTGCCGGCCAGGTAGGCCTTGCCGACGGTGTCGCTGTAGATGCTGTTGGCGTAGGTCTGGTACGGCAGGTAGCTCCAGCCCGGCACGACGTCCTTCGACGCGCTCGTCAGCACCTGGTTGACCTTCTGGCCGCCGAAGTACGGCATGGTCTCGTCGACGAACGCGGGCGAGGTCAGGTCGGCCGTGGTGGACGGGAAGCCGCCGCTCTTGATGAACGGCTGGACGCCGCCGCCGTGGTTGAGCCAGCGCACGAAGGCCGCGGCGAGCGCCGGGTTCTTGCTCTGCTTGACCACGGACTGGGTGCTGCCGCCGTTCTCCGCGGTGACCGCCTTCTGGCCGTCGTAGGTCGGCATCGGCGCCACCGCCCACTTGCCGCTGCCCGCGGCCACGGAGGAGATGAAGTTGCCGGGCATCCAGGCGCCGGTGGGCAGGGTCGCGATGGTGCCGTCACCGAGGGCGCGGAACCAGTCGTCGGACCAGCCGGCGATCGGCGAGAGCAGCTTGCCCTGGACCAGCTGGTTCCAGACCGAGGTCCACTTCTTGGTGCCCTCGTCGCCGAAGTTGATCTTCACGTTCCGGCCGTCGACGGTGAACGGGTGGCCGCCCGCCTGCCAGATCATGCTGAGCGTGAAGCCGGCGTCACCGGTGTCGGCGGTGATGTACTTGGTCGGGTCGGCGGCGTGGATCTTCTTGGCGGCGTCGACGTACTCGGCCCAGGTCTTCGGCACGGCGATGCCGTTCTTGTCGAAGACCTCCTTGTTGTAGAACATCGCCATCGGGCCGGAGTCCTGCGGGAGGCCGTAGAGCCCGTTGCCGTTCTTCACCTGCGCCCAGGTCGAAGCGCTGTAGTCCTTCTCGAACGAGCCGAACCCGTACTGGTTGAGGTCGGCCAGCGAGTCGGTCAGCGCGAACTGCGGCAGCGCGTAGTACTCGATCTGGGCGACGTCGGGGGCACCCGAGCCGGCCTTGATCGCGTTCTGCAGCTTGGTGTACTCGTCCTTGTTGGTGCCCGCGTTGACGTAGTTGACCTTGACGTTCGGGTATTCCTTCTGGAACGCGGCCACCTGGTCCTTCGCCGAGGGCGTCCAGCTCCAGTAGGTGATCTCGCCGCCGGCCTTCAGCGCGGCGTCGACGGAGTCCTGGCTGCCGGTGGCGGCGGCGGGCGCGGACGACGAGCCGCCCCCGGACGAGCAGCCGACCGCCAGAGCGGCGGCCAGCGCCACGGCGACGGCCGCCTTGGCGTGGTTGCGGATGCGTGACATCGAGTGTCCCTTCACGGCGGTGTGACGGCGGGTTATTGCTTAACGCTTCCGGCGCTCAGCCCGGACTGCCAGAACCGTTGCATGAGCAGGAAAGCGACGACGAGGGGAATGATGGTGAGCAGCGATCCGGTGAGGACCAGGTTGAAGATCGGCTGGGCGCCGGCGCCGTTGGCCTGGGCGCTCCACTGGTTGAGCCCGACGGTCAGCGGGTACCACTTCGGCTCGCTGAGCATGATCAGGGGCAGGAAGTAGTTGTTCCACGTCTGGACCATCGTGAACAGCGTGACCGTGATGATCCCGGGGACCAGCTGGCGCAGCGTCACGGTGAGGAAGATGCGGACTTCGCCGGCTCCGTCGATCCGCGCCGCTTCCAGGAGCTCGTCGGGGATGGCGTCGGCGGCGTAGACCCAGATCAGGTACAGCCCGAACGGGCTGATCAGCGACGGGATGATGACCGCCAGCGGCGTGTTGGTCAGCCCGAGCTTGCTGAACATCAGGAACGTCGGCACGGCCAGCGCGGTCGGCGGCACGGCCACGGCCCCGAGCACGACGGCGAACACCGCGCGGCGGCCGGGGAAGCGGTACTTGGCCAGCCCGTAGCCGGCAGCCGTGGCGAGGATCGTCGCGCCACCGGCGCCGACCACGACGTACAGCAGCGTGTTCCCGAGCCAGCGGAAGAAGATGCCGTCGTTGTAGGTGAACGTCTTGCCGATGTTTTCGAAGAGGGCGAACGAGTCCCCGAAGGACAGTCCCGACGTCGAGAACAGGTCGGGCTGGGTCTTGGTCGCGTTGATGATCAGCCAGACCAGCGGCACCAGCGTGTAGAGCAGGTAGAGCGCCATGAAGCCGGTGAGGACACGCGACTTGCGGGGTTGGGTCACGGACGGCTTTTTCGCGGCGAGGGTGGCCATGTCACATCTCCTTCCGGGAGCCGCGCAGCTGCACGACGTAGGCGATGACCGCGGTGATCACGCCCATCACGATCGCGACCGCGGCGGAGTAGTTGTACTGCTGCCCGTTGAAGGAGAGGTTGTACGCGTACATGTTCGGCGTGTAGTTGGTGACGATCATGTTCGGCACCAGGTTGCGCATGATGTTCGGCTCGTTGAACAGCTGGAAGCTGCCGATGATCGAGAAGATCGTCGCGACCACGATGGCGCCCCGGATCGCGGGGAGCTTGACCGACCGGATGGTGCGGAACGTGCCGGCGCCGTCGATCGCGGCCGCCTCGAACAGCTCCTTCGGGATCACCTTCAGCGCGGAGTAGAAGATGAGCATGTTGTAGCCCACGAACTCCCACGTGACGATGTTCCCGATCGACGTGAGCAGCCAGTTCTGCGACAGCGGCTTGACCGAATCGGTGCCCAGCAGGTGGTTCAGGTCGGCCGCGAGTCCGAAGTGGTCACCGTAGATGAAGCCCCACATCAGCGCGGCGACGACGGCGGGCACCGCGTACGGCAGGAAGATCACGATCCGGAAGAACCCGGCGGCGTGCAGCCGGGCGCTGTCGATGGCCAGCGCGGCGATCAGCGCGAGCACCAGCATGATCGGCACCTGCACGGCGAGGAACACCAGCACCCGCCGGAAGGCTTCCCAGAACTTCGGGTCGCCGAACACCTGGGTGTAGTTGTCGGCGCCGACGAACACCGTGCCGCCGAAGAAGGCCTGGTCGCGGAAGAGGCTGAGCACGAACGCGTACCCGACGGGCGCGATGAACACCAGCGCGAACACCAGCATGAAGGGGGCGACGAAGAGCCAGCCCCGCCATTTCCGCCGCGGCCGGCGGGCCGCGGGCGCCCGGCGCGCCGGCACCGGGGCGGGCGGAGCCGCTGTGGACGTCATCGTCTCTCCGAGTGGTCGCGTGCACCGGGTGCTGGACCCGGCGGGATGTTTACGTCAACATGGACGGCCGCAGAGTAACGTGTTGACGTAAACATGTCCAGGACACTGTGTGACAGCCGGGGCTCCGCCCCGGGCCGGGGGCTTCGCCACCCGGACCCCCGAAAGCTAAGGAGTGACCGTGCCGCGCCAGACAGCGACGTCATCCGCACCCGCGTCCACCCGGCGCCGGGGCCCGTCGATGGCGGACGTGGCCCGCGAAGCGGGGGTCTCGGGCCAGACGGTTTCCCGGGTGGCGAACGGCAAGACCAATGTGGACGACGCGACCCGCGAGCGCGTCCTGGCGGCGATGCGCCGGGTCGGCTACCGCCCCAACAGTGCGGCCCGCGCCCTGCGCAACGGCCAGTTCCGCAGCATCGGCGTGATCATTTCGGCGCTGCCGACGTTCGGCAACAGCCGCACCCTCGACGCCATCGCGGCGGCGGTCGTCCCGGAGGGCTTTTCGATCATCCTGATGCCGGTGACCCGCCCGACCCAGGGCGAGGTGACGGGGGCGTTCAGCACCCTGAACGAGCAGGCCGTCGACGGCGTCATCATCCTCATCGAGCAACACCAGCTTGACCAAAGCGAGATCGAACTGCCGCACGGGCTCCCGGTGGTGGTGATCGATTCGAGCGCCCGCTACGACTACCCGGTGGTGGACAACGACCAGGCGGACGGCGCGTCCCGGGCGACGAGCCACCTGCTGTCGCTGGGGCATTCGACGGTCTGGCACATCGCGGGGCCACCGCAGTCGTACTCGGCGGAGCGGCGCCGGAAGTCGTGGCAGGCCACTTTGGAGCGTGCCGGTTCCGCGGTGCCGCCGGCCCTGGTCGGTGATTGGTCGCCGGAGTCGGGCTACCAGGCGGGGCTGCGCTTGGCGGCGGACCCTTCGGTGACGGCGGTGTTCGCGGCGAACGACCAGATGGCGCTGGGGGTGTTGCGCGCGTTGCACGAGAGCGGCCGCGCGGTGCCTTCCGAAGTCAGCGTGGTCGGCTTCGACGACATGGAGGAGTCGGCCCACTTCTGGCCCCCGCTGACGACGATCCGCCAGTCGTTCGAGGCCGTGGGGCGGCATGCGGTGCGGGCGCTGCTGGCGGAGATCGAGACCGGGACGGAGGCCGGAGAACCGGTGCTGTTGCCGACGGAGCTGGTGATCCGCTCGAGCACCGCACCACCCCCGGCGTAAGCCCCCGGGAATCACACGTGTCCGGAAAGGCATCACAAGTGATGCCCCCGCAAACACGAGTGATGCCCCGCCAGTCACACGTGATGCCCCGCCAGTCACGCGAACCGACCCTCCAGGTACGCGAACCGACCCTCCAGGTACGCGGGCCGACCCTCCAGGTACGCGGGCCGACCCTCCAGGTACGCGGGCCGACCGTCCGGGTACGCGGGCCGACCGTCCGGGTGCGGCGGCAGGAATGGGCGAGGGCGGGGCGGGCGGAAAGTCGTCGTTTCAGGGGGCGGGTGCGGGGGCATTACCGGCCACCGGACCGGAATCCCCGGTCCCGCAAACGTCGCAGTGGTGCGGACCATTCGGCCGCACCTCGCGGAAAGAGGACGTCATGCTCGCCATTCTCGCCGCCGTGCTCTTCGGGCTCGCCCTGCTGATGGAGCTGTTCGGGTTCGGGCTCGGGCCGGTCGTCACGACCGGGACGCTCACCACCGCCGGACTGCTGTGCGTGGCCCTGCACCTGGCCGGGATCGCCACCGACCGGTCGCGGTTCACCCGGCGGCGGCGCCGTCGCTGACGCGGCGCAGCACCTGCGCGAACACCTCGGGCGACTGGGCGCCGGCGACGCCGAACCGTTCGTCGATCACGAAGAACGGCACGCCGCTCGCCCCCAGTGCCCTGGCCTGCTCGCCGTCCGCCGCCACCTCGGCTTCGTACCGGTCGGACTCGAGCACGGCGGCGGCCGCGGCCGGGTCCAGCCCGGCTTCGGCCGCCAGCTCCACCAGCGAACCGCGGTCGAACAGCGACCGCCGCTCGGTGAAGTGCGCGCGGTAGAACCGGTCGACGACGGCGTCGGCCAGCCCGTGCTCGGCGGCGAAGTGGACCAGGCGGTGGCCGTCGACGGTGTTGCCCATGTGGACACCGTCGAGGTGGTACTCGAGACCGTCGGCGGCCGCGCGCTCCTCCATCTGCGCCTCCATCGCGTCGGCCTCTTCCAGTGTCCGGCCGTACTTTTCGGCGAGCACCTCGCGCGTCGGCCGCGAAGTCCCGCGTGGGAACGACGGGTCGAGCTGGAACGAGTGGTGCACCACCTCGACGTCGACGCCGACTTCGGCCACCGCCTGCTCGAAGCGGCGTTTGCCGAGATAGCACCAGGGACAGACCAGATCGGACCAGATGTCTACGCGCACGAACCCAAGCTAACCGAAGGGGCGCCGCGCACTTCAAGGTAACCGGCGCCCACCTGCGTGCCTCCGCCCGCCGGATCCCGCCGCGGCTAGGGTGGGCCGGTGACCGTCTCGACCGACGACATCGTCCGGCACGCGGCGCGGCTGCTGATGGCCGGCACCCGCCTCGACCTCGGCCGGATGGCGGCCGAACTGGGGATCTCGCGCACGACGTTCTTCCGGCGCGTCGGCAACCGCGACGACCTGATGGGCGCCGGGCTGCGGCTGCTGTCCGACCGGACGTGGCAGCGCGCCCTCGACGGCTGGCGCGCGGAGCACGGCGACGCCGTCCGCACACCCGACGGCCGGCTGCGCTGCCTGTGGGTCATGGAGGAGTACCGCCGCGAGGTCGCCGCCAGCGACGGTATGCGCAAGCTGATCGAGGCCGAGTCGAACATCGCCCTGCGCGTGCTGACCGACCCACGCGGCGCGGTGCAGCCCGGCCTGGTCGACGCGCACGTCGAGCTGTTCCGGGCCGACGCCGAGGCGGCCGGGCTGACCCCGCTGGTTGGGCTGCCGGACCTGGCGTTCGCGGTGGTCCGGCTCGGCGAGTCGTTCCTGTATTCGGACGTCCTGGCCGCCCGCGCGGTCGATCTGACGGTCGCGACCACCCTGGTGGACACCCTCGTGCGCGGCGCGCTGGAGCCGGCCACCGCCCACTGAGCGACCGCCCAGTCCGTCAACCGCTCACCCGTCCGGAGGATGTGGAACATTTCGCCAAGGTGTTTCATAGGGTCGGGAAAGCGGTTACCCCGCCACCCGCACGCGGCACCCCTTTCCGTTGCCGTGCACCAGTTCTGCCTATCCGCCCGTCTGTGTCCGGGCGCGCTTTCGCCTGCCCGGGGAAAGAGAGCGATCCATGTCCGCACTCACCAGCCCGCCGACGTCGTCTGGCTCGGGTGAGAAAATTTCCCGCCTCCACCCGTGGCGCGCCAAGGCCGCCGGGGTCGTACTGGCCGCCCTGGCCCTGACCACCGGCGTCGCCGCGCCGGCGCCCGCCGCCGCGAACCCCTACGAGCGGGGCCCCGACCCGACGACCGCCAGCATCGAAGCCACCCGCGGCTCGTTCGCGACGAGCACCGCCACGGTGTCGCGGCTGGCCGTCTCCGGCTTCGGCGGCGGCACCATCTACTACCCGACGACCACGACCGCCGGCACGTTCGGGGCGATCTCCATCGCACCCGGCTTCACGGCCACCCAGTCGAGCATCGCCTGGCTGGGCCCGCGCCTGGCCTCGCAGGGGTTCGTGGTGTTCACGATCGACACCCTGACCACCTCCGACCAGCCCGACAGCCGGGGCCGGCAGCTGCTGGCCTCGCTCGACTACCTGACCCAGCAGAGCTCGGTGCGCTCGCGCATCGACAGCAGCAGGCTCGGCGTCGTCGGCCACTCGATGGGTGGCGGCGGCACGCTGGAGGCGGCGCGGTCACGGCCGTCGCTGCAGGCCGCGGTGCCCCTGACCGGCTGGAACCTGACCAAGAACTGGTCGACCCTGCGCGTGCCGACCCTGGTCGTCGGGGCGCAGTCGGACACCGTGGCCCCGGTGGCCACGCATTCGATCCCGTTCTACACCAGCCTCCCGTCCACATTGGACCGCGCGTACCTCGAACTGCGCGGCGCGAGCCACTTCGCCCCGAACTCGCCGAACACGACGATCGCGAAGTACACCCTGTCCTGGCTCAAGCGGTTCATCGACGACGACACCCGCTACGAGCAGTTCCTCTGCCCGATCCCGAGCACCAGCCTGTCCATTTCGGACTACCGCGGCAACTGCCCGCACAACGGCTAGCCCGAGGAGGACTCGCGGCCGGTGCGGGTGCCGACCCGCGCCGGCCACCCGGGGCTCGCCGAGGCGGAGGTCCCCTCGACTTCGGAGGCAGCCCTCCGGGGGACACACCCCCTCAGGAAGCCGCGCCGAAGGTCACCACCACCTTCCCCCGAGCGTGCCCGGCCTCCGAATAGCCGAACGCTGCGCGCAGGTCGTCGAACGGGTACGTCCGGTCGATGACCGGCGTGACCGCGCCGGACTCCACGAGCGCCGTCAACTCCTCCAGCGCCGCCGCCTTGTCCGAGCACGCGACCGCGTCCGCGAGCACCACCCGCCGTCGGGCGAACAGGCTGGAGGCCAAGGCTGTGAACACGTGCCCCGCCGGTTGCAGCCAGCGGCCGGCTCGTCCGCCGACGGCGACGAACGTGCCCCCTCGTGACAGGACCCGCCGGCACGCGAACACCGATCTGCTGCCGGCGATGTCCAGCACGACGTCGTAACGGCGGCCGCTGCGCGTGAAATCCTCCGACCGGTAGTCGAAAACGTGCTCCGCTCCGAGTGAGCGGGCCGTCGGAGCGTTCCCCGCGCTGCAGACCGCGTCGACCCGCGCTCCGAGGGCGACGGCCAGCTGGACGGCGAAGGTGCCGACCCCGCCGGAAGCGCCGTTGACCAGCACCCGTTGCCCCGCCTCGACACCCCGCAGGGCGACCAGGGCGGTGAACGCCGCCATCGGGATCGCCGCCGCTTGCTCGTACGTGAGGTTCACCGGCATCGGTGCCAGCAGGTCCTCGCGCACGCAGACGTACTCGGCGTGCGCGCCCCGCGGTAACAACGCGTAGACGTCGTCGCCCGGGCCGAACCGGGCGCCGGGCGTCTCGACGCGGCCGGCCAGGTCGCACCCGAGGACGCCCACCGGCGGCCGGCGCAGGCCGAAGCCTCCGGTCATCAGGCGAGCCACGTACGGCTCGCCTCTCATGAAGTGCCAGTCGTACGGGTTGACCGAGCTCGCCCGCACCCGGACCCGCACCTCCCCTTCGCCGGGCACCGGAGCGGACACGTCCTCGTAGACCAACTCGGAAGCAGGCCCGTACACGTGCTGGACCAGCGCTTTCATGTCGCCTCCCCGTGATTCTTACTCCGTAAGTCGTACGCTGTAAGGTACGCCGTACAACGTAAGACCGTCAACCGCGCCTTACCTTGTACGATCTTGTGGGTGACGACCGACGCGCGGATGCCCCTCAGCCGCGAGCGCGTCCTGCGCGCGGCAGTGGACCTCGCGGACGAACACGGGCTGCGGGCCCTGACCATGCGCCGCCTCGCCGAAGAGCTCGGGGCCGAGGCGATGTCGCTCTACTACCACGTGGCCAAGAAGGAAGACGTGCTCGACGGCATCGTCGACGTCGTGGCCGGCGAGATCAACGCGGCCGTCGGCCACGTCGAGCCGGACCCGGACTGGAAGGCGGCCGTGCGGCAGCGGATCCTGACCGCGCGGCAGGTGTTCCTCCGGCACCGCTGGGCGCCGGAGCTGTTCGAGACGCGGTCCTCGTCGAGCACCGAGGTCCTGCGCTACTACGACGCCCTGGTCGGCCTGATGCGCCAGGGCGGGTTCACCTACAACCTGGTGCACCACGCGCTGCACGCCCTCGGCAGCCGCGCGCTCGGGTTCAGCCAGGAGCTGTTCGACCCGAGCGCCGGCGAGTCCGCGGACGTGCCGGTGGACCTGGTCTGGCAGCTGCCGAACCTGACCGGGATGCTCAGCGAGATCGCCCACGACGACCCCGGCTCGACCCTGGGCTGGTGCGACGACCAGGCGGAGTTCGAATTCGGCCTCGACGTCATCCTCGACGGCCTCGACCGGCTGCGGTAGTCCACCAGCTGGAACACCCCCGCCCGCCGGGGGAGAATCGACACCGTGTCACGACCTCTGCGGAAGCTCGGCTTCCTGACCATCGGCCTGTTCGACGCGGCCGACCCGCGGCGCGGCCACGAGTCCACCCTGGAGATCATCGAGCTGGGCGAGCAGCTCGGCTTCGACAGCGCCTGGGTGCGCCACCGGCACCTGCAGTACGGCATCTCCTCGCCGGTCGCCGTGCTGGCCGCCGCGTCGCAGCGGACCAGCCGGATCGAGCTCGGCACCGCGGTGATCCCGCTCGGCTGGGAGAACCCGCTGCGGCTCGCCGAGGACCTCGCCACCGTCGACCTGCTCTCCGGCGGGCGGCTCAACCCGGGGATCAGCGTCGGGCCGCCGATGCGCTGGGACGAGGTCCGGCACGCCCTCTACCCGGACACCGCGGACGCCGAGGACTTCTCCTACGAGCGCGTCCAGCGGTTCCTGGACTTCGTACGCGGCGAGCCGGCGACGGAGTTCAGCGGCACCGCGGGCTTCGAGGTGTTCTCCGACCGGGTCCAGCCGCAGGCGCCCGGCCTCGGCGACCGCCTCTGGTACGGCGGCGCGAGCCTGCGTTCGGCGGAGTGGGCGGGCAGACACCGGATGAACTTCCTGACCAGCAGCGTGGTCAAGGCCGAAGGCGAAAGCACGGACTTCGCCGGGATCCAGCTTTCGCACATCCGGACCTTCCGCGAGCACCACCCCGCCGGCCGCATCTCGCAGGGCCTGGTCGTCATCCCGACCGACAGCGCGACGCCCGGACAGCGGGCCAGGTACGAGGCCTACGCCGGGAAACGGCTGCCCCGCACCAAGGAGCCGCAGGGTCCCGCGCGGATGCTGTTCTCCCCCGACTACGTGGGCCCGTCCGCGGAGATCGCCGAGCGGCTGCACGCGCACGAGGCGTTCCGCGAGATCGACGAGGTGGCTTTCGCCCTGCCGTTCACCTTCGAACACGAAGACTACGTGCAGATCCTCACCGACATCGCGGAACGCCTCGGCCCGGAACTCGGCCGGAAGTCCTGATCTACTTGTTGGTGCCGGGGGTCAGCACCTTGTCGATCACGAAGACGGTGGCGTTCTTGGTGGGGATGTTGCCGCACAGGATCTTCGCGCCGTTGATGGTCATGTTGTCGCC
>NZ_JBEXKX010000097.1:0-15472 GCF_040609695.1 Amycolatopsis sp. NPDC004625
TATCCCCGGCCCGTGTGCGCGGGCCCCCCCCGCGCCCCCGTTGGGTGGTTGTGTGTTCGGGGGTTTTCCCGCGCCAAAACCACCCCCCCACGGCCGCGGCAGGCTCCTTGACCGTGGCGGCGCTCGGGAGCAGACTGCGGACACTGGTCCGACAGGCGGACACGAGTGGAGGCACCGCGTGGAAGCACCCCCCGGCCCGCTGTCCGGGCTGCTGGTCGCGGACTTCTCGCGGGTGCTGGCCGGCCCGTACGCCACGATGCTGCTCGCGGACATGGGCGCCGACGTCGTCAAGGTCGAGGGCCCGCAGGGCGACGAGACGCGCACCTGGATGCCGCCGGTGCGCGGAGACGTCTCGACCTACTACCTCGGCGTCAACCGCGGGAAGCGGTCCATCGCGCTGGACCTGCGCGAAGAGGCCGACGCCGTCGTCGCGCGGGAGCTGGCGGCCCGCGCGGACGTGCTGATCGAGAACTTCAAGCCGGGCGGGCTGGCCAAGTACGGCCTGGACTACGCGGCGGTCAGCCGGGCCAACCCGGGCTGCGTCTACGCCTCGATCAGCGGTTTCGGGGCCGGCGAGGGCGCGCACGTGCCTGGCTACGACCTGATGGTGCAGGCGATTTCGGGGCTGATGAGCCTGACCGGCGATCCGGACGGCCCGCCGTACCGGGCCGGGATCTCGGTGTTCGACGTCATGGCGGGCAACCACGCGGTGATCGGCATCCTGGCCGCGCTGCGCCACCGCGACGCGGCGGGCGAGGGCCAGCACGTCGAGGTCAACCTGCTGTCCTCGGCGCTGACCGGGCTGGTCAACCACAGCTCGGCCTACGCGGCGGGCGGGGTGGTGCCCTACCGGATGGGCAACGCCCACCCGAGCGTCTTCCCCTACGAGCCGCTGCCGACGGCCGACGCCGACCTGATCGTCGCCGCGGCCAACGACAGGCAGTTCCGCCGGCTGTGCGAGGTCCTCGACCTCCCGGACGTCCCGGACGATCCCCGGTTCGCCCGCAACGCCGACCGCACGAGCAACCGCGAGGAGCTGCGGCCGATCCTGGTCGAACGGCTCGCGAATCGCGGTGCGGTGGAGTGGTTCGACGCGCTGACGAAGGTCGGTGTCCCGTGTGGACCGATCAACACGATCGACGGCGGGTTCGCGATGGCCGAACGGTTCGGGCTCGACCCGGTCGTTGAGGTCGGCGACGGCGACCGCGCGGTCCCGACGACCCGCCACCCGATCCGGTTCTCCGCCACGCCGGCGGGCTACCGGCTGCCGCCGCCGGAGCTCGACGAGCACGGCGCCGAGCTGCGGGCGTGGCTGACGGAGGCCGCGGATGAGTGACCCGGTCTACGAAACCGCCCTCGGTGCGTCCACAAAGGACACCATCACGCTGCTCGGCCGGGACCTGGCCGAGGACGTCATGGGCACGGTCGGGTTCGGCGAGCTCGCGTTCTGGCTGGCGACGCAACGACGTCCGTCGCCCGGGGAAACCCGGGTCTTCGAAGCGGTACTGGCCGCGCTGGCCGACCACGGCTTCACCCCGACCGCGATCGTGACGCGGCTGACCTACCTGTCGGCCCCCGACTCGGTCCAGGGCGCACTGGCCGCGGGCCTGCTCGGCGGCGGCTCGCGGTTCCTGGGGGTCACCGAGGACTGCGGCCGGTTCCTGCACGACGTCCTGTCCGAAGTGGACACACGGCCCGGAGACGACGACGGCTGGGACGCCCTCGCGCTCGAAACCGTCGAAAAGCGCCGCGCGGCGAAGAAGTTCGTCCCCGGGCTCGGGCACCACGTGCACAAGGACGGCGACCCGCGCACGCGCCGGCTGTTCGAGATCGCCGCCGAGGAGGGCCTGACCGGCCCGCACCTGCGGCTGTTCGCCGCGATCGGCCGGGTGCACCCGCGGGTGCTGGGCAAGACGCTGCCGCTCAACGGCGCCGGCGTCTGCGGCGCCGCGCTCGCCGACCTCGGGCTGCCGCTGGAACTGCTGCGCGGGTTCGCTCTGCTGGCCCGGACGGCCGGGCTGATCGGGCAGCTCGCCGAGGAGCTGCGCCACCCGGTCGCCAACGACATCTTCCTGTCGGTCGACCTGAACAACCGGTCGGTCCCGCCGGATCCGCACGCGTGAGAGGAACGCCGATGCAGCTGGTCACCGAAGACAACATCACCGAGCTCGCCGCGCAGCGCTGGGCGAGCGCGCACGACCCGCGGACGGCCGAGGTGCTGACCGCGCTCGTGCGTCACCTGCACGCCTTCGCCCGCGAGGTGCGGCTGAGCGAGACCGAGTGGATGGCCGCCGTGCGGTGGCTCACCGAAACCGGGCAGATCAGCAACGAGAAGCGCGAGGAGTTCATCCTCGCCTCCGACGTGCTCGGCCTGAGCATGCTGGTGGTGCAGATGAACCACGCCTTCGACGCGAAGGCGACCCCGGCGACCGTGCTGGGCCCGTTCCACATCGACGGTTCGCCGGAGAAGGAGTTCGGCGGCGACATGTCCGACGGCCTGCCCGGCACGCCGCTCTACATCACCGGCGCGGTCCGCGACCTCGACGGCTCCCCCGTCACCGGGGCGATCCTCGACGTCTGGCAGGCCGACGAGGAAGGCGCGTACGAGTCGCAGATCCCGGACATCGACGAGGCCCGGCTGCGGGCGAAATACGCCACCCGCGACGACGGGTCCTACTGCCTGCGGACGATCGCGCCGAAGGGGTATTCGATCCCGATGGACGGCCCGGTCGGCGAGCTGATCCGCGGGACCGACATCAGCCACTTCCGGCCCGCCCACGTGCACTTCCTGATCAACGCCGCCGGGTACGAGCCGCTGATCACGCACCTGTTCCAGGAGGGTGCGCAGTACCTCGACAGCGACGTCGTGTTCGGCACGAAGCAGGAGCTGGTCGTCTCCTTCGAGGAGCGCGAGCCCGGGCCGACGCCCGACGGCGGCGAGTCGGCGCAGCCGTGGCTCGAGGCGCGGTACGACTTCGTCCTGCAGCCGGTGTGACCGCCGGTGCGCGCGGCTGAGCTCCGCACGCCCGGGCAGCCGCCGGTGGTGGCCGAGCGGGCGGCACCCGAGCCGGGGCCCGGCCAGGTCGCCGTGCGGGTCACCGCGGCCCCGATCACCCCGCTCGACCTGCTCTGCGCGTCCGGGACGTCCTACTTCGGCGTTCCCGCGACGCCGTACGTGCCCGGGGTGCAGGGAGTCGGGCTGCTGGCGGGGACGCCGGTCTGGTTCGCCACCGCGGCGGGCATGCGGCCCGGGGACGGCAGCATGGCCGAGCACGCCGTGGCCGACTCCGCCGACGTGGTCGCCCTGCCGGACGGGGCCGACCCCGCACTCGTCGCGGCGCTCGGGCTGTCGGCGGTCGCGGCGTGGCGGTGCCTCACAGGCACGGGAAAGCTGGCCGGCGGCGAGACCGTGCTGGTCCTCGGGGCCGGTGGCGTGGTCGGGCAGTCGGCCGTGCAGCTGGCGCGGCTGGCCGGGGCCGGGCGGGTCGTGGCGTGCGCGCGGTCGGCGGCCGCGCTGGAGCGCGCCGGGCGGCTCGGCGCCGACGCGGTCGTGCGGTTCGACGGGGACGACGTCGACGCACTGGCCCGCCGGCTGGGCGAGGCGGTCGATCTCGTGCTGGACCCGGTGTGCGGCGTCCCGGCCGCGGCGGCGCTGCGCACCCTGCGCCCGGGCGGGCGGCTGGTCAACCTCGGCAGCGCGGCCGGCGCGGAGTTCGCGGTGCCGTCGGCGCTGCTGCGCAGCCGGTCGCTGCGGATCCTCGGCTACACGAACAACGAGCTCACCGCGGACGAGCGGCGGGAAGCCCTGCTCACCGTCGTCGGGTACGCGGTGGCGGGCGACCTGACCGTCGGCTACGAACGATTTCCGCTGCACGACGCGGCCCGGGCGTGGAACCACCCGGGCCGCGTCGTGCTGGTGCCCTAGATCACTTGCCCCCAGGCCCGGGCTTCGGCACGTCGCCGATGTAGGGACCGCTTCCCACCCCGCCCACGGGCGACGGGTCGCTCGGCGGACCGCTCACCGCGGACGCCGCGGGGGCGAGCACGGCGAGCGCGGCTGCGGTGAACAGAGCGGCAGCTACAGCACGTTTCATCGATGAGCTCCTTCGCGTTCCCCCGTATTGTGGCCGACCCGGCTTCCAAACCGCTTCCGCGCGCACGGACAGCCACCACCGCTCCTCCGTTCGGTCCTATTCGGGCGAATGCCGTGGCCGCCGCCGGTCACCCTCTCGTTAGATGTCCGGGGACGAATCCGAGGGGGCCGGGGTGGAGGAACCGAAGTTCCGCGTCGTCGACACGAGACGGCGGTTCCTGACCTGGTTCACACCGCCGGCCGGGGTGTTCGTGCTGGGGTTCGTCGCGCTGCTGTTCGCCGGGCACGTCACCGGACCGCTGCAGCACATCACCGTGGTGCGGGCGATGATCGCGTCCAAACGGGACTTCTTCGCCGACGAGCAGGTCAAGCGGATCCTGCTGGGCCACGGCTACCAGGTGCAGGTCACCCCGGCCGGGTCGTTCGAACTGGCCGAGACGGCCGACCTGGACAGCTACCAGTTCGTGTTCCCCTCCGGGCAGGCCGCGGCCGACCGCGTCTACGAACGTCGCCGGGGTCAGCACGCGATCGGGTACAAGCCGTTCTTCACCCCGCTCGTGCTGGCCACCTTCCGCGACTACGCGGAGGCGCTGGTCAAGGCGGGCGTGGCCGGACCCCAGTACACCGGCGACAAGCCGCTGTACTACCGCCTCGAGACGAAGCCGCTGGTGGCGCACATGGCGGCCGGCGACCGCTGGCAGAACTACAACCCGCGGCTGAGCGCGAACCGGCTGCTGGTGCAGTCCCCCGACCCGTGCCGGAGCTACTCGGGCGCCGCCTACGTCGGGCTGGTCGCCTACGCGACGTACGGCCATCCGGCGGCGACGGAGGCCGAAGCGGTGGAGCAGGCTCGCGGGATCAAGCCGATGCTGGACGCCGAAGGCCAGCACAGCGACGACATGGCGCCGAAGTTCTTCGTGCCGGAGGGCCGCGGTTTCGCGACGGTGGCGGTGATCTACGAGCACCAGTACCTGGCCTACCAGAACCGGCGGCTCGACAACGGCCTCGGGCTCGACACCGACCGGGTGCTGCTGTACCCGAGCGCGCAGCACGAGACCGCGCCCGACCTGATCTCGTTCAGCCCCGAGGGCGACGCCATCGGGTCGCTGCTGATGTCCGACCCCGCTCTGCGCCGCCGTGCCGTGGAGCTGGGGTTCCACGTCTACTCGGCCGACACCGCGCAGTTCGACTTCGCCGGGTACCTGGCGGAGCGGCGCATCCCGGAGCCGGCGACCGCGAGCAGCGACGACGAAACCTGGCTGCCCAAGGACGTCCCGTTCCGGCGGATGATCGACGACGTCGGGGACTGCCGGTGGTGAGGGTCGCCCTGGTGCTGCTGCTTCTGCTCGCCGCGTGCAGCCTGGGCGCGCCCGCCGATGCGAAGCTCACGGTGCTGGCCACGGGCGAGCTGGCCGACCTGGGCCCGGTGCTGGCGGACCTGCGCCGCGACACCGGGGTCGAGCTGGTCATGGACTACCGCGCCACGCTGGCCGCCCCCGCCGGCCACGACCTCGCGTGGCTGCCGACCGCCCGGTACCTGCGGCTGCGCGGCGCCGAGCCGGGGACGGCGACGTCGATCATGTTGTCGCCGCTGGTGCTCGGCGTGAAGGCGGCCGAGGCGGCGAAGCTGGGCGCGCAGCCGACGTGGGCGGACATCGCCGATCGCGCCGCCGGCGGCGAACTGCGGTACGGCATGGCGGATCCGCACGTCTCCGGCACCGGGATGGCGGCCCTGATCGGGGTGGCCACCGCGGCGGCCGGGACCGGAGCGGCGCTGCGCCCGGAGGACGTCCGGTGCGACCGGATCCAGGGTTTCCTCGCGGGCCGGGCGTTCGGGGCTCCCGACGTCGCCGGGGAGTACGTGCGCCGCCAAGACGACACCGGCGGGATCGTCGCGCCGGAGTCGGCGATCCTGGCGCTCAACGCGTCGGGACGGCTGCGCGAACCCCTGGTCGTCGTCCACCCGCGCGACGGGAGCGTGCTCGCGGACTACCCGCTGATCCTGCTGAACCCGGACCGGCGCGCCGCCTACGACAAGGTCGTGCAGTGGCTGCGGACGCCGGCGGCGCAGCGGGCGATCATGGACCGGACGTTCCGGCGCCCGGTCGACCCGACGGTGCCGCGTTCCGGACCGCTGGCGGCGCCGATCGGGAACCCGCTGTACTTCCCGGACCGCCAGGAGGTCCTCGACCGGCTGCTGCAGGCCTACGACCGCGCGGGCACCGCGCGGCAGGTGATCTTCGTGCTGGACTACTCGCTGTCCATGGCCGGGCCGCGGGTGGCGGCGCTGCGCCGGGCGTTCGCCGCGCTGACCGGGTTCGACCGGTTCTCGATCGGCGAGAGCGTGACGATCCTCCGGTTCGCCGGCGAGGTGCTGGAGGAACGCACGGTCACGGTGTCGCGCCGGGCGGACGCCGACGGGCTGCAGGCGGTGGTGGCGTCGGCGGACCTGCGCCCGCGCACGGCGATCTGGGGCGCGCTCGAGCGGGCGTACCGGATCGCGCGGCCGGGGGCGGCGATCGTGCTGATGACCGACGGCGAGAACAACACCGGCCCGGGCGTGGCCGCGTTCCTCGCCGGAGCGCACGACGCCGGGCCGACGTACGCGGTCGGGTTCGGCGAGGCGAACCAGGCCGAACTGGGCCGGGTGGCCGCCGCGACCGGCGGGCGGGTCGTCGACGGCAACGCGGAATCGTTGACAGAGGCGGTGAAGGAGCTTCGTGGCTGCCGATAGGGCGATGCTGTGGTCGGTGCTGGGCTGGTGGGGCTGGGTCTGGGTGGTGACCGCGCTGGCCGCGGTGGTGGCGCTGGTGGTGCTGGTGCTCGGCGTGCTGCGGCGCAGCCGTCCGGTGATCCTGCCCGGGCTGCCGTTCTACCTGGACGAGCCGCGGGTGATCGAGATCTGCCAGCAGGGCGGCTACGGCGACATCGCGGAGAAGACCATCCGGGAGTTCGTCAAGCGCAACACCGACGGTTCGTTCGGGTTCACCAGCCAGTGGTTCAAGCTCGGCCGCGGCGCCAACCGCGGGCACGAGACGGAGACGAGCTACGACGTGCACGTCACCGCGAACACGCTGCTGGGCTTGGCGCTGAAGTCGCTGGAGGCCCAGCACGGCGTCGTGCACGCGAACCTGCCGGCCGGGGTGGTGCAGGGCGACCGGGCGTGGCGCCGGACGCGGTCACCGCGGCTGTCGGAGGTCCACGACGGGTACGTGGTGGTGCAGGGCAGCTTCACGGTCGCCGAGGAGTCCGGCGACGAGGTGGTGCTGCACGCGCGGATCGGCGGGCAGGAGGCCCGGGTGCGGGTGGCCTGCCCGGACGGGCACCTGCGCCGCAAGGAGGTGCCGGACGGGCAGTTCAACGCCCGCTGCCTGGGCAAGAGCCAGACGTGGCGGCCGGACAGCGGTGAGCTGGTCATCCTGCCGATCGCGGTGCTGCAGTAGTTCACGCCGGAGCGGCGAGACTCCGGCAGAGGGCGGCCGGGAACTGCGGCTCGGCGGCGAGGATTTCGGCGCAGCCGCCGCTCTTCGCCGAGGCGAAGCTCGACCAGCCGGTGCCGGCCCAGCGGAAGACGACCCGGCTCGCGGGCTCGCCGCTGTGCCGCTGCACGTCACGGATCAGCCAGTGCTGGTCGCACGCCCGGGTGGTCCCGCCGTGTTCGGCCTCGGCGCTGTGCTCCGCTTCGGCGACCCACGCCGGATCGCAGTGGTCGGCGGGCGGATCGCAGGTGACGGCCCGGTCGCAGCTCCGCCAGCCGCCGGACCGCAGACCCCAGGGGTTCCTGCCGTTGACGATCACCGGCCGCTGCCCGATCGGCGCGGCCGTCCGGATCGGGAAGTCGGCCGTCACCTGCGTGCAGTCCGTGTCGGGCCGGGCCCGGAACCGGACGCCGGCGTCGATCCGGTCGTCGGCCTCGGCGACCTGGACGTGCGGCGCTTCGGCACAGGCGGGCAGGTCGACGTGCAGCACCGCGCTGCGGTCGTCCGGGCCCGCCCGCACGTCGACGACCCACGCGGAGTTCTCCGCCGGCGGCGCGGGCGGCGCCGGCGTGGTGGTGATCGGCGTGGTTTCCGGCGCGGCCGCGGTCCGGTACGGGATGTTCTGGGCCAGCAGCAGCCAGAACACGAGCTCGCCCGCCACGAGCACCCCGATCGTCCACAGCGCCGGCTTGACGAATCTCGGCATCGAAGTCCCCCCTCGAAGTTCCCGGCGGGAAGGCTATCCGATGCCGGGAACCGCGCTAGCGGACGTAGCCTTCGGTGGCGAGGACCTTCCCCATCTGGTCGTAGGCCGCCGGGTCTTCCGGGGCGATCGTGGCGAGGCCGTCGACGTAGCGGTTGTACATGCAGAACGCCGCGGCGATCAGGACCGTGTCGTGCAGTTCGACGTCCGTTGCGCCTTCCGCGCGGGCCGCCGCGATCAGCTCGGGCGTCACGGCGCGGCCGGTTTCGCGGACCGCGAGCGCGATCCGCAGCAGGGCCTTGAGCTTCTCCCCCACCGGTGCGTCGTCGACGCCGGCGCAGGCCGCGTCGACGACCTCGCGGCCGCCGTCGAGGGTTTCGGCCGCCGCGGCCGCGTGGCTGCCGTGGCAGAAGCGGCATTCGTTGCCGTGGGAGACCACCGCCGCGATCAGCTCGCGCTCGCCGACCGGGAGGCTGCTCGGGCCGCGCAGGAGCGTCTGCGCCAGGTGGTTGAGCGGGACGGCGGTCTCGGGCCGGAAGGCCATCAGCGACCGGATCCCGGGCAGCTGCGGGTCGAGCGGGATGTGCGGCATCGGTTCTCCTCGCGGGATGGAAGATCTTCCCCGCGCAGTCTTTCGGCCCGCGGCGGCCCGGCCAACCTCCGTCTTGCCCAACCGGGCCGCCGCCGAAAGCGTGAACCGATGCCTCAGCCGATCGCGAAGTCGTCCGCGTAGACGGCACTTTGGCCGTACCAGCCGTGGACGTACACCGTCACCGCCCCCGATGCGCCGGTGGTGAAGGGCACCGACAGCTTCGTCCAGCCGCTGCCGGAGGTCCACGCACTGGCGGTGGCGCCGCCCCGGACGCCGACGTAGGCGTAGCTGCCCTGCACCCACGCGGTGAGCGTGTAGGCGTGGTTCGGCGTGAGCGTCACGTTCTGCGCGGCTTCGCCGGTCGCCGACGCCGTGGGCACGACCTGCAGCGCGTGCGTGCCCGAGTGGGCCGGGGAGGCGACGATCGCGTCGCCGGACGCGCTCCACGGGCTCAGCGCGCCGGTTTCGAAGCCGCCGTTGACGACGCCGCCGGCGGGCGGGGTGCCCTTCACCGTGAGGGTGAAGGTGGTGCTGTGGCTGCCGGAGGTGGCGGCGCCGGTCACGGTGAGCGGGTAGCTGCCGGGGACGGCGGCCGCGGTGGTGCTCACCGACAGCGTCGCGCTGCCGCCCGCGGTGACCGAGCCCGGGCTGACGGACGCGGTGACACCGGCGGGGGCGCCGGTGACCGAGAGCGCCACCTGCTGGGCGGAGCCGGACGTCACCGCGGTGCTGACCGTGGCCGAGGCGGAGCCGCCCGGGTCGACCGAGGCCGACGCGGGGTTCGCGGCGAGGGAGAAGTCGTTGCCCGGCACGGAGGTGCCGCCGGTGAAGGGTTCGAAGGCGTGGCTGAAGAACCAGGTGTCCTGGGCGATGCCGGAGCAGTTGTCGTTGGCCGCGCCGCCGGGGCAGCTGCCGTTGTCGCGTTGCAGGGCCCAGAACGACAGTGTGTTGATGCCCTTGGAGACGGCCCAGTTGTAGACAGTGTTGGCGTCGGCGGTGGTGAACGTCTCGGCCGGGCCGAAGTCGTCGACGCCGATCATCTCGGTGACGCCGACCATCGCCCACAGCTGTGCCTGGGTCTTGCCCGGGTAGAGCGAGCCGAGCTGGGAGACCAGGCCGCTCGCGGCGGTCTGGGTGTCGGTGGCCATCTGGTGGGCGGCGTTGTCGTAGTAGTCGAAGGTCATCAGGTTGACCACGTCGACGCGGGTGCCGTTGGTGACGGCGTTGCGCAGCACGGCGAGGCCGCTGTCGGCGAGGCCGTGGGTGGTGGTGGGCAGGGTGTAGGAGATCTGCAGGGAGCGGCCGGAGGCGGCGGCCCAGTCCTCGACCTTCTTGATGGCCTTGTTGCGGCGGTCGATCCCGGCGGAGTTGGTCAGCGAGTTGTCCTCGATGTCCATGTCGAGGCGCGGGACGTCGTAGGTGGTGATCACCGATTCGTAGGCGGCGGCGATGGAGTCGACGGTGGTGCAGCTGTCGGCGATTTCGGTGCCGGTGTTGTCGGCGGTGTAGCCGCCGAAGGACGGGATGACGTCGCCGCCGCGGGAGCGGATGGTGGCGATGTCGGCGCCGAAGGTGCTGTTGGCGATCGGCATGCCGGTGTCGCCGTTCCAGTACACCGTGCAGGAACCCTTGGTGGCGGCCTGGATGAAGGCCATGGTGAGGTGCTTGGCCCCGGACTGCTGCGCCAGCGCGGCCGGGCTTTCGCCGGTCCAGGCTTCGAAGTAGGGCGCGAAGACGTGCGCGGGCAGCGGGGTGGCGGCCTGGGCGGTGCCGGCCGCGGCGACCAGCGATCCGGCCGAAACGGCGGCCAGGGCCAGGAAAACGGACATTCGGGCGAAGGGTCTGCGTCGACGCATCGGTGCTCCAGTACCGGCGGGGAGCCGTGCGGCGGCGGTGCACGGCGGGACCACCTCAGGATTGGATCAGACCAATCCGCCCGTCAAGGTCTAGACCACTAAACCGGCCGGATGGCGGTACCGGTTGCTCGGGTGCAACACCCGGCGGCGAACACACAAGGTGAGCAACGATCGTGACAAAAACGTTCCAACTGTCGCGGCAGGCCGGTAGCGTCTGCGGCCATGCGGGTGATGTGGGGGAAGATTGGACAACGCAGAGTGACGAAGCCGTGGCGAGCGGCCCCGAAGGCCGCCTTCTCCAGCCCGCTGACGCTGATCGTGGCGGCCGTGACCTCGCTGCTGGCCTGTTTCCTCGGCACGGCGGCGGTGCTGCAGGCGTCCGCGGCCGGCGGCGCGGCGGTGACCTACCAGACCTCGATCACCTGCCCCGACAGCTACGGCCCGATGTTCGGCAAGGGCAACATCGGCGTCCAGGACATCCCGGTGCTGACCGGCGCGGTCCAGCGGCACGCGGCCGCGCACGGGTTCTCCACGCCGGTGGTCAGCCAGTACACCACCGTGCTGCGCGGCACCGAGTTCAACGGCGACCCGCACTACAAGATCCGGCTGGCCTACCGCGACCAGGCCGGCCTCGACAACCTGACGCTGCAGCAGGGCACGCGCGCGCCCGGGCTGTGGCTGGGCAACGTCGTGGCCGACGCCGAGCACATCGGCGTCGGGACGAAACCGAGCATCGCGGGTGCCGCGCTGCCGCCGGTCACCGGGATCTACCGCGACCTGCTCGACCCGCCGCCGCGGTGGTGGTGCTCGCAGCAGTCCGGCGCGGTGATCGACCGGCTGGTCGACGACCCGATCGACTCGATCGTGTTCGCCACCGACCGCAGGACCTTCGACACCGCGATCGCCGCGGTCGGGGTGCCGACGATGCAGTACTTCCACATCTCGTTCTACGAGCCGGCGCCGGCCACCCTCAGCGCCGCGGAGGACCTGCTGCAGCGCAGCCGCGACCTGGTCGCCGACGTCCGCGCCGACCTGACCGCGCGGGGCCGCGGTGCGCTGGTGGCCGCCGACGTCCCGACGTTCGAACGCTCGGTCCAGATCGCCCGCCAGGCACAGGACAACGTGTTCGTCTCGATCCTGCCGCTGGCCCTGATCAGCGTCCTGGTCGGCTGCGCCGGCCTCGGCACGGTCGCGCTGCAGTGGTACCAGCGGCGGCACGCACAGCTGCGGCTGCTGTCCGCGCGCGGCAGCGGCCCGGCGGCGCTGGGCGGCCTCGCCGTCGCCGAGCTGGGCCTGCCGATCCTGCTCGGCGGCGCGCTGGGTGCGGTGGCGGCGCGGCTGCTGCTGGGTGTCTACGGCCCGCCGGGCGCACCCGATCCGGGGGCCGTGCTGCGCGCGGCCGGGGTCGCGGCGGGGACGCTGGTGGTGTCCCTGGCCTTGCTGGCGCTGGTGGTGGCGGTGCGGGTGCACCGGGAGTTCGAGCTGGGCCGGGTGCGCCGCGGCGCCCGGCGGGTGCGGCTGCTGGCGTACTTCCCGTGGGAGCTGGCGACGGCGGGCATGGCGTGGCTGGGCTGGACGCGCCTGGCGCACTACGGCACGACGTCGCGGCTGGGCAACCCGCTGCCGCAGGTGGACCCGCTGGCCCTGACCTACCCGGTGTTCGTGGTGCTGACCGTGGGGCTGCTGACCGCGCGGCTGGCGTGGCTGGCGCTGCACGCCTCGCACCGGGCCCGGTTCTGGTCGCGCCCGGCGCTGCAGCTGGCGATCCGGCGGCTGGCCGGCGCCCGCGCGCCGGTGACCGGGGTCCTGGTCATCGGGACGCTCGCGATCGGGACGCTGGCCACCGGCCTCGGCATCGCCAACGGCCAGGAGGAAGCCCTGGACACCAAGTCGGCGATCTTCGTCGGCAGCAACGCCCGCCTCGACACCGACAGCCCGATCGGCATGGGCGACGTGGCGGTGCCCGCGTCGCTGGCCGGGACCAGCACGGTGGTCGGCGAGCTGACCGGGACCGGCAGCGTGGTGCTGGTGGTCGACCCGGCGACGTTCACCCGCGGCGCCGCGGTGGACCGCGTCCCGGCCGGCGACGTGCCCGGGCTGCTGCGGAAGATCTCGCAGCCGGACCCGCGCGGGACGCCGGTGATCCGGGTCGGGCACACGGCCAGGCAGGACGCCAAGCTGCCCGACGGCCTGCCCGACGCGGTCGTCGCCGGGGACCTGCCGGTGTTCCCGATGATCGGCACCTCCCCCGGGTACGTCGTCTCCCGCACGGTGCTCTCCCGCGCGCAGCTGGACGGCATTCCGAAGTGGAGCGTGCTGACGACCTCCCCGATGGCGGAGGCGACCACGGCGCTGCGCGCGGCGGGGGTGTTCATCCCGAACCGGATCAGCCGCGAGTCCGCTTTGGACGGTCTGCCGTTCTTCGTGGTGTCGTGGACGTTCTCCTTCGTGGCGCTGCTGGGTGCGGTGCTCGGGGTGGTGGCGGTGCTGGCGCTGCTGGTGGCGGTCGAGGTCCGGCGGCGGCAGAACGCGCTGGCCGGGGCGCTGGTGCTGCGGATGGGGATGCGGCCGCGGACGCTGCTGGCCAGTCACCTGATGGAGCTGGGGGCGCTGAGCGGGCTGGCGATCGTCGTCGGGGTCGTGTGCGGGGTGTCGGTGGCGGGGTTGTCGGTGCCGCGGTTCGACCCGGCGACGTTCCTGGCGCCGCGCTCGGAGCTGCCGGATCCGCTGCCGTTCGTGCTGACCGTCGTGGTGATCGGCGTGGCGGTGGTCGCGCTGGCCGGCTGGATCGCGGTGCGCTCGGTGCGCACCGCCCGGACCGCGGAGCTGATCCGTGCCTGAGAAACCCATTTTTTCGCTGCGCGGCATCGGCGTCGACTACCAGACCCCGGCTGGGGTCGTCACCGGCGTCGACGACGTGAGCCTCGACGTGCCCGCGCGCGGGATGACCGTGCTGGCCGGGCCGTCGGGGTCGGGGAAGTCGACGCTGCTGCGGGTGCTGGGGCTGTTCGAACAGCCGGCGCGCGGCACGCTGACGTTCCAGGGCGCCGACGTCCGCAAGCTCAAGCACCGGGAGCGGCGGGCGTTGCGGCGGCACCACCTGGGGCTGGTGTTCCAGAACCCGGCCGACAACCTGCTGGGCTACCTGAGCGTGGCCGAGAACCTGCACGCCGCGGCCGAGGCCGCCGGCGTCGAGTGCACCCCCGAGGACATCCTCGGGCAGCTGGGCCTGCACGGCACCGGCGGCTGGAAGATCTCGGCGTTGTCGGGCGGGCAGCAGCAACGGCTGGCGTTCGGGTGCGTGCTGGCCGCGCGCTCGACGGTGATCCTGGCCGACGAGCCGACCTCGCAGCTGGACGAGGCGTCGGCCGACCTGGTGCTGGACACCCTGCGCTACCTGGTGGACCAGGACTTCGCGGTGCTGGTCGCCTCGCACGACGAACGCCTGATCGACCTAGGCGCGCGGGTGGCCCGGCTGCACAAGGGCGCCCTGGAAGGCATCGAAGAACGGGAGCCGCGGTCATGACCCTGGTGGAAGCCGTCGGGCTGCGCCGCAGTTTCGCCCACCCGAGCGGGGACATCGAGGTGCTGCGCGGGCTGGAGCTGCGGGTCGGCGCCGGTGAGCTGGTGACGGTGTCGGGCCGGTCGGGGTCGGGCAAGAGCGCGCTGCTGGCGCTGCTGTGCGGGTTCGACTCCCCCGACTCCGGCTGCGTGCTGCTGGACGGCGTGCCGATCAGCGGCGCGCCGCCGTGGCACACCTGCGCGGTGCTGCCGCAGGCGCTCGGGCTGGCCAACGAGCTGACGATCGCGGAGAACGTCGCCCTGCCGCTGCGGCTGCGTTCGGACGTCCCGCGCCCGCCGCGGCGGGCGGTCGCGGCGCGGGTGACGGAGCTGCTGGACGAGCTGGGCATCGGCGAGCTCGGCGACCGGTACCCGCTGGAGGTGTCGTTCGGCCAGCAGCAGCGGGTGGCGCTGGCGCGCGCGGTGGCGGGCCGGCCGCGGGTGCTGCTGACCGACGAGCCGACCGCGCACCTGGACGCGGGATCGACACCGCGGGTGCTGCGCCTGCTGCGCCGGTGCGCTTCGGAGGGGGCGGCGGTGATCGTGGCGACCCACGACGAGGAGGTCCACCGCATCGCCGACCGCCGCGTCCGGCTGCTCGACGGCGTGCTCACGGCGCTGCTCGACTGACCGGTTCGAACCGATCAGGAATCGAGAAGCGCTGGTCAGCGGGCCGGGCATAGCGTTGCCGACGTACCGCAGACCACGACTTCAGGAGCACCGAAGATGAGCACCCAGGGGATCAAGACCGTCCTGCACCCCGTCACCGACCTGGCCGCGGCCAAGGCCGTCTACACCGCCCTGCTGGGCACCGAGCCGGTTGCCGACGCGCCCTACTACGTCGGCTACGAGGCCGAGGGCCAGCACATCGGGCTGGTGCCGAACGGCGCGCAGCAGGGCATGACCGGGCCGGTGACCTACTGGCACGTCGCCGACATCGAGGCGAAGCTCGCCGCGGTGACCGCGGCGGGCGGGACGGTCAAGGACGAGCCGAAGGACGTCGGCAACGGGCGCCTGGTGGCGACCTTCTCCGACCCCGACGGCAACGTCCTCGGCGTGCTGCAGGACCCGCAGGCCTGAGTCACCCGTCCAACGCGGCGGGTGGTCGTCGCCCGGCGATCGCCGTCATGCCGCTCCCCTGGCGCAGGCCGGTCCCGGGATCGAGCCGGATCAGCTTGGTACCCGACC
>NZ_JBEXKX010000098.1:0-15142 GCF_040609695.1 Amycolatopsis sp. NPDC004625
TCATACGCCCACCACCGATATATACACACGCACCCCCACACTCTTTCCCAACCCGCCGCTCTTCCGATCCCCGCCAACGCGGGAAGGGGCCTCGGGGGTGGGGGTCAGCAGGTTGAGGTGGAACCTGTCGTGTTCACGCGGAGGGCGGAGCCCGAACTCGTCGCCGAGTCCTTGACGCAGTAGCCCGTCACCGACTGGAACCCCACGTCGAACGGGCTCTTCGAGCCCTTTTCCGCCGTGAAGTGGTCGAACGTGATGTTCGAGCTGTTGTTGACGATGCTCGCCGGGCGGCCGTCGTCCTTGGCGAACTCCACCGAGCTGTCCACGAACCGGATGCCGTCCGCGTAGTGCACGTACCAGCCGTACGACGGGCGCGTGCCGATGCTCTTCGGGTTGTAGTCCGTTGCGTCGTTGCTCGGGACGCCCGTGCCCATCGTGCCGTTCCCGCCCGGCACCGAAAGCTTCACGCCGGTGAACGTGACGTCGGAAACGCGGTGACTGCTGTCCGCGCCCCAGATCGTCGGGCTGAAGTTCGTGCCGGTGTGCGTGCCGGTGACGTTGTCCAGCGTGATGTTGCTGATCGAGCCGACGCCCGGGTTGTTGCCGCACCGTTTGCGCGTGCCGATCTTCATCATGATCGGCGAGTACGTCCCGGACATCGTGATGTTGCGGTAGTGCACGTCGGAAATCTTCGCGCCGTCCATCGAAACGATCCCGATGCCCGATTTGTGCGCGCTGGTGATCGTGATGTCCGAGAACTGGTAGCCGGTGAAGTCACCGCACGTCTCGGACCCGAACATCAGCGCGTTGCAGCACTGCGCCGACAGTTTCGCGTTGTTCACCGTGACGTTCCCGTTCGGCAGTTTCGCGCCGAGCGCGAAGTCGCTCTTGAACACGAGCGCGTCGTCGTTCGCCGCGATGTTCGCCCCGGTGATCCTGACGTTGGTGGTGCTGATGATGTTCCAGCCGTCGCGGTCGCTCGCGGTGTCGATGGTCAGGTTCTCCGACACGACGTTCGTGCAGCCGTTGATCAGGGCCGCGAAGTGGCCGCCGCGGCGCAGTTTGACGCCGGACAGCGTCAGCCCGTCACACCGGGTGAGGGACAGGATCTTGTCGGCCTCGCCGGACTTCGGGTTGCCGGTGATGAGGTTGCCGCCGCCGTCGATCGTGCCCGCGCCGGTGAAACCGATGTTCGTCAGCTTGTCGCCGTAGAACATCGCGTTGTGGAAGTGGCTGTGGCCGTAGTCCTGGTACTTGTCCCACTGGTTCGACTCGGGCTTGTCGTAGGTGTCCGCACCGGACCCGGTGATCGTCGCGCCCGCGTCCAGCTGGATCGTGACGTTGCTCTTGAGGTGGACGGTGTTCGCCGACTTGTAGTTCCCTGAGGTGAACCGGACGGTACCGCCACCGGCCGCGCTCGCCGCCGTGATCGCCTTGTCGATGGCGCCGGAATCGTTGGCGGACCCGTTTCCCTTGGCGCCGTAGTCCTTGACGTCGTAAACGCCGCCAGGCGCGGCGGCCGAAATTCCGGCCCCGGCCACCACCAGTCCCGCCACCGCGCAGGAGATCAGCAAGAATCTTTTCACGTGAAACCGCCTTGTCATGGAACGAAAAATTCGGCATGACGGCGGAACACCCAGATTACGAGTGGCGCGATCGGACTGTCAAGATCGTCGGGCCCGGAGGACCCGCGCCACCCCCAGTCGGGACGCGGGTCCCCCGGTGGAACGGTGTGCCGGAACCGCGGCGGCGGTCCGATCGGGACACCGGAGCCCGCCGGCTCCGGGTCCCTTCAGGATTTTCGCAGTCTACCTTCGGGAAGCCCGGGGATACCGTGTGTTTTTCACGGTCCGGACCGTGAATCCGTCATGATCGGGCGGTTCACGGGAACCCTGCTCCGGACGACAGCAGGGTGAACGCCCGTTCGGCCGCCGCGACCGCGTCCGGAAGGCGCTCCCGGGCGGGTACGCCGGCCGCGACCGCGTCCATGTTGGCCGTGGCCAGCGTCCGCCGCACCGCCACGACCTGCGCCGCGACCAGGCTCGCGTCCAGCTCGGGGACCCCGGCCTCGCCGAGCACGGCGGCCAGCGCCACCTCCCCCGCGCCGGCGAACCCCGCCAGCCGCGCCACCAGCGCCGGCGTCCCGGTGACCAGCCGGAACACCGCCAGCACGGCCGGGTCGTCGCACAGGCCCGTCACCGGCTCCCGCGCCGCCAGGCCCCGCAGGAACGCCTCCCGCAGCGCGGCCAGCGGCCCCTGGCCGGCCCGCCGGGCGCGGACGACGTCCGCCGCGTCGGTCTCGTGGTCGGCGAACCGGTGCAGCACCAGGTCCTCCTTGGTCGGGAAGTAGGCGAACAGCGTCCGCTTGGACACCTCGGCCGCCCGCGCCACCTCGGCGACCCCGACGGCGTCGAACCCGCGCTCCAGGAAGAGCGCGATCGCCGCCGTCGAGATCGCCGCCCGCGTGCGGAGCTTCTTGCGCTCCCGCAGGCCCAGTTCCTCGGTCATGTCACGGAGCGTAGCGCCCGGGCCTCAGACCTTCTGCAGGCCGGGCTTGCCTGCTTGCACTACGTAGCTGACGTCGTTCTTGATGACGACCGCCGCCGGGTCGTACACGCTCGTGTCGGACGTCGTCATGAAGTCCGCCCGCATCTGCGACGGCGTGGTCGTGACGCGGACGTACCCGCGCTCGCCCTTGCAGTACTTGACGTGCGGGTTGTTCGCGTACCAGGCCGCGCTGGGCGGCGCGGCGTCGTCGCTGTTGCTCGTCACCGACGTCGTGACCAGTTCCGAGCCGATGACCGGGTCGCCGTGGTCGAAGTAGTCGAGCCGCAGGTCGGCGGCCCAGTGCCGGTGGACGTCGCCGGTGAGGACGACCGGGTTGGCGACCTTCCGGTCGACCCAGCCCTTCGCGATCCGGTCGCGCGAAGCCTCGTAGCCCTGCCAGGAGTCGGGGCTTTCGCAGGTGGCCTTGTTGCCGTCGCCGTCACGCTGGGCGAAGAAGACCTGCTGGCCGAGGAAGTCCCAGGTCGCCGGGTGCGACTCGAACTGCTTGAGCAGCCACGCCTCCTCCGTGCTGCCGAGGATGCTGCGCGCGGTGTTGCGCATGTCCGCGCAGGCCGGGCCGGTCGAACCGGACGGGTCGGCGACCTGGGCGTTGCGGAACTGGCGCGTGTCGAGCATGTGGAAGCGGGCCAGGTTGCCCCAGGTCAGCTGCCGGTACAGCTGGATCGACGCGCCGTTCGGCTTCGCCGTCGACCGGATCGGGGTGTGCTCGTAGAACGCCTGGAACCCGGCGGCCTTGCGCGCGGCCGGGGCGGGTGAGGTGGTGCCGTTCCAGTTGTTCATGATTTCGTGATCGTCGAAGACGACCACCCAGGGCGCGATCGCGTGCGCCGCCTGCAGGTCGGCGTCGGTCTTGTGCTGGCCGTGGCGGGCGCGGTACAGCGCGAGCGTGGTCGCGTCGTCGGGGACGGCCAGGCTGCGCGGGTTGCGCTCCTGCGCCGCGCGGCCCGACTTCTTCTCGTAGATGTAGTCGCCGAGGAACAGCACCAGGTCCGGGTCGTCGGCCACGACGCCCTTGTACGCGTGGTAGTAGCCCTCCTCCCAGTGCTGGCAGGAGGTGAAGCAGTACTTGAGCTGGTTGACCGCGGCCCCGGCGGCCGGTGCGGTGCGCGTCCGGCCGACCGGTGAAACGTGGCCGCCGCTGCGGAACCGGTAGAAGTACTCGCGCGCGGGCTGCAGGCCGGCCGGTTCGATGTGGACACTGTGCGCCGACGCGCGGACGGCGTTCACCGATCCGCTCTGCACGACGGAACCGAACGCTTCGTCGTTCGCGATCTCCCACTCGACCGCGTACGTGGCGTCCGGCATGCCACCGAAGCCGTCGGGGTTCAGCGGCGCCGGGGCGAGCCGCGTCCACAGCACGACGCTGTCGGGCAGCGGGTCGCCGGAGGCGACGCCGAGCTGGAAGGGATCGTGGATGGCGGGCGCGGCCGCCGTGGTGCGGGCGTTCGCCCACGACGGCAGCGCCGCCGAAGCCGCGGTGGCGGTGACCGCGGCCAGGCCGCCGAGGAGCACCTTGCGCCGGTTGACCTGACCCATGGGAAAGCCCTTTCTCGTGGTGGACGCGGTCAGGCCGCGAAGTCGGTGATGCCGTCGCTGCAGGACTTCAGGTCGGGTTTGGCCGTCGTGTAGTTCGCGACGCACACCTTGTAGAAGACCCAGCCGCCGTGCGGGACCGTGACGGCCTTGTCGACCTTCGTTCCTTCGCCGCCGGAGTTCCAGACGTAGAACGGCCCGGCGCCGCCCTTGAGCCAGTACGCGACCACGGCCGAGTAGCCGTCGGCATTCGTGTCGTAGACCAGGAAGTGGGAGTCGGACGAGCGGTACTGCCCTTCGCCCGCGCAGGCGCCGGCGCACTGCCCGCTGCCCGAGCCGACGCCGCAGTCGGGCGCGACCCGCGTGTCGGAGTTCGTGAAGACGTAGGTGTCCGAAATGTACCCGCCGAGCGCGGGTACGTAGTCCCACAACGTGCTCGTGCCGTAGGTGCCGGTCACCGACGTGCCGTCGACCTGGCAGTCGATGGTGACGGCGGCGCCGTTCGCGACGGTCTTGACGGCCGTGGCGCTCGCGGTGGGCGCCCGGCGGACGTTGAGCGGGTCACCCGCGGTCTTCACGGTGCCGCTCGCCGCCGCCGACGCCTCGGCGGCGCCGCCCGCCACGAGCGCGCCGACCGCGGCCAGTACCGTCCCCGCACCGGCGATACGCCGGAGATTCGAACGCTTCATGACGGCATCGTGGCGCCGGGCCGTACACGTCCCGTACAAAGCGCGCACGTGTGCGCACAGACACTCCGAATGGAGCTATCCCCTGCGCCGGACGGGTCTTAGAGTCCGGGACATGGGGGAACTCATCGGGCAGGTTGAGACCACCTCGCTTACCATCCGCGTCCTCGGTCCGCTGGAGGTCACCGCCGCCGGGCGGGTGATCGCCCTCGGCGGCCCGAAGCCCCGGCTGCTGCTGGCCGCGCTGGCCCTGCAGCCCAACGTCGTCGTCTCGACCGACGTGCTGGTGGAAGTGCTGTGGCCGGAATCGGCGCCGCGGTCGGCCGCGGCGAACATCCGCACGTACGTGCATTCCCTGCGAAGACGCTTCGCCGAGATCCACCCCGATCTGGGCGAGCGGATCAGCAGCCGGGCGTCCGGCTACCTGCTGACCGCGGAACCGGGCGAACTGGACCACCTGACGTTCACCGCTTTGGCCGGCGAAGCGCAGGAAGCGCTCGAAGGCGGCGAAGCCGAAAAGGCGTTGAAGCTGATGGACCGCGCCGACGCGCTGTGGCGCGGCGAAGTCCTCGAAGGACTGCCGCACGACCACAGCTGGGGCGCGACCGTCGCCCGGCTCACCGAACTGCGGCTGTCGGTGCAGGAACAGCGCCTGCGGGCGCGGATCGGCCTCGGCCGCTCCGGCGAGGCCATCGCCGAGCTGCGCGGCCTGGTCACCGAGCACCCGCTGCGCGAAGAACTGTGGGCGCAGCTGATCGTCGCGCTGCGGGCGGCGAGCCGGACCGGCGACGCGATCGAGGCGTACGAGTCGGCCGAGCGCGTCCTGCGCGACGAACTCGACGCCGAACCGGGCGCCCGGCTGCGTGAGCTGCGCGCGACCCTCGTGCCGGAAACCGCCGCCGTCCCGCGCCCCGCCGACCTGGCCCCGGTCTGCCAGCTGCCCCTGGACCTGCCGGACTTCACCGGCCGCGACGCGCTGATCCACGACGTCGTGACCCTGCTGCAGAAACGCGCGGACTCTGGCACCCCCGCCGTCGTCGTGCTGTCGGGCGCGCCCGGCGTCGGCAAGTCCGCGGTCGCGGTCCGGGTCGCGCACGCGGTCCGCGACGAGTTCCCCGACGGGCAGCTGCACGTCGACCTGGCCGGCACGTCGTCGTCGCCGCGGGCGCCGATGAGCGTGCTCGCCGAACTGCTGCGCACGCTGGGCATCCCCGACGCCGGCCTGCCGCGGGAGCTGGCCGAGCGGTCGGCGCTGCTGCGGTCGCGGCTGGCCGGGCGCCGGATGTGCGTGGTGCTCGACGACGCCGGCAGCGCGGCCCAGGTGCGGCCGCTGCTGCCGGGCGCCGGGGCGTGCGCGGTGCTGGTGACCAGCCGGCTGCGGCTGCCCGGGCTCGCCGGGGCGCAGCCGGTGGACGTCGACCTGCTGCCGGAGGCCGAGGCCGCGCGGCTGCTCGAGGGCATCGTCGGCGCCGAGCGGGTGGCGGCCGAGCCGGAGAGCGCGGCGGCGATCCTGCGCCAGTGCGGGCACCTGCCGCTGGCGATCCGGGTGGCCGGCGCAAAGCTGACGCACCGGCCGGGCTGGACGCTGAGGCTGCTGGCCGACCGGCTGGGCGACGAGCGCCGCCGGCTCGACGAGCTGCGCGTCGGCGACCTCGCCGTCCGGGCGAGCGTGACACTGTCCTACGACCTGCTGCCGATGTCGGCGGCCACGGCGTTCCGCGGGCTGGGCCTGCTCGGGCCGGTCCAGTTCCCGGCGTGGGCGGTGGCGGCGGTGCTGGGCCGCCGGGAGGCCGAGGACGTGCTCGACGTGCTGGTCGACGGCCACCTCGTCGAGCTCGTCGGCTCGGATTCGGCCGGGCAGCCGCGCTACCGCCTGCACGACCTCCTGCGCGTGTACGCGGTGGAGCTGGCGGAGCGCAGTGACACGGCGAAGACGCGAGCCGGGCTCCGGCGGGTGCTGGAGGGCTACCTGGGTCTCGCGCTCGAGGCGGCGCGCCGGATGCCGCTGCACTTCTTCGGCATGTACTGCGACGACGAGCTGCCGCGCCCGGCGGTGCCTGCCGGCGTCCTGCCCGAGGACCCGGCCGCGTGGTTCGCGGCCGAGCGGCGCACCACGGTCGCGGCGGTTTCGCTGGCCGCCCAGCAGGGTTTCGACGACCTGGCGTGGCAGCTGGCGTCGGCACTGACCCCGTACTTCGACCTGCGCGGCCCCCAGGACGACTGGCACAGCACCCACCTGATCGCCCTCGCGGCGGCCCGCCGGACCGGTTCGGTGCGGGCCGAGGCGATCGTCCAGCGCAACCTCGGGCAGTACCTGCTCTACCAGGACGAGTACGCCGAGTCGCGGGTGGCGTTCGAGGAGTCGAGGAAGCTGTTCGACTCCCTCGGCGACGCCCAGGGGGTCGGCGTCGCGCTGACCGGGTTGTCGACGATCCTGCGCATCGAAGGCGAAGACGTCCTGGCGCTCGACCACTGCCACGAGGCGCTGGAGTTGTTCGCGGAGGCGGACGACCCGAACGGCGAAGCGGTGGCCCGCCTGGGCGCGGGCGCGGTCTGGATGGCCCGCGGCTGCTACGCGGCGGCGAAGCGCTGGATCACGGACGCATTGGAGCTGTCGGCCTCGATCGGCGACCGCCACCGCGAGGCGCACGCGTTGAAGCGCCTGGGCCTGTTGTTCCAGCACCAGGGCAACCTGGCGGCGGCCCGCGAGCACGTCGACCAGGCAATCGCGATCTTCACCGACCTCGGCGACGACCATTGCGTGGGGTACGCGAACCAGAACCTGGGCGAGTTGTGCCTCCACAGCGGGGATTTCGCGCACGCGCAGCTGTTGCTGGTGAACTCACTGGCGGTACACCGCCGCAACGGCGACCGGCGGTCGGAGGCGGAGGTTTCGCAGCTGCTCGGGGAGCTGCACCGGGCGCTGGCCCAGCCGGAGCGGTCGCGGGACTATTCGGAGCGAGCGCTGGCGATCTGGCGGGAGCTGTCGACGCGGCCGACGGAACCGGTGAGCGTCGTGGAGGAGCGGCGGCACATCGTTTCCGCCTGACGCGGCAGCGGCACATAGTTCCCGCTTGACGCCCCGGCCACACCCCCCTGCCGACCCGATACGCAGCCGCATCAGCGGCCGGCGGGCCGTGTCAAGGTACGCTTTCCCGCCTTGACACGGCCCGCCGGCCGTTGAACAATCCGGCGTTCGGGTCGGCGGGAAGCAGCCGCACATTCCCTCGCCCCAGAGCACAAACCTCCTTGTACGGATCATGTACGCCGCCCGGTCACCCTTCTCGCACCTTCGAGTTGAACAGGTGCGAGAGGAGAACCGGGGATGATCCGGATCAAGATGACCGGCCGCGTGACCGCGGCGGTCCTGGCCGCCGGGGCGGTGACGGCGCTGGCCGGAGCCCCCGCCCAGGCCGCGACGGCGAACACCGGCTGGACCGCCGACTTGTCCACTGTGGACAACGATGACGTCAACGTCACCGGCGCGGGCGGCACCCTGACCCTGGCCGACGCCGCGTGGCACAGAACCGCGCGCGTGTTCGCCGGCAGCGAGGGCAGCCTGACCACCGCCGTGCACAAGCTCGGCTCCGCGTCGAACCGCGTCAGCGCCGAACTCGCCGCCGACACCCCCAGGGGCACTTCGGTCGACGTCGACGTCCGCGGCCGGACCGGCGTGAACGACTGGACCGAGTGGACGCCCGCCGGGACCGCGCTGAAGAGCGCCGTCAGCGAGGTGCAGGTGCGGATCAGCCTGCGCAGCAACACCGACGGCGTGCGGCCCTCCGTCAAGAGCGTCGCGCTGAACGCCGACAGCGTGCCGCAGGCGAACGCGCTGGCCGCCGCGACCGCGCTGACCTACAAGATCTACGCCACCCGCGAGGGCCTGACCGGCCAGACGACCGCCAACGGCCACGTCATCACCAGCCGCGACCACTTCGTCGCGCTGCCGTCCGGGCGTGCCCTGTCCGGCAAGGGTTCCGGCACCTACACCGTCCGCGTCTGCAAGACCGACGCCAGCCGGTGCGAGTACGCGCCGGTGTGGGACGTCGGCCCGTGGAACACCAAGGACGACTACTGGAACCCGGCGTCGGTGCGCGCCGAGTACAAGGACCTCCCGCAGGGCCAGCCCGAGGCGTACGCCGCCTACCACAACGGCTACAACGGCGGTAAGGACGACCTCGGCTACAAGGTCGGCAACCCGGCCGGCATCGACCTCGGCGACGGCGTCTTCTACGACGGGCTCGGCATGTCCGACAACGGGAACGTCAACGTCACCTACCTGTGGACCGGCTCCGGCCCGACCGGGGTGGTCAGCACCGCGGGAGACCCGATGAACGTCCGGGCGAGCGCCAGCACCTCGGCCGCGGTCAAGGGCCTCGCGGCGAACTACGCCAAGGTGACCATCGAGTGCTACGTCGAGGGTGACACGGTCGCCGGCAAGTTCGGCACCACGAACATCTGGGACCGGATCGGCCCGAACAACTACGTCTCGGACACCTACCTCCAGACCGGTTCGGACGGCCCCGTCGCCCCGCACTGCTGAACCACCCGATCGTCGCGCGGATGACTGCCCTCACCCCCGCGGCAACCAGCGAAGGCCCGGTGTCCCCCGCCGGGCCTTCGCCCTTTTCCGCGCTATTCCGCTCACCGGGACATTAATTCACAACCGTGAACAGACTTCCGCCGGGTGTACAACCGGCGGCCGAGCGTGCAAAAATTCCGGGCACTTTCCTCCCACGGATTCACGGAATGGCGGGTACCTGTGAGCGTTTCCCGGAGAACCCTGCTGACCACCGCGGCCGGCGCCGCGGTGGCGGCGAGCGCCAGCACCTCGACGGCCGCTTCGGCGGCCTCCTCCGATGCTTCCGACCAGGCATCGGCCACCCGGACGCTCCGCCAGGCGGCCGATTACGCCGTGGCCAAGCTCCGCGCGGTGGCCCCCGGTGTCACCGCGTTTCCGGTCGGCACGAAGTTCGAGAAATGGACCTATTCGCAGAACGGCGACTGGGTCGGCGGATTCTGGCCCGGCCAGTTGTGGCTGGCCTGGCTGCACAGCGGCGAGGAACAATTCAAGACCCTCGCGCTGGCGTCCGCGGAGAAACTCGCGCCGCGCCAGAACGACACGGGCACGCACGACCTCGGGTTCCTCTTCTACCCCTCGTGGGTGACCGCCTGGCGGCTCACCGGTGACGAGAAGTGGCGGGCGGGCGCGGTGCAGGCCGCGTCATCGCTGATCAAGCGCTTCAACCCCGCGGGCGGGTTCATCCGCGCCTGGGGCGCGCTCGGCGACCCGAACAACGCGGGCCGCGTCATCATGGACACGATGATGAACCTCGATCTGCTGGCCTTCGCGAGCAAGCAGACCCAGGACCCGAAGTACCTCGAAATCGCCGTCGCGCACGCGAAAACGGCGCAGCGCACCTTCGTCCGCCCGGACGGGTCGACGCCGCACGTGTTCGACTTCGACCCGGTCACCGGCGCGCCGATCGGGCCGAACACCGTGCAGGGGTACAGCCCCACCTCGTGCTGGTCCCGCGGGCAGGCGTGGGGTGTCTACGGGTTCACGACGATCCACCGGCGCACCGGCGACCCGGAGTTCCTGGCCACGGCCCGCCGGCTCGCGGACTTCGCGCTGTCCCGGCTGACCGCCGACCACGTGCCGGTGTGGGACTACCTGGCCCCGCAGGCGCCGGACGACGTCAAGGACGCCTCCGCGGGCGTGATCATGGCGTGCGGCCTGCTCGACCTCGCCGAACTGACGCACCGCCCGCACTACCGGGAGAGCGCGCTGCGGATCCTCACCGCGGTGTCGCGGACGTGCCTGACGACGAAGTCCACGCGGGCCGAGGCGAGCGTCGCGCGCTGCACCCGCAACCGGCCGAGCGAGGACGGCATCGAGGTGTCCCTGCCCTACGCCGACTACTACCTGCTGGAAGGCATCCTGCGGGTGCTCGACCGGCGCAAGGTCGACCGCGCCGTCGACCTTTCCAGCGTGTAGCGGCGTCCGGGGAGGCCGCCACCTCCCCGGACGCGTTCAGTGGTGCTGGTGGTGCGCGTGCACCTTGGCGTGGCCGAGGCCGCGCCCGATCATCCACTTGTTGACCGGCACCGTGACGACGAACGCGATCGCCAGCGAAATCGCCAGCGACAGCCAGAACAGGAAACTGGCCAGCCCGGCGTTCATCGCCCCCGGAATCGCCACGACCACGGTGTTGTCGATCAGTTCCATGACGGCGATCGACACGGTGTCGGCGGCCAGCGCGACCTTGAACGCCGCCGCGGCACCGAGCCCCGACTTCAGCACGCCCCGCATGGTCAGGCCGTAGCCGAAGACGAAGGCCAGCACGATCGACAGGACGACCGTCGCCGCGTTGTGCAGGCCGAACGCCGTGCCCAGCACCATGCCGAGCACCTCACCGATGGCGCAGCCGGTCAGGCAGTGCAGAGTCGCCTGGATCGCCGTCGCCCACGAAGCCCCGTGCTGTTCGTTCATACCCGTGACCATACCCCCTGGGGGTACCGAGCGCACTCCGGTGTGACGGCCGCCGCTTCCGGACACGGACGGACGAACTCGTGGTCGCGGTCCGTAGCGAACGCCGCCGACCAGGCGATTTTCCGCCGGGCCACTCCGGAGCACAACTCACTTCCGTAACCCTTTGCGCACATCCCGTTGACCACAGTTACCCGGGGCCCTAGCGTTCGCCCTTGGTCTTCACCGTGCGCAGACCGATCGGATGCAGTGAGGAATGGGTGGGGATGCGAGGGCCGACGAAGACCTCCCGGCTGGCCGCGATGCTGCCGCTGGTCGCGGCGCTCGCGCTCGGGGGCTGCTCGGACCAGCTGGGCAGCGCTCCCGCGCCGTCGCCGACCCGGATCGAGTTCGTGCCCAAGGTGCGGGGTATCCCGTACTTCGAGGCGATGGACAACGGCGGCCTCGAGGCGGCGAAACAGCTGGGTGTGGTGTGGCACACCACCGGCCCGTCGACGGTCGACCCGGCCGCGCAGGTGACGATCCTGCGTGACCTGATCGCCAAGAAGGTCGACGTCATCGTGGTGGCGCCGAACGACCCGGCCGCGCTCGCGCCGGTGATCGCCGAGGCCCGGGCGAAGGGCATCCACGTGCTCACCTCGGACACCGACGCGCCGGGCACGCAGCGCGAGGTGTTCGTCAACCAGGCCAGCGCGCGGGGCATCGGCACCGCGCTCGTCGACGCCCTGATGGCGAAGACCGGCGGCACCGGCCAGTACGCGATCGTCTCCTGCGGCCCGGCCGCGGCGAACCTCAACTCGTGGATCGCGGTCCAGAAGGAGTACGCGGCCGAGCGCTACCCGAAGGCGGAGCTCGTCGAGACCGTGTACGCGGGCGAAGACGAAGACACCGCGACGACCCTGGCCAGGCAGCTCATGACGAGCCACCCCGGCCTGACCGGGCTGGTCGGCGAGTGCACGACGTCCGCGCCCGGCGTCGCCAAGGCCGTGGGCGACGCGCAGAAGATCGGCCAGGTGTTCACCGTCGGCGTCGGCACGCCGCAGGCCATCAAGCCGTTCCTGCTCGACGGCTCCTGCTCGCAGTCGGTGCTGTGGAACGTCGAGTCGCTCGGCTACCTGACCGCGTGGACGGCCAAGCAGGTCGCCGACGGCAAGCCGCTGAGCCCGGTCAACAAGGTGAGCCTGGAGCTGCCGGCGGTGAAGTACGACGCCCCGTCGAAGACCGTCCTGCTGGGCGATCCGCTGCTCATCACCGCCGACAACGTCGACCAGTTCAAGTACTGACCCTCACCGGTGCCGCCGCGCGCGGGCGGCCGCCGCGCTCCCGCCGAGCACGAGAATCAGCGCCGTCAGCCCCCAGCGGCGCTTCTCCTGGGTCCGCTGCCCGGTGTCCGACGTCACCACCTCGGCCTTCTTCGCCGGACGCGCGTGCCGTGACGTCGGCGGCGCGGGCGGGGGCGGCTCGGGAGCGGGCGGCGTCGGGGCGAGGACCGTCGGCGTCGGCGCGGGGGACGGCGACGGCGGCAGGTCGACCCGCTGCTCCACCGGTGGCGGCTGCGACGGCGGCGGCGGTTCCGGGGCCGGCGTGGGCGACGGCTCGGGCGGGTTCGGCGGCGGTGACGGCGCCGGGGACGTCGGCGGCGGAGGAGAGGGCAGCGACGACGACGACGGCGGTGAGGGCACGGCCTCGGCGTAGCACCCGGCCGCGTCGCTGCTCACCAGCGGCGGCCCCGACGCGACCTCGACGGCCTGGCCCGAGCCGTCGCGCGGGAGGCGGTAGGTGACGCTGCGCTGCCCCGCCCGGTTGGCCGTGGCGTAGATCGCGCCGGGGGCGAGCACCACCGCCCCGTACGCGCCGCCGCGGGGGAACCCGAGGCCGGGGACCACCGCGACCTTCCCGGTCGCCGGGTCGAGCGTGACCACCGGGCTGTCGCCGTTCGCGGTCGCCGAAACGCCGTAGAGCAGGCCCTCCGCCGGGTCGAAGGCGAAATCGTCGACGTACACGGCGAGCGACACCGGCCGCAGCGCCGTCCGGTGCACCACCCGCAGATGGTCGGCGCCGGCCGGGTCGATGTCCACTGTGTACAGATCGCTGCCCTGCCGGACGTACCAGCGGTCGCCGTCGATCGCGCCCGCGGTCGCCCCGGTGACCAGGCTCCACACCGGACGCCGGGCGCCCGCGCGGCCGATCACGCCGAGGTCGGTCACCGTGCCCGCGGCGTCGATCCGCACCGCGTGGGCGCCGTCGTTGTAGCGGCCGGCGCGGGTGCCGTCGGCAACGCCGTAGACGACGTCCTGCGCGGCGGAGTAGCCCATCGCGTTGATCCAGTACCCGGCCTGGGTCACCCGGCGGGTGGTCCCGGCGGGCAGGGCCAGCAGCCGCAGCGTCGTCGGCGCGCCTTCCCGGACGTTCTCCGCCTGCAGGATCGTGCAGCCCGCCGGGGCCACCGCCGGTGTTCTGGCCGACGGCGGCGCGAGCCAGCCCGTCGCCGCCAGCAGCGCCGAGACCGCCACGGCCACGCCGAGCATCGCCGCCCAGCGGGCCCGCGTGCCGGTCAAACCAGCCTTTCCAGCGCCGAGGTGAACGCCTCCGGCGCCACCTTCGCACCGCCGCTGAACGGGTTCTGCAGCTGGTAGATGGCGAACAGCAGCAGCGTGATCGTGCCGGCCAGGGTGGACACGATGATGATGTGCGCGGCGAGCCGGGTGCCGCCGAACAGGTTCGGCAGCAGGATCGCGGTGATCACGCTGCCGAGGATGAGCGCGAACCAGACGACCGCGCCGACCCCGCCCGCGCCCGAGTGGGACAGCCGCTGCTCGCGGGCCTGGTACACCGACCAGAGCTGGTTGCTCGCCTCGGTCTTGCGGTCCAGCAGCCAGTCGTCGTCGGACGGGGCCTCCGCCACCGCCCGGCGCATCTGGTCGAGCTGCGTCGCACCGGTCGTGGGCACCGGGCCGCCGTCGGCCAGGCGCGGCCACTCCTGCTCCTCGACCGTGCGCGCGTACGCGGCGGCGAGCTGGTGCACGCGGTCCTTCGTCTCGGCCGGCAGCGCGTCGACCGCCCAGGTGGCCGCGACGAGGCTGTCGGCCTCGGTCTGGGCGTTCTGGCTCGCTTCGCTCACCGAGTCGAACAGCGAGATGAGCACGAAGGCGACCAGGACCGCGTGCAGCCCGCCGACGATCGTGAACACCTGGCCCGCCGCGTCGTTGTTGTCGGGCCTGCCCTCGTCCCAGCCGAACCGCCGGACCAGGTACGCGATCACGCCCGCGACCACGGCCGCGCCGGCCACCCAGAGACTGCCGGCCACGAAGATGTTCATCCGCGTCCTTTCACCCGCGGTGCGCGCGGGAAGTGCCGCCGGCGCATTCCGCCGCCGGGGAACGTCAAGTTAGCACCCCTTTCCGGGAGGACGACCGGCAATTGCCGAATTCATCCTGGTGGCCCCGCCGCGGCCCCGGGAATCGCCGGTTCGGCCCAGTTCCGGCCGCCCCGGGCCCCTGCTGCCACACCCCCCGCGACCGCGGATTACGCTGCTGGACCGCGATCTTCACGACCGGGTGACGGGTGGAAACAGCCGGTGATCACGGTGTCCCGAAATGATCAAGCACCGGCACGGCCGGATATCGCGGTGACCCGATCGTGTCATTGTGCGGCCCGGCGCGGTTGCTATGTTGATTTCGCGGCGCTGCGAAACCGCGCGCATATCGAGAAATAGCACGTCATGACCGGCGCGCCCGCGGGGCGCGTGCCGACGCCAATGATTGGGTGGTTTTCGCTGTGACTGTCACCGACCCGGTGGACGCCGTCGACACCGACGAACAGACCCCCTCCAGCCTCAGCCGGGCCGCCGCCCGGACCCTGGCCA
>NZ_JBEXKX010000099.1:0-12906 GCF_040609695.1 Amycolatopsis sp. NPDC004625
TCCCCCCCCCGCGCGCCGGGCGCTGCGGGGGGCGCGGGCGCCCCGGTGGGGGTCGCGCCCCCCCCGGCCGGGGGGCGGGCGCGGCCCCCCCCCCCCCCCCGACACCGGGTGCAGCATCGCGATCCCCGGGCGGGCCTCGGCGTAGACGTCGCGGGTGACGGCGATCTGGTTCCGGATCGCGGCCCGGACCGGCTGGTCGGCCCGCCCGTGCCGGGCGCACCACAGCAGCCGGTCGCGGTCGACGCCGTGCGCGGCCAGTTCGTCGGCCGGCAGGTAGACGCGCCCGCGGGCCAGGTCCTCGGCGACGTCGCGCAGGAAGTTGGTGAGCTGGAAGGCCTTGCCCAGCGCGGCGGCCCGCGGCTCGGCCTCCTCGCGCGGGGCGACCGTGCCGAGCACCGGCAGCACCTGCAGCCCGATCACCTCGGCCGAGCCGTGCACGTAGGTGTCCAGCTCGGCGCGGGTGGCGTAGCCGGTGACGGTGAGGTCCATCCGCATCGAGGTGAAGAACGCCTCGAAGTACGCCTTGGCGAGCGTATACCGGGCCGCCGTGTCGATCACGGCGGTGAGCAGCGGGTCTTCGCTCTCCCCGGCCTTCAGGTCGGCGAGGAAGCGGTTCTCCACCTCCTGCAGGCGCGTGCCGAGCGATTCCGGCGTCGCGCCGACGGCCGGCTCGTCGACGATGTCGTCGAGCCACCGGGCGAAACCGTAGAGCGCGTGGATCGCCGGCCGCTGGGCCGGGGTCAGCAGCCGCGTCGCCAGGAAGTACGTGCGGCCGTGCCGGGCGTTGAGCTCGCGGCACCACGTGTAGGCCGAGCGCAGGCCCGGTGCGCGGATGCCGGCGGCGTCGAGTTCGCGTCGGGTCATCGGGTCCCTCCGGTGATCCGGTCGGCGGCCAGTCTGCCGGAGATGAGCACGGTCGGCACGCCGACGCCGGGCACGGTGGCGCCGCCGGCCAGGACGGCGTTGTCCGTCCCGCGCGGCAGGTTGCGCGGCCGGAACGGCCCGGTCTGGGCGAAGGAGTGCGCGTAGCTGAACGGCGTCCCGGCGACCAGGCCGCGCTCCGCCCACTCGGCGGGGCCGAGCACGTGCGTGAACTCCGGTTCGAAACCGGGTAGCAGCCGGGTCCGGGCGAGGTCGAGGATCTCTTCGGCGTAGGCGTCCGACTCGGCCGCCCAGTCCGCGGGGCCGCGATCGAGGTTGGGCACCGGCGCGAGCACCGAGTACAGCTGGCGGCCGGGTGGGGCGAGCCCGGGCTCGGACGCGGTCGGCCGGGTGATCAGCAGCGACGGGTCGCTCATCCGCCGCCCCTGGGTGATCAGCTCGTCGAAGGTCGACCGCCAGCCGTGCCCGAAGGAGATCGTGTGGTGGGCGACCTCCGGGTGCGCCGGCGGGCCGCCGGCGTGCACCACGAGCGCCGAGGGCGCGGCCCGCAGCGGCAGCGGCCGCCGCGGGTGCCGTCCGAGCAGCCGGTAGCTCTCCGGCAGCTCGGTGGTGAGGACGACGGCGTCGCACGGGTACCGGGCGCCCGCGGCGGTCCGGACGGCGGTGACGCGGCTGCCTCGGCGTTCGAGCGTGCTGACGGCGTCGCCGTACTCGAACTTGACCCCGGCGTCGGCCGCGACCCGGGCCAGCGCCCGCGGCAGGGCGGCGATCCCGCCGGTGGGGAAGTACACCCCGCCGACGGTGTCCATGTACGAGATCACCCCGTAGAGCGCCAAGGCCCGCATCGGGGATTCGCCCGCGTAGAGCGCCTGGAAGGTGAAGACCCGCTTGAGCCGCTCGTCGGAGAGGAACCGGCCGACCCGGCCGTCGAGCCGCCGGAAGCCGCCCAAGGCCACCAGCCGGGCCAGTTCCGGCCGGAGCATGCCGAGCGGGGAGTCGATGTTGGCGTCGACGAACCGGCCGAACTCGGCGCGGTAGAGCTTCGTCAGCCAGTCGCGCAGGCGTAGATAACCGGCGGCTTCGGCCGGCCCGGCGAACTCGCGGACGGCTTCGGTCATGGCCTCGGCGTCGGTGTGCACGGGCAGCGTGCTGCCGTCGGCGAACTGGGCCACGTACGCCGGGTCGAGCCGCGTCAGCGGCAGTTCCTCGGTGAGCTGGGCGCCGACCGCGGCGAAGGTGTCCCGCAGGATCGACGGCATGGTCAGCACGGTCGGGCCGGTGTCGAGCAGGTAGCCGTCGCGTTCGACGCGGCCCGCGCGGCCGCCCGGGCCGGGGTCGCGCTCGAGGACGGTGACCTCCCGGCCCCGGCCGGCCAGGTGCAGGGCGGCGGCCAGGCCGGCCAGCCCGGCGCCCACGACGACCACGCGGTCCGAACGCCCGGGCACGGTCCTCATCGGTCGCGGTCCGTGCAGCGGGCCGCGAGCGCGGCGAGCAGGTCGGCGGCCGGCTGCGGGACCACCGCGGGGTCGATCGCGGCCAGCGCCTTGTCGGCCCGCTCCCGGATCAGCTCGCCCAGCCGGTCCCGCGCGCCGGTGGCCACGATCAGCTCGCGCCAGCGCCCGACCGCCTCGTCGTCGACGACGGGGAGGTCGAGCAGCTCGGCGAATTCGGTCTGCCGCCGCCGGTCGGCCATCGCGGCGGCGAGCACGACGACGCTGGAGGCCTTGCGGTCGCGCAGGTCCTGACCCGCGGGTTTGCCCGTGACGGCCGGATCGCCGAACACGCCCAGCAGGTCGTCGCGGAACTGGAACGCCTCGCCGACCAGGCCGCCGAACTCCGAGAGCCCGGCCGTCAGCTCGGGGCCGCAGCCGGCCAGCGCCGCACCGAACTCCAGCGGCCGCCGCACGGTGTAGTTGCCGGACTTGCGGCGCAGGACGTCGAGCAGGGTGTCCCAGCTGGGCAGCGCCCGCGCGTCGTTCACCAGGTCGGCGAGCTGGCCGACGGCCAGCTCGGAGCGCATCGAGTCGTAGTGCGGCCACGCGCGGGCCAGCCGGCCGGCGGGTAGCCCGCTCTCGCGCAGCAGCTGCTCCGACCACACCAGGAACAGGTCGCCGAACAGCGTCGCGGCGGACTCGCCGAACCGGGCGGCCGAGCCGGCCCAGCCCTGCTCCTCGTGCCACCGGGCGAACCGGACGTGCAGCGCGGGACGGCCCCGGCGCAGCTCGGAGCCGTCCATCACGTCGTCCTGGACCAGGGCGAAGCAGTGCAGGAGCTCCAACGCGGCGGCCGCCCGGACCGCGGCGTCGGAGTCCGGCTGCCCGCACCGCCAGCCGGCGTAGGCGAACAGCGGCCGGAGGCACTTCCCGCCCGCGACGAACTCGGGCACCGCGGTCACCGCGAGCGCGCCCTCGCTGCGCCCGGCGAAGTGCTCGGCCGCCCGCTCGGCCACGAAACCGTGCGCCTCGGCCAGGCACCGCCGGCCCAGGGCGTCCAGCCGGTCGGCCGGCGTCATCGTCGCGGTCATCCGCCGCCCTCCCACAATCAGGCTATTCGATTCGCAACCGTTTCATATGGGGTGTAGCTTGTCCACTTGAACGGGCGAAGACGTGGCGGCGGACCCGGCCGATCGGTGCCGCATCGAAGCGACTTCTCTGTGAACGGGGTGGCGATGCCACGCGCCGCCCCGCCGGGCCCGCCGTACACACCCCTCGGCGCGGGTCCGGCATCCGGCGGCGCCCGGGTGCCACACCCCGGGCGTCGCCGGATGTGCGACGGACAAACAGTGATCTGCGTCACAAATCGGCCCCTGGGTCGGGCTCTCCGGGGGCGGGGAGTGCCGAACGGCCGTCCGATGCCGTATCGGTAGGAGCGGACAGGGGCCCGGCAGTAGGAACGTGGTGCGGATGGACGTCGACGCGGTGGGCGGCCGGGGCGCGTGGACGCCCGGCAAGGTCGCCGAGCTCCTGGGCGTCTCGCCGGTGACGCTGCGCACCTGGGCGGCCCGCTACGGCGTCGGCCCCTCGCTGCGGGACGACGGACGGCACCGCCGCTACTCCGACACCGACGTCCGCCGGCTCCAGCACATGCAGCGGCTCATCGACCGCGGCCTGCGCGCCCGCGAAGCCGCGGCGGCGGTCTTCTCGGGTCTCGAAGGGGCGATGCCGGACGTCCCGGCGAGCCGGCGCGCCGAAGAGCTGGAGCGGGCGGCGGAGGACCTCGACTTCGCGGCGCTCGCCGCGCTGCTGGACGAGCTGCTCGACGCACTGGGCCCGGCCCGGGCGTGGGCGGAGGTGCTGATCCCGGTCCTGGACCACCTCGGCGGCCGCTGGCTGCGCGGCGACGTGTGCTTCGAGTCCGAATGGGCGCTGACCGGGGAGATTTCGCTCGCCCTGCAGCGCTACAGCGCCCGGTTCGCGAACATCCCCCCGGGCCGGGCGGTGCTGCTGGCGTGCTGCCCGGACGAGCGGCACAGCCTGCCGATGGAGGTCCTGCGCGCGGCGATGGTGGAGGTCGGCATCCCGGCGGTGTACCTGGGTCAGCTGGTCCCGGCGGAGACGACGGCGGGCGTCGCGGCGAAGCTCGAGCCGGTGGTGGTGTTCCTGTGGTCGATGTCCACGGGCACGATCGACGACGGCCTGGTCCGGCGCCTGCGACGGCGTGGGTTCGAGGTCGTGATGGCCGGGCCGGGGTGGGAGACCTTGGCCGGGCGCGAAGTGGCGTGGGTGAACGACCTCGGCGGTGCGCTGGAGCTGGCGGCTGAGCGGCTGAAGGGGTAGCGGGCGCTCTGACGCTCCTCCGGGACGGCCCCTTGCGGTCGGGTGTTCGGCGAACCCCGCGAGCCCGGCGGCTCTGAATCCTGCGGCGGCGCGTCCCCGCGCGGCCCGGCCTCCCGGCTTCGCCCGCAAGCGGCCCCGAAGGCGTGGCGCCGTCCCCGGAAGCGTTGCGCAACCGCTCCACATGCCTGAGGATGGCTCGCGTGCCGGTCCGCTCGGCCGGCCGTTGCGAGCGGGAGAGTGTCAGTGGACTTCAAACGGCAGGTGATCGAGCGCTGGCCGGCGCGGTGGCCGGTGCAGCCCTTCGGGGAACCCGCCTGGGCGCGGCAGGAACCCACCTACCGGGACTGCAGCCCCGCCCTCATCGAAGCCGCCGTGAAACGGGCCGGCACCCGCCCCTCCGGCAACTGGTTCGTCTTCGCCGCCGCCAGGAACGTGCGCCCCGACCGGCCGCTCGGAATCCGGGTGGCCGGCCGCGAGCTGGTCGCCTGGCGCGGGCCGGACGGGGCCCTGCTCGTCGGCCCCGGCGCGTGTCCCCACCTCGGCGCGCCGCTGGACCAGGCCCGCGTGCACTGCGGTGAGCTCGTCTGCCGGTGGCACGGCCTGCGCGTCGGCGCGGACCGTCCCGGGTGGACCGCCCTCCCGGCCCACGACGACGGCGTGCTCGCCTGGGTCCGGCTCGACCGCATCGGCGGCGAGCAGCCCACCGAACGCCCGCCCGTGCCGGTCCGCCCGGACGGGACCACGGTGGACGCCGTCGCGACGCTCACCGGCGTCTGCGAGCCCGAAGACGTCGTGGCCAACCGCCTCGACCCGTGGCACGGCGCGTGGTTCCACCCGTACTCCTTCGCCCGGCTGCGCGTGCTGTCCGCGCCGCAGGGCGTCGACGTCGCCGAGGAGGACGACCGGTTCGTCGTCGAGGTGACCTTCCGCCTGGCCGGGAAGATCGGCGTGCCGGTGGTCGCCGAATTCACCTGCCCGGGCCCGCGCACCGTCCTGATGACCATTGTGGACGGTGAGGGCGCCGGCAGCGTGGTGGAAACGCACGCCACCCCGCTCGGCGCCGGCCCCGACGGCCGCCCGGAAACCGCGGTGATCGAGGCGACGATCGCGGCGTCGGAACGGCCGGGTTTCGCCCACGCTGCACGGTTTGCGCCGGTTCTGCGGCCGCTCATGCGCCGGGCCGCCGCGCGGCTGTGGCGGGATGATCTGGCCTATGCGGAGCGCCGGTACGCCCTGCGTGCACACTGAATCTCCTCCCTGACTGCGTCGAGTTCCCATAGTCGACCCGGGTTTTCCCTTCGCCGGCACCGTTCTTGTCACGCTGAAGACCGGAAGCGGTTTCGGCGCGGGAGGTGAGCGCGGTGGTCGGGCGCATCGTGATCGAGGACGTCCGCCCCACGGTGGGGACGGCGGAACACCCGGCCAAGGCGGTGGTCGGCGAAGCCGTGCGGGTGTCGGCCACCGTGTGGGCGGAAGGCACCGAGGCGGTCGCCGCCGCGGTGGTGCTGCGGTGGCCGGACGGCTCCACCCGGCGGACCCGCCTGGAACCCGACGGCGGAGACGGCTTCGCGGCGGTGGTCGTCCCCGACGAACCCGGGGTCTGGACCTTCCGGATCGACGCCTGGAGCGAACCGTGGACCGCCTGGGAACGGTCCGTGCGGGCCAAGGTCGCTGCCGGGCTCGGCGCACCCGAACTGGCCAACGACTTCGAGGCCGGCGCGCGGCTGCTCGAACGCGTCGCGTACCGGCCGGACCGCCGCGCCGAACGGGAGGCGCTGCTCGACGCCGCCACCGCGTTGCGCGACCGGGACCTGCCGGTGCTCGAACGCTTCGCGGCCGCACTGTCGGAGTCCGTGCTGCCGGTGATGCGCGAGCACCCCGTGCGCGAACTCTGCACCCGCGGCCGGGTCTGCCAGCTGCGCGTCGACCGCGTGCGGGCCGGCTACGGCGCCTGGTACGAGTTCTTCCCGCGCTCGACCGGCGGCACGGACCGCACCGGCCGCCCGGTGCACGGCACCTTCGCCACCGCGACCGCGCAGCTGGACCGGATCGCCTCGATGGGCTTCGACGTCGTCTACCTGCCGCCGGTGCACCCGATCGGCACCGTGCACCGCAAGGGCCGCAACAACTCCGTGGCCGGCGCCGACGGCGACGTCGGCTCGCCGTGGGCGATCGGCTCGGCCGAGGGCGGGCACGACGCCCTCGAACCGCGGCTCGGCACCTTCGCGGACTTCGATGCCTTCGTCGCGCGGGCGGGGGAACTCGGCCTGGAGGTCGCCCTCGACCTGGCCCTGCAGTGCGCGCCGGACCACCCGTGGGTCAGCGCGCACCCCCGGTGGTTCAGCACGCTGCCCGACGGCACGATCGCCTGCGCGGAAAACCCGCCGAAGCGCTACGAAGACATCCTGCCGCTGAACTTCGACCAGGACCCCGAGGGCCTCTACGCCGAGGTGCGCCGGATCGTCGAGCTGTGGGTGCGGCACGGCGTGCGGATCTTCCGCGTCGACAACCCGCACACCAAGCCGCCCGCGTTCTGGCACCGGCTGATCCGGGACGTCCAGGAGGCGCACCCGGACGTCCTGTTCCTCGCCGAAGCGTTCACCCGCCCGGCCCGGCTGTACGGCCTCGCGCGGCTGGGGTTCAGCCAGTCCTACACCTACTTCACCTGGCGGACCACGAAAGCCGAGCTGACGGAGTTCGGCCGCGAGCTCGTCGAGCACGCCGACGAGGCGCGGCCCAACCTGTTCGTCACCACGCCGGACATCCTGCCGGCGCAGCTGCAGACCGGGAACCCGGCGGCGTTCGCCGCGCGGGCCGCGCTCGCCGCGACGCTGTCGCCGATCTGGGGCGTCTACTCGGGTTTCGAGCTCTACGAGCACGAAGCGATCGGCGCGGAGGAGTACCGCGATTCCGAAAAGTACGAACTGCGGCCGCGGGACTACGCCGCCGCGCTCGCCGAGGGCCGCTCGCTGCAGCCGTGGCTGGGCCGCCTCAACGAGATCCGCCGCGCGCACCCCGCCCTGCAGCAGCTGCGCACCCTGCGCTTCCACGACGTCGACAACGATCACCTGATCGCCTACTCCAAGACCGACCCGGCGAGCGGGGACACCGTGCTCTGCGTGGTCACCCTCGACCACCGCCACACCCAGGAAGGCACCGTGCACTGGGACTTCGCCGCGCTGGGACTGGCCGCGGACCACCGGTACACCGTGCACGACGAGGTCAGCGGCGAGATCTTCGAATGGGGCCGCGACGCCTACGTGAAGCTCGATCCGCACCGGTCGGTCGCGCACATCGGCTCGGTCGGCCCGGCATGATCCCGCCGGTACGCGCCGAACCCGGCTGGTTCAAGCGGGCGGTGTTCTACGAGGTGCTCGTGCGCGCCTTCGCCGACTCCGACGACGACGGCGTCGGCGACCTGCGCGGGCTGCTCGGCAAGCTCGACTACCTGCAGTGGCTCGGCGTCGACTGCCTCTGGCTGCCGCCGTTCTACAGCTCGCCGATGCGCGACGGCGGCTACGACATCAGCGACTTCCGCGGCGTGCAGCCGGAAGGCGGCACGGTCGAGGACTTCGTCGAGCTGCTCGACGAAGCACACCGGCGCGGCCTGCGGATCATCACCGACCTCGTGATGAACCACACCTCCGACGCGCACCCGTGGTTCCAGGAGTCCCGCCGCGACCCGGAAGGGCCCTTCGGCGACTTCTACGTGTGGCACGACGACGACTCCGGCTACCGCGACGCCCGGATCATCTTCGTCGACACCGAGACCTCCAACTGGACGTTCGACCCGGTGCGCGGCCAGTTCTACTGGCACCGGTTCTTCTCCCACCAGCCCGACCTCAACTACGACAACCCCGCGGTGGCCGACGCGATGCTCGACGTCGTCCGGTTCTGGCTCGACCTCGGCATCGACGGCTTCCGGATGGACGCGGTGCCGTACCTGTTCGAACGCGAGGGCACGAACTGCGAGAACCTGCCCGAGACCCACGAGTTCCTCAAACGCGTCCGGCGCGTGGTCGACGAGGAGTTCCCCGGGCGGGTGCTGCTGGCCGAGGCGAACCAGTGGCCGGCCGACGTCGTCGACTACTTCGGCGAGCCGGCCGTCGGCGGCGACGAGTGCCACATGGCGTTCCACTTCCCGCTGATGCCGCGGATCTTCATGGCCGTGCGGCGGGAGTCGCGGTTCCCGATCTCGGAGATGCTCGCGCACACGCCGAAGATCCCGGCCGGCTGCCAGTGGGGGATCTTCCTGCGCAACCACGACGAGCTGACCCTGGAGATGGTCACCGACGAGGAACGCGACTACATGTACGCGGAGTACGCCAAGGACCCGCGGATGAAGGCCAACATCGGCATCTGCCGCCGGCTGGCCCCGCTGCTGGACAACGACCGCGACCGGCAGGAGCTGTTCACCGCGCTGCTGCTGTCGCTGCCCGGTTCGCCGGTGCTCTACTACGGCGACGAAATCGGGATGGGCGACAACATCTGGCTCGGCGACCGCGACGGCGTCCGGACGCCGATGCAGTGGAGCCCCGACCGCAGCGCCGGGTTCTCCGGCTGCGACCCCAACCGGGTGTACCTGCCGGTGATCGCCGACCCGGTCTACGGCTACCAGGCGGTCAACGTCGAGTCCCAGCTGGCCGGGGAGGCGTCGCTGCTGCACTGGACCCGCCGGATGCTCGAGGTGCGGCGCGCGCACCCGGCGTTCGGCCTCGGCGAGTACCGCGACCTGCACGCCGGCAACCCGGCGGTGCTGGCGTTCGTGCGGCGCCACGTCGCCGGCGGCGTCGACGACGTCCTCCTGTGCGTCAACAACCTGTCCCGGCACCCGCAGCCGGCCGCGCTGGAGCTGACCGGGTTCGCCGGGCGGCGGCCGGTGGAGCTGACCGGCTCGGTCCGCTTCCCGCTGATCGGCGCCGAACCGTACCCGCTGGTGCTGCCCCGGCACGGGTTCTTCTGGTTCTCGCTGCACGACGAAAGGGGACGCTGATGACCGCCGCCCTCGACGACCGCCTCGGTGCCCTGCTCGGCGAGACCGAGCTCGCCCTGCGCACCTGGCTGCCGGAACAGCCCTGGGCCGGCCACCGGGTGGACCGGGTCCGCCTCCGCGTGCTCGGCCGGTTCAGCGACCAGCTCGCCTGGGGTGGTCCCGCCGGCCTGTTCGCGGTGGCCGAGGCGCGCACCGGCGCCGACGTCGTGCGCTACGGGCTGCCGCTGGGCCTGCGCGCGCCGCGCACGCCGCTGCCCGGCGTCGTCCCGATCACCGGCACCGGCGAGCTGGCCGTGTACGACGCGGCGGCCGACGACCTGCTCACCGCGGAACTGACGGCGCTGATCGGCACGGGCGCGGTCCGCGACCGCGTCCGGTTCGTGCCCCGGCAGCGGGCCGGGCTGGCGCTGGTGCCCCGGCGCGGGCTGACCGGCCGGGTGACCGGGTCCGGGCGGTCAGCCACGTCGGTGGTGCTGGGCGAGCGGTACCTGCTCAAGTTGTCCCGGCGGCTCGTCCACCCCGACCTGGAGCTGCACCGCGCCCTCGACGCGGCCGGCAGCCGGCACATCGCCCCGCTGCTCGGCTCGATCGAGGCGGACCTGGACGGGGCTCCGGTCGTCCTCGCCGTGCTGCAGTCCTCCGCCACGGACGCCGTGGACGGCCACCGCCTGGCCGGGCCGGCGCTGGCCGCCGAGGCGGGCGCCCTGGGCCGGGCGGTCGCGTCCGTGCACCGGGCGCTCGCCGACCGGTTCGGCACGGCACCGCTGCCGTCCGGCGAGCTCGTCCAGCGCATCCACGGCAACCTGCACCTCGGCACCGTCCGCCGCACGCCGACCCGCTGGCTGCTGGTGGGCTTCGACGGCGAGGCACCCCGGCAACCGCCGCGGCGGGACGTCGCGACCCTGCTGCGCTCGATCGACCACACCGGCCTCGACGCCGACGGCGCGGCGCGCGACGCGTTCTGCTCCGGTTACGCGGAGATCGCGGGCGCGGACCCCCGGGCCGAGGTCCGCGGGGGCCTCCGGTGACGGCGCTGACCCACCGCCACCGGGCAATCCTGCGTGCGGTGGCCGACGGCCGGGCCACCCTGCGCTGCGGCTGCGCACCGGACCTGTTCGTGGACGGCGTGGCCTGCTGCGACCAGCACGCGGTGCACGACCTGGCCCGGGCCGGCCTGCTGGTCCCAGCGCGGCCGGGCAGGCCCGGGACGGTGGTCGAGGCGGCGTTGACCGAGCTGGGGTGCGTGGTCCTGGCGGAGGCGTCGTGAGGCGCGCGTCGCTGGGGTGCGCCGGGCGGGGCAGGGCGGAGGGGACATGACGATCCGGGCGCGCCCGAGCTGCGCGAAGGTCTCCGGTGACGTGCTGAGTCGTGGCCGAACGAAGGGGAGGACCCGATGACGATCCGGCCGGTCGAGTTCCGTTCGGGCGGCGAGACCCTCGTCGGCGACCTCCACCTCCCGCCCGGCGACAGCCGGCCGCCGGCCGCCGTCGTGGTCGCCGGGTCGTGGACCACCGTCAAGGAGCAGATGGCCGGCCGGTACGCCCGCGGCCTCGCCCGGCGCGGGGTTGCCGCGCTGGCCTTCGACTTCCGGGGGCACGGGGCCTCCGGCGGCACCCCGCGCGACGCCGAACTGCCGGACCGGAAGGTCGCCGATCTGGTCGCCGCCGCCGGGTTCCTGCGCGGGTGTTCCTTGGTGGACGGTGCGCGCGTCGGGGGCGTCGGCATCTGCGCCGGCGCCGGATACCTGGCCGCCGCCGCGGAAGCCGCCCGCTTCGGTTCCCTCGCGATGATCGCCCCCTGGCTGCACGACGCCGAACTGGCTCGCGAGGTCTACGGCGGCGAAGGCGGGGTAGCCGAGCGGATCCGGCGCGGCGAGGCGGCCGCCGCCGAGTTCGCGCGCACCGGGGCCGTCCGGTACGTCCCGGCCGTCAGCACCACCGACCCGGCGGCCGCGATGCCCGGCCCGTTCCGCTACTACCTCGACCCGGCCCGCGGGGCCGTCCCGCAGTGGCCCAACCGGTTCGCCGAGCTCTCCTGGCCGCACTGGCTGCGCTTCGACGCCATCGCCGCCGCGAGCCGCGTCACCGCGCCGGTCCTGCTCGTGCACAGCGAGGACGCGGCCCTGCCCGGCGGCGTCCGGAAGTTCCTCGCCCGGCTGGCCGGTCCGTCCACAGTGCACTGGCGGACCGGCACGCAGTTCGACTTCTACGACGACGAACCCACCGTCGCCGCGGCGCTCGACCTGGCCGCGGCCCACTCGGCCGACAGGAGCAGGCGATGACCGCGGACGACCGGCTGGACGTGATCGAGACGTGCGACAGGTTCGGCTGGTACGCCGACCGCCGCGACTGGACGGCGATGACCGGGCTGCTGGCCGACCCCGTCCACCTGGACTACCGCGCGCTGCACGGCGGCGACGCGGTCACCGTGCCGGTCGCCGACGCGGTGGCGGGCTGGACGGCGGAGTTCGCCGGGTTCGCCGCCACGCAGCACCTGATCGGCAACCACGTGGTCGGCCTCGACGGCGACACCGCGGTCTGCCGCAGCCAGGTCCAGGCCACGCACGTGCCCGCCGGTGGCGGCCCGCCGTGGGTGCTCGGCGGCCACTACCGGATGGACCTGCGCCGCACCGGCACCGGCTGGCGGATCACCGCGGTCACCTTCACCCCGGACTGGCAGACCGGCGGGCCCGCCCCGGCCGCCGGGGAGGACACCGCCGGCACCCGGGCCACCGCGCTGGCGTGGTTCGAGCGCGTGTGCGGCGGCGCCGTGTCGCAGGCCGCGGACCTGCTCGGCGACGACGTCGAGTGGGTCAACTTCGTCGGCGTGCCCGGCCACCACGACTGCATGCCGTGGATCGGCACCTACCACGGCCCGGCCGCCGTGCTGGCCAGCTTCGAGGCGTTCACCTCGGTCTGCGAGGTGAAGCGCAAGGAGCTGCGCGGGCTGGTGGTGGACGGCGACCAGGCGGTCGGCATCGTGCACGAGAAGGGCGTCGCCCGCGGCACCGGCGTGGCGTTCGAGATCGAGTACGTCGAATGCCTGACCGTGCGCGGCGGGCGGATCGTGCGCTGGAAGTCCTACACCGACCCGTGCTCGATCATCCGCGCGCTGCGGTTCTGACCCCGGGCACACGGAAGCGGGGGGGGCCCCCCCCGCGGCCCCCCCCCCCGGCGGGGCACCCCCGCCCGCCCGGCCCGCGGGCCGGCGGGGGGCCCCGCCCCCCCCCCCGCGGGGGGGGGGAGCGCGACAACA
>NZ_JBEXKX010000100.1:0-12552 GCF_040609695.1 Amycolatopsis sp. NPDC004625
CTGCACATCCTGTTGCTGCCGGGGATCATGCTGGCGCTGGTCGGGGCGCACCTGGCGCTGGTGTGGTATCAGAAGCACACCCAGTTCCCGGGGGTTCGGCGCAAGGAGAGCAACGTGGTCGGGGTGCGGATCATGCCGTACTTCGCGCTCAAGGGCGGGGCGTTCTTCACGCTGGTCGTGGGGGTCCTGGCGTTGATGTCGGGGTTGTTCCAGATCAACCCGGTGTGGAACTTCGGCCCCTACAACCCGGCGCAGGTGTCGGCGGGCTCGCAGCCCGACTGGTACATGGCCTGGGCCGACGGCATGCTCCGGATCTGGCCGGCCTGGGAGGTCTACCTCGGGAACTACACGATCCCGGCGGTGTTCTTCCCCGGCGCGATCGGCATGCCGATCCTGTTCGGGCTCCTGCTGGGCTACCCGTTCATCGAGCGGAAGCTGTCCAAGGACACCGCGCACCACAACCTGCTCCAGCGGCCCCGGGACGTCCCGGTCCGCACGGCGCTGGGCGCGATGGCGCTGGGCTTCTTCATGGTCATCGAGCTGTCCGGCTTCAACGACATCATCGCCGACAGCTTCGACATCTCGCTGAACGCGACGACCTGGGCCGGCCGCATCGGCGTGCTGATCGTGCCGCCGCTGGCGTACTACTTCACCTACCGCATCTGCCTGGGCCTGCAGCGGGCCGACCGCGAGGTGCTGGAGCACGGCGTGGAGACCGGCATCATCAAGCGGCTGCCGCACGGTGAGTTCATCGAGATCCACCAGCCGCTCGGCGGCGTCGACAGCCACGGCCACGCGATCCCGCTCGAGTACCAGGGCGCGTCCGTGCCGAAGAAGATGAACAAGCTGGGTTCGGCCGGTTCGGCCGTGCCGGGCACGTTCTGGTCGCCGGACCCGGCCGACGAGACCCGCGCGCTCGAGCGGGCGCACGGCAACGGCCACTCCGGTGGCGAAAACGGCCAGCACGGCCAGCACGGCGAGTTCGACTCCGCGGAGACGGCTTCGGCCGCCAAGCAGTCGGACCACTAGGTCCACACACGACGAAGGCCACCTCCTCCGGGAGGTGGCCTTCGTCGTGTCTTCAGCTCTTCGCGGCGCGGAGCCGGGCGATGGTCTTCTCCGCCCTCGAGTCGCGTGTCTCGGGCTTCTTGGCCTCGGCGACCCACTGGACGTACTCACGCCGGTGGGAGGGTGGCAGGGCCTCGAACAGGGCCGCGGCGTCCGGTGCGGCGGCGAGGGCGTCGGCCAGCTCGGTGGGGAGCTCGCTCAATCCTCGACACCGATCGAGAACGCCGATTCCGTGTCGGCGCGGGAGTAGGACCGGAACGCGATGTGCGTGACGGTGTCCAGCACGCCCGGGACCTTCCCGATCCGGCCGGGGATCAGGTCGGCCAGCTCCTCGTGCGTCGACACCTTGACGGTGGCGATGAGGTCGACGTCCCCGGCGCACGAGTAGACCTCGCCGACACCCTCGATGTCGGCGATCGCCTGCGCGGCGTCCGGGATCGCGTCCGCCTCTACCTGGATCAACACGATCGCGGTGATCACCTGGGGTCCTCCAAGACTCGTCTGCGGGGTCGCCCGCGATCCTAGCTACGCCGCGGTGTGGGCCAGCCAGTGCGCGGCGAGTGCTTCGTCGCCGGTGAGGGTGATGCGGTCCAGGGGCAGGCGCCGGGTGAACACGAGCAGGAGGTCGGGGACGGGGCCGGTCAGGGTCACGTCCGCGGCGGCGGTTTCCCGGGTCCACCGCACGCCGTCCGGGGTGCGGGTGATCAGCCAGCCCCGGCCGGCGTCCGGTTCGAGGCGGAGGGTCTGGCCGGTGCCGCGGAGCTGGGCGAAGGCGGGGTTGAGGCTCGCGGTGACGGGGTCGGACAGCACTTCGAGCCACTCGCTGATGGCGTCGGCCGCGAGGTCCGGGGCGACGGTGAAGTCCGTGCCGGTCAGCAGCGCGGCGTCGGCGTGGTGGATGGTGGTGTCGTGGAGCATCCGGCGCAGCCAGAACCGGGCGGGCTGCGGGCCGAAGAACGTCCACACGGGGGTGTCGCCGGCGGCCTGCACGGCGGCTTCGAGGTCGGCGGCGCCTTCTCGCAGCCAGTCGGGCCACTGCTCGGGCGCGCCGGGGTCGGCGTCGAACGGGTCGGGAACCGGCGACGGTCCCTCCCGGACGATGCTCGCGGCCCAGCGGTGGGCCTGGCCGAGGTGGCCGGCGAGCACCCGCACCGGCCATTCCGGGCAGGTGGGCACGCGCCCGTCCGGATCGGCTTTTCCGGCGGCCGCGGCGAACCCGGCGGTGTGGTCGTGGAGCGCTTCGGCGAGTCTTGCGTTGTCCATGGCCGTACCGTAGGAATTCCACCCGGCTGGAGGTTCGACCGAAGGTGACCGGAGACACACTCGGCATCGGGGAGCTGGCGCGCCGGACGGGCGTGCCCGTCCGCACGATCCGCTTCTACTGCGACGAGGGCGTCTTGGCGCCGGTCCGCAGCGCCGGCGGCCACCGGCGCTTCGACAGTGCGGCGATCGACCGGTTGACGCTGGTGCGCCGGCTGCGCGGACTGGGGCTCGGGCTGCGTCCGATCACCGACGTCCTGGCGGGCCGCTGTTCCCTCGACGACGCCGTGGCGGCGGAGCGGACGGCGCTGGACCGCGAGCTGGCGACGCTGGCCTGGCGGCGATCAGTGCTCCACGCGGTCTCGGAGGCGCCTCCGGCCGACCGCGCGGCCCGGCTCGAGCTGCTGTCCGCGGTCCAGGACGGGTACGCGGCGCACGAGACGCTGGTCCGCCTGTGGCGCCCGATGACGACGGGCCCGATTCCGCCGGACACGGCCCGGATGTTCCTGGGGGTCAGTGCGCCGGAGCCCCCCGCCCAGCCGACGACGGGCCAGGTGGTGGCGTACGCGGAGCTGGTGCTGCTGGCTTCGGGGCTGGCGACGCACGTTCAGGCGAGCACGCTGGCCGGCCACGAGCGCATCGCGGACCTGGGTGCGCTCCACGCGGAGGTGGGCTCGGCGTGCGCGGTGGCATCGGCCCAGGTGGCGGCGGGGGAGCGCCCGGCACCGGGGCCGGCCCTGGACCGGTTCGTGGCGGCCCACGCGGCGGCGTGGGGAGCGGCGGACAGCCCGGCGTTCCGCCGTTTCCTGAACCACCGGACGGCGGGGGACCGGCATCCGCGGCTGCGCCGCTACTGGCACCTGGCGGGCGAGGTGACCGGCGAGGCGGCGCCGATGGGTGTCACCCACACGTGGCTGCTGGACGCCCTGAACACCTCAGTCGCCTAACCCCACCCCCACCCTCCCGCCCAGCTCCCGTACCCACCCAGCCGCCTCGCGCCCCCAGCCGGTCGGCTCACGTACCCAGCCAGTCGGCTCGCGTACCCAGGCGGTCGGCTCGCGTACTCAGCCGGTCGGGCGCGAGTTGGCCCCTCAATCACGCGAGTTGCCCCTCCAAACACGCGAGCCGACCCTCCGGGCACGCCAACCGACCGCCTAGGTACGCGAGCCGACCCTCCAGGTACGTGAACCGACCCTTCAGGTACGCCGGGCGCGAGTCCGAGCGACTGGGTACGCCGGCCAGCCGTGCGGGGCGAACCGACCGTGCGGGGCGAGCCGACCGGCTGGGTACGTGAGCCGACCCTGCGGGTACGCGAGCCGACCCTGCGGGTACGCGAGTCGGATGGGTGCGTGAGGCGGGTGTCAGCCGACGTGCTCCAGGGAGTGGGCCTCCGATACCAGGCTGAGCCAGCCCTGCCAGCCCGCCACCGCTGCCGGCTCGGCCCAGGGGCGTGTGGTGCGGACCAGCCTCACCCCCGGGCGGGCCAGCCAGCGCAGCAGCACCCCCACCTCCTCCGGTGGTGCGCCGTGCAACGGTCCCGGGTCCGGCAGAACCGTCTCCGCCGCGGCCACCAGCGCCTCCACCACCGGCATCGGCGGTACGCCGCGCCGGGCCACGCCGGCCGAAGCCAATCTGCCGTAGCGGATCACCGCCAGCTCCCAGCCTCCCGCGCCGTCCGGGCCGGCTGCGATCAGCTCGCCGATCGAGGCCAGGGATGCCTGGCGGTGTGCCCGGCCCAAAGCGCGGATCAGGCCCGCCAGCTCGTCGCGGTGGCGGGCCGCCTGCTCGTAGTGCTGACCCTCGGCCAGCCGCTCCACGTGCGCGGCCGCCGAGTGCAGGGGGCGGCCGTCCAGGCCCGCGATCAGGCCCGACACCGACTCGACCGCCGGGCCGTACGCCTCCACGCTCTGCCGTCCCGCGCACGGTGCTCCGCAGCGGCCCAGCTCCGCCAGCACGCACGGGGTCCCGTTGGGCGAGCGCGGCGAGATCCGCTGGGTGCACGTCCGCAGCCCCGACGCCCCGGCCAGGGTGTCCGCCGTCGTGCGGGCGTCGGCCTGGTTGCGGAACGGGCCCAGCACCCCCGGCCGCGGCAGGCGCACCACCGACAGGCGCGGGAACGCCTCGTCCGTCAGGCCGATCCACCAGCCCTGGTGACGGTTCTTCGACCGCCGGTTGTACGCCGGCCGGTGCGCGGAGATCAGCCGCAGCTCGCGGACCTCCGCCTCCAGCGCGTGCGCGCACACCACGTGGTCGACGCGCTCGGCCAGCGCGACCATCTCCCGGATCCGGCTGCGGTTCTCCGAACCCGTGAAGTACGTGCGCACGCGGCGGCGCAGGTCCTTCGCCGTGCCGACGTACAGGACCTCGTCCTTCGGCCCCTTGAACAGGTAGACGCCGGGAGCCGACGGCAGGTCCGCGGCCAGGTGGCGCTTCGCCCGCTGGGCGACCGTCACCTCCGGCAGGTACCCCATCAGCTCTTCGAGCGAGTGCACGCCCACGTTGCCGACCCGCTCGAGCAGGCCGTGCAGGACGTCGACCGTCGCGCGCGCGTCGTCGAGCGCCCGGTGCGTCGGCCGCGTCCTCGCGCCGAACAGCAGGGCCAGCGCGGTCAGGTTGTACCGGCCGACCTCGTCCCGCGGCACCACCCGCCGCGCCAGGCGGACCGTGCAGACGACGGTCAGCTTCGGCCACACGTACCCGTGGCCCTCGCAGGCCGCGCGCATGTGGGACGTGTCGAAGCCGGAGTTGTGCGCCACGAGGACCGAGCTCCCGATGAACTCGAGGAAGGCCGGCAGCACCTCCTCGATCGGCGGCGCGTCGTAGACCATCGCCTGGGTGATCCCGGTCAGGGACACGATCTGCGGCGGGATCACCATCGCCGGGTTGACCAGCGTGGCGAACTCGCCCAGCACCTCGCCGGCACGCACCTTGACGGCGCCGATCTCGGTGATCCCCGACGGCCCCGGCGGGGCCCCGGTGGTCTCGAGGTCGAAGACGACGAAAGTGGTGTCCCGCAACGGGGTTCCGAGCTCGTCGAAGGCGAGCTGTGCCTGGACCGGACGCATGGGCGGGACACTAGAGGCGACCACCGACAGTTTCCGCGCGCAGCCGGTCCGTACGCCGCCCGCGGGGGACGGCGCTGCTGGTGAACAGGCGAGTCTCGCGGGATCCAGCACGTGTCTCGGACACCCCCGGGCGCCGCCGCGGGGCCGATGCCGGTCGCGCCGTCGCCTGGTGCCGCTGGAACGGTCCCGGCGGGGCTTTTGCTCACCGGGCGTGGCTCGTCGGTTTCGGGGTGCGTTGCCGGTCCGTGTGCCGCGCGGGGCGGGATGTGTGGGCGGGGCCTACCCTGGACCAATGCACCCGCAGCCGCTCGTGCCGGAGCCGCCCGGGGACCCCGTGGGTCCCTCGGGTGTCGCGTCGCGGCCCGAGGTGGCCGAGGAGCTCGCTGACCAGGGCGGACGGCCCGAACCCGCCACCTGGCCCACCCTGCCCGAACCGGTGCGCGACCGCATCGCCGAGCTCGCCGCGGCCGCCGTGGCCAAGCTGCCCGCCACCGATGTGCCGCGGCAGCTGCGGCCGGTGGCCAAGTTCGCGCCCGCCAAGCGGGCCAAGCTCGGCGGGGCCGCGCTGCTCGCTGCCCTCGGTGAGTCGTCGCAGTTCCGGACGGCCGTCATCGAATGGCTGCGCGAGCACCGCACCGACGCGCTCGACCCGAACGCCACCGACTCGGTCGCCGCGGCGGCCGCCGCCGTGCTGCTCGGGGAGTCCGGGGCCGCCGGGCGGGTGCGGCTGGTCGCCCGGAACGCCGAGGAAAACGCCCTGCGTGCCGAGCGCGACGCCGCGCTCGCCCGCGCCCAGCGGCTCGAAGGCGAGCTCGCCCAGGTCCGCGCCGAACTCGCCGAAGCGAAACAAGCCGCCGAAAATGCCCGCGGCGAGCGTGAAGGCGAAGTCGAGAAACTGCTGAAGCGCCTTCGCGAACAAGGCGTCCAGCTGCGCCAGGCCCGCGACGCGGCCGAAGCGGCGTCCGCCGACGCCGAACGCGGTTCCGCGGCCCGCAACGACGAGATAGCGGCCCTCACCACCCAGCTGGAGCGCGAACGCCAGCGCGTGGCCGGCGAACGCGCCCGTGCCGAACGCGCCGTCGCCGACGCCGAGATCGCCCGCCAGTCCGCCCGCGAGGCCCGGCAGGCCGACGAGGTGCGCCTCGCCCTGCTCATCGACACCATCGACGGCGCTGTCACCGGCCTGCGCCGCGAACTCGCCCTCGGCGCGCGCGGCGCCCGCCCGGCGGACATGGTCCGCGGCGCCAGCTCCGGCACCGGCCAGGGCGGCAAGATCGCCGACGTGACGACGCTGGACCGCTACCTCGCGCTGCCCAACGTGCACCTGATCGTCGACGGCTACAACGTCACGAAGACCGGCTACCCCGAGCTCGCCCTCGCCGACCAGCGCGACCGGCTGATCCACCAGCTCTCCGCCCTGGCCGCGCGCACCTCCGCCGAGGTCACCGTGGTCTTCGACGGCGCCGGCGTGCTCTCCGTCCCCGCCTCGGTGCCCCGCGGCGTGCGGGTGCTGTTCTCCGACCGCGGGGTGCTGGCCGACGACGTGATCCGCAACCTGGTCGCCGCCGAGCCGGCCGGGCGGCCGATGGTCGTCGCGACGTCCGACCGCGCCGTCGCGGACTCCGTGCGGGGCCGTGGCGCCCACCCCGCGCCGTCATCGGTGCTGGTCAGCCGCCTGTCGAGGGTCTGACCGCCGGAAACTGTCGGTGGTGGCGCCTACCGTCGTCCTCAGTCAGTCCCGACGTGAGGAGGACCACATGGGCGACACCCCCGAGCTGTCCGGAGTGGACGTCTCGCACATCGCCGTTTCGGACATCGAGAACCTGGTGGTCGATTGCGACCGCTGCGCCGTGCGCGGCATCTCGTGCCACGACTGCGTGGTGAGCGTGCTGCTCGGTGCGCCACCCGCGGTGGTGTGGGACGCCGACGAGCGGCGCGCGGTGGACGCGCTGGCCGAAGCCGGGATGGTGCCGCGGCTGCGGCTCGTGGAAGAACCGATCCGGCGCACCGCCTGATTTCCACCGATTCGTGGCGGCGCGCCGAATGGTCGGTTGAATCGGTGAACGGTCGGTAGTCGAATAGCGCTCCGGAAAACCCCAGCGTGTAACGCCCATCACAGGATGCTTCATCCCCTGGTCCGATGGTGTTCCCCGGTGTCACTCAGCGTTTTTGGCCGGGAGGTGGTGGACGTGGTGGCGGTCTTTTCGTAACCTGTCCGAGATCTCGTGGCCCCCGGCCGTCTGTGGAGACGGCGACGCGAGATCGCCGCCGGGCGCAGCTTTGTCGGGAAGCTGGGAACCGGAACCACCACCGCGTGCTTCACCTGGTGCGGTCCGTGCATGGCAAAAGCGCACGGTTCGCGCGCGTGGTGGGTGGGACAGCGGTGAAGAGGTACTCCCCGGCCTCTTCGCGCCCCGGTCCCCTTCGGCGGCCGAGACCAAAGGAGACCCGCGCGACCGTGCAGTCGCATTCCCTCAGGCGCGTGGTTTCAGGTGCCCTCGCCGCGGCCTCGGTGATCACCCTCGTCACCGTGGCGCAGCCGTCGGCCACCGCCGCCCCCGTCCCCGTGCTCCAAGCCCCGCCCACCGGCTCCGACGCCCTCGCCCAGTACCGCGACCTCGCGGCCCAGGCCGAGAAGCTCAACGAAGACCTGCTGTCCGCCCAGGACGATCTGAAGAAGAAGCAGGGCGAGCTCGACAAGGCCACCGGCGATGTCAACGCGGCCAAGGAACAGGCCGCGAAGGCGTCCGAAGGCCAGAAGAAGTACCAGACCGAGGTCGACAAGTTCGCCGGTGCGTCGTTCACCAGCGGTGTCCAGCTGAACAAGCTGTCGGCGCTGCTGGCCGGCACGTCCACCCAGGACTTCCTGGACCGTTCGTCGGCGCTCGAGGTCATCGCGACCGGCAAGAACGCCGCGATGGGCAACCTCACCGGCGCCGTCCAGGAAGCGACCGACGCGGCCGCCAAGGCCAGCGACGCGGCGAAGCGCGCGCAGGACGCGCGGGACGCCGCGGCGAAGCTGACCCAGGACATCCAGGCCAAGCAGAAGACGCTGCAGGACCAGATCGACCAGCTCGAAGCGGCCAACAAGAACCTGAGCACCTCCGACAAGGCCGCTCAGAAGGACCGCGGCGGGACACCGCCCACCGACATCAAGGCGCCCACCGCGGCCGCCCAGACGGCGCTGAACGCGGCGCTGGGCAAGCTCGGCAGCGCCTACGTCTACGGCGCCACCGGCCCGAGCACGTTCGACTGCTCCGGCCTGACGATGTGGGCCTACAAGCAGGCCGGCATCACGCTGCCGCGGACCAGCCGCGAGCAGTCCACCTTCGGCGCCGCGGTGCCGCGGGACCAGCTCCAGCCGGGCGACCTCGTGTTCTACTACTCGCCCGTTTCGCACGTCGGCATGTACATCGGCGACGGCAAGATGGTGCACGCGCCCGACACCGGTGACGTCGTGAAGATCTCGCCGCTGCAGAGCCAGTACGCGGGAGCGCGCCGCCCGACGGCGTGACCTTCGGACAGCACCCGAAGGGGCGGTACCGCACACGCGGTGCCGCCCCTTCGCCGCCGGTGCCTCCCGCTAGCCTCTGGGGCGTGCTCAAGACCCTGCTCGTGACCAACGACTTCCCGCCGCGGCCCGGGGGGATCCAGAACTACCTGAACTCCCTCGCCACCCGGCTGCCGGCGGACGACCTGGTCGTCTACGCGCCGTCGTGGGAGTCGCGGACGGGTTCGCACGAGGAGTTCGACGCCGAAGCGCCGTTCGAGGTCGTCCGGCACCCGACGTCCCTGATGCTGCCGACACCGGACGTGCTTCGCCGGGCGAAGCAGATCATGCGGGCGAGGGACTGCGAAGCCGTCTGGTTCGGCGCGGCCGCCCCGCTCGCCCTCCTGGGACACCCGCTGCGCCGGGCCGGCGCGCTCCGCGTCGTCGCCTCGACGCACGGCCACGAGGTCGGCTGGTCCATGTTGCCGGCGTCGCGGCAGGCGCTGCGGCGCATCGGCGACACCGCGGACGTCCTCACCTACGTCAGCCGCTACACCCGCGGCCGGTTCGCCGCGGCCTTCGGCCCGATGGCCGGGCTGGAACTGCTGCCGTCCGGAGTGGACACCGAGCTGTACCGGCCGGACCCGGCCGGGCGCGCCGAAATCCGCGCGCGGCACGGCCTCGGCGACCGGCCGACCGTCGTGTGCGTTTCGCGGCTGGTCCCGCGCAAGGGCCAGGACCAGCTGATCCGCGCGTTGCCCAGGATCCGCGAGCAGGTCCCCGACGCGGTGCTGCTGGTCGTCGGCGGCGGCCCGTACCGCAAGACCCTGGCCGGGCTGGTCGCCGAGCTGGGCCTGGAGCGTGACGTCGTGCTCACCGGGTCGGTGCCGTGGGCGGAACTGCCGGCGCACTACGCGGCGGGCGACGTCTTCGCGATGCCGGCCCGCACCCGCGGCAAGGGCCTGGACGTCGAGGCGCTCGGCATCGTCTACCTGGAGGCCTCCGCGACCGGCCTGCCGGTGGTGGCCGGCAACTCCGGCGGCGCCCCCGAGACGGTCCTCGACGAGGTCACCGGGCACGTCGTCGACGGCCGCGACGTCACGCAGCTGGCCGAGACCCTGGCCAGCCTGCTGGCGGACCCGGTGCGCGCGCGCCGGATGGGCGAGGCCGGGCGGGCCTGGGTGACGGCGAACTGGCGCTGGGACGTCATGGCGCGGCGGCTGTCCGGCCTGCTGGACGGCGATCCGGTGGCCGTCGTCCGTTAAGGCGTGTAGAGCGCCGGGTGCCGCGGATCGTCGACGCGCACGACGACGTCGGCGAGCGAGCTCGGGTCCACCTCTTCCTCGTACCGCTCGTAGGCCGGGACCGCCCAGGCGTCCGGCACGCGGCGGCGCAGCGCGGCGGGGGAGAGCCACAGGTGCACGGCCAGGTCGAAGGCCAGCCCGGCGCCCAGCAGCAGCTCGCCGTCCAGGAGCACGACCCCGCCTTCGGGCACCGGCACGCGCTCGGCGCGGGTCGCGCGGTCGCGCTCGGCGTCCCACAACGACGGCAGGACGTTGCCGGACCCCTTCAGCGGCTCCAGGACTTCGCGGCGGAGGGCGCCGAGGTCGAGCCAGTCGGTGTAGCGCGCGTCCGGGTTCGTGCGGCCGTGTTCGAAGCGCAGGGACGCCGGGCGCAGGAAGTCGCGCGCCGACACGCGCAGCGTCGCGCGGCCGCGTAGGCGCAGCGGGCCAGCCAGGGCGTCCGCGAGCTCTCCGGTTTCCGTCGCCCCGGCCGCGCCGTCGACGGCGACCGCGATCCGCGGCGTGGTGAGCGCGTCGATGCGGTCGGTGAGTTCTCCGGCGAGGACGGCGGGGGAGATCGGGCGGTAGCGCACGGGTACTGATCCTGCACCCGGACCGGTGGCCGGTTTTGCCGTACCCCGGTGGCACGATGAGGACATGACTTCTTCAGTGGGGAAGACGGCCGATGTGGGGTGGAACATCGGCGTTTCGCGAACCCTGCCGTACTCGGCCGAGACGGTGTGGGACTTCCTGGTCAGCCGTGAGGGCGTCGCGATCTGGCTCGGTCCCGGGGTCGAGCTGCCGCGGGAACCGGGCGCGGAGTACGAAACCGCGAACGGCACGGTGGGCGAAATCCGCAGTTACGTCGACGGTGACCGGGTCCGGCTCACGTGGCGGCCGAGCGACTGGGACCACGACTCGACCGTGCAGGTGCGGCTGAGCGGCGCGGGGCCTAAGACGACCCTGAGGTTCCACCAAGAATGGCTTGCGGGCGCGGAAGAACGCGAAGAACAGCGGGCATACTGGCAGGACGTGACCGAGCGCGTCGTGGCGGCACTCGCCGAACGCTGACGCGGTGAGGCTTGGGGGATGAGATGACGAGCGACGAAATTCTCGAGGTGGCGGAAGACTTCGCCCAGGACGCGCACGTGTTCTCGGAGATGCTGCGCGGGGGCGGCCCGGTGCGCCGGGTGCGGCTGCCACCGCGGGGACTGCCGTGCTACGTGGTCACCGGGTTCGCGCAGGCCCGGTCGTTGCTGGCGGATCCGCGGCTGCACAAGAGCAGCGAAGGCATCCGGGCGCTGTTCGAGGCGAAACTGCCGCCGGAGGCGCGGATGAGCACCTTCGGCCAGGACCTCAGCCAGCACATGCTGAACTCGGACCCGCCGGACCACACGCGCCTGCGGAAACTGGTCAACAAGGCGTTCACCGCGCGGACGGTGGCGCGGCTGCGGCCGCGGGTCGAGGAGATCACCGCGGGTCTGCTCGACGCGCTGGCCGGGCAGGAACGGGCCGACCTGGTGGCGTCGTTCGCCGCGCCGCTGCCGATCACGGTGATCTGCGAGCTGCTCGGGGTGCGCGAGGAGGACCGCTCGGAGTTCGCCGGCTGGTCGAGGACGCTGCTGAGCGCGGCGGCGCGGCCGGAGCAGATGCAGGCGGCGGCGCAGAGCATGTTCGGCTACCTCACCGGCCTGATCGCGCAGAAGCGCGCCGAGCCGGCCGAAGACCTGCTGTCGGACCTGGTGCACGCGACCGACGACGGCGACTCCCTGTCCGAGCCCGAACTGGTGTCGATGGCGTTCCTGCTCCTGGTGGCGGGCCACGAGACGACGGTCAACCTGATCGCGAACGGCGTGCTGGCGCTGCTGCGCGAGCCGGAGCAGCTGGCCCGCCTGCGCGCGGAGCCGGAGCTGCTGCCGGGCGCGGTGGAGGAGTTCCTGCGCTTCGACGGCCCGATCAACCTGGCGACGCTGCGGTTCACGGCCGAGCCGGTGGAGGTCGACGGCGTGCCGATCCCGGCGAACGAGTTCGTGCTGATCTCGCTGCTCGGCGCGAACCGGGACGCGGAGCGGTACCCGGAGCCGGACCGGCTGGACATCACGCGCCCGGCCGGGGGACACCTGGCCTTCGGGCACGGGATCCATTACTGCGTGGGGGCGCCGCTGGCCCGGCTGGAGGCGGAGATCGCGCTCGGCGGGTTGCTGGCCCGGTTCCCGGACATCGCGCTGGACGCCAAGGCGGACGAGCTCGTCTACCGGTCGAGTTCGCTGGTGCACGGGCTGGAGGAGCTGCCCGTCCGCTTGTGACGCCAGGACGCGGTCGTGAGTGGTAAGGTGGCATTGGAACGAACAGCGGTCAACCCCGTCGCCACCACCGACGTGGACGC
>NZ_JBEXKX010000101.1:0-12086 GCF_040609695.1 Amycolatopsis sp. NPDC004625
GTCGCCCGCTTTCCCCCCGCCGCCCCCCCCGCGCGCCCCCCCCCCCACCCACCGCCCGCCCGGTTGTTGTTTTTTTGGGGGTTTTCAACCCCCAAAAAACCCCCACGACAAGCTGCGGCAGGCTGCTCAGGCCTGGTCGGCGACGTGGGCCAGGTAGCGCTTGGCCGACCGCTGGACGACCTCGGAGCCGTCGGACCGCACGACCGCGTCCCACCAGGCGCCGTAGATCGCCTCGAAGCGGTACCCCGCCAGCAGCTCCGCGGCGCGGCGCACGATGTGCGGGCGCTCGGGGATCAGGTTCGGGTAGCTGTACATGAAACCGACGTGCGTGCGGTCGCCGATCACCTGCACGATGTCGCCGGTCAGCAGCGCGCCTTGGCCGTCCTCGCCGTCCGGCCAGTGCAGCACCGTGCCGCCGGCGAAGTGCACGCCCAGGTTGATCAGCCGCAGGTCGTCGGCGACGTCCAGGGTAGTGCCGGACCACAGCTTCACCGCCGGGTCGGGCCGGCCGATCCACTGCTGGTCGGCCTCGTGCAGGTAGACCGGCACGTCGAAGGCCCGCGCCCACTCGACCATCGTCGTGTAGTAGTGCGGGTGGCTGATCGCGATGCCCTCGATGCCGCCAAGGTCACGGACCTGCGCCACCAGCGCGTCGTCGAGGTAGGCCGCGCAGTCCCAGAGGAAGTTCCCGGACCGGGCCCGCACCAGCAGCGCGCGCTGCCCGATCGCGAACCCGGGGTTCGAGCCGACGCCGACGATGCCGCGGCCCTGTTCCTCGATCCGCGGGGTGAACGTGGCGCTTCCGCGCAGAGCGGAAAGGTTCGTCCACTGCTGCCCGGACGGCGGGACGTACTGGCGTTCGTCCTCGCAGATCGGGCAGTCGTCACGGGCCACGGCGTACTGCATGCCGCAGGCCTGGCACATCGGTTCGGTGCTCACGGTCGGTCCTCCCAGAACGTGGATCCTGGGAGGACACGCTAGCCGCGTTATTTGTCGTCGGTGTACGGAACCGCCTTGACGAGGGTCACCTTCTGGACCTTGCCGTTGGGCAGCTCGTACTCGCGCGACTCGCCCTCCTTGGCGCCGAGCAGGGCCTTGCCCAGCGGCGACTCCGGGGAGTACACGTCGAGCTCGCCCTCGGCGCCCTCCTCGCGGGTGGCGAGCAGGAACTTCTCGTCCTCGTCGTCGCCCTCGTAGCGGACGGTGAGCACCTTGCCCGGGCCGGCCGTGCCGTCGTTCGCGGGCGCCTCGCCGACCTTGGCCGAGCGCAGCAGCTCCTGCAGGTGCCGGATGCGCGCCTCGGCCTGGCCCTGTTCTTCACGGGCGGCGTGGTAGCCCCCGTTCTCCTTGAGGTCGCCCTCTTCGCGGCTGTCGTTGATGCGCGCGGCGATGACCGGACGATTCTCGATCATTTCGTCGAGCTCGTGCTTGAGCCGGTCGTAGGCATCCTGGGTGAGCCAGGTCACCTTGGTGTCGCTCACGGTCACCATCTCCTCGTCGGGCCTGCCAGGCTTGCGTGTTCAAGCCGGCCCACGCGGGCGTAGGTGCCCGCGTGGCTGAGATAAAGGAAAAACACGGCCCGTCGCGGGCCGTGCTGAGGGGTCAGAGTATCACGGCGCGAGAGGTCGACGCCCGTTATTTCCGCGCACCCTGGGCGTTGAGCGCGCGGTTCACCCCGTTGGCCGCTATGGGGTTGACAGATAGCGTGGTATGTCGTACGAGCAGCCGAAGACGTCTGCCGTAACCGGTTCCCCGATGCTCCTGATCGTCGTGCTGATCCGGTTGTACTTCGGGCCGGCGGGGATCAGGAGCTCTTTGCGGCCGCTCTCGGCGCCGGTCTTGTCGCGGACGCGGACGACGCACACGCCCGGCCTGCTGTCGTCGTCCCGGGTGACGTTCAGGGTGATTTCCATCGCGTTGCCCGGTTTCGCGGCGAACGCGATGCGCTCGGCGTCGATCGGCGCCGAACCCAGGTTCACGTACGCGACCCACGCGATCAGGCCGCTGACCAGCAGGGCGATGGCCAGGAAGAGCCAGCGCCGCCAGCGCCGGGACGGCGTGGCGCGCTGGGTGCCGTACCGGTCCGCGAGCAGCGCGGGCGCTGCCGCCTCCGCCGGTCCGCCTGCCAACCCGGGCCTCCTGCTCGTTCTTGTCGTACCCGCCTGGACAATGGAGCTGCGGGTACGACCCGAGTATCCGCCCGCTGGGTGGGCGGCCCGCAGGTGGGTCGCGGAATAAGGGCAGAAGGGGAGTCGTTCGGAGCATGGTGGACGCCGACGAGCTGAGGAACACCGCCAACCCGCGCCTGCGCATGATGGCCGTGCACGCGCACCCCGACGACGAGTCGAGCAAGGGCGCCGCCACGATGGCGCGCTACGCCGCCGAGGGGCACGAAGTGCTGGTCGTCACGTGCACCGGGGGCGAAGCCGGCAGCATCCTGAACCCGGCCATGGACCGGCCCGACGTGCTGGCGAACATGACCGAGATCCGCCGTGAGGAGATGGCCCGCGCGGCCAAGATCCTCGGCGTGAGCCAGCGCTGGCTGGGCTTCGTCGACTCCGGCCTGCCGGAGGGCGACCCGCTGCCGCCGGTGCCCGAGGGGTCGTTCGCGGTCGTCCCGCTGGAGGAGTCCACCGAGGCGCTGGTGCGCGTGATCCGGGAGTTCCGCCCGCACGTGATCACCACCTACGACGAGAACGGCGGCTACCCGCACCCCGACCACATCCGCACCCACGAGGTGTCGATGGCGGCGTGGGAGGCGGCACCGGACCCGGCCCGCTTCCCCGACGCCGGCGAGCCGTGGCAGCCGCTGAAGCTGTACTACATGCACGGCTTCTCGCGGGCCCGGATGCTGGCCTTCGACTCCGCGCTGAAGGAGGCCGGGCTCGAGTCGCCGTACACCGAGTGGCTGGCCAAGTGGGACCCGGACCGGGCCGATGTGATGGAGCGGGTGACGACCCGCGTCGAGTGCGGTGAATACTTCGAGGTGCGGGACGAGGCGCTCAAGGCGCACGCCACGCAGATCGACCCGACCAGCCGCTGGTTCGCCGTGCCACTGGAGATCCAGCGCGAGACCTGGCCGACCGAGGAGTACGAGCTGGTCAAGTCGCTGGTCGACAGCACGTTGCCGGAGGACGACCTGTTCGCCGGCATCGGCCTCGAGGAGAAGGTGAACACATGAGTCTGACGCTGCCGGCCGGCGTGGCGCTTCCGGTGACCGCGTCGGTCCTCGTCCTGACGCAGCAGCCGGGCAACGGCGACAACGGCGGGCAGGGGGAGGACTTCGGCAAGTCCTCCCCGGTCGGCTTCCTGGTGCTGATCCTGTTCCTCATCGCGGTGGCCTTCCTGGTCCGCTCGATGACGAAGCACCTCAAGCGCGTCCCGGCCAGCTTCGACGACCCGCCGGCCGAGGCCGCGCCAGAGCAGCCCGAGGCCGCGGAGAAGGCCGAGCCGGAGGCGGCCGAGAAGCCCGTGAAGGACTCCTCGGCCACCACCAAGGCCGACTAGCTCACAACCGCGGGTCCACCGGGTCCGACTCGAGGGCGAGCACCGCGAACACGCACTCGTGCACCCGCCACAGCGGCTCGCCGCGCGCGACGCGTTCCAGGGCCTCCAGGCCCAGCGCGTACTCGCGCAGCGCCAGCGTGCGCTTGCGGTTCAGGCCCCGCTTGCGCAGCCGCTCCAGGTTGTCCGGCAGCGTGTAGTCCGGGCCGTAGATGATCCGCAGGTACTCGCGCCCGCGCACCTTCACCCCGGGCTGGACCAGGCCGCGCGTCCCGCGGGTCAGGTTCGCCGCGGGCTTGACGACCATGCCTTCGCCGCCGTCCGCCGTCAGCTCCTCCCACCACGAGACACCCCGCGCCATCGACGCGGTGTCCGTCAGGTCGACCTCGAGCGACCGGGTGCGCTGGAACCGCGGACCGGACAACCGGTCCAGCAGCGACAGGTGCCACGAATGCGGCCGGTCGTGGTAGGCCGTCCCTTCGGACGCCAGCAGCTGGAACGGCGCCAGCCGGACACCGTCCAGCCCCGACGTCGGCCGGCAGTAGCGCCGGTACGCCGTCCGGTAGGCGTCCACTGTGGACGAGCGGGACGCCGTCCGCGCCAGCAGCTCCGAGACGTCGATGCCGCGTGCGGCCGCCGTCGCCAGCGCCGAAACCGTCGCCGGGAGCACCGCCTGGGCGGCCGCGCCCACCGACGCGTACTGGTCCGCGATCAGCGAGCCCGCCTTCGCGCTCCAGGGCAGCAGCTCGGCGTCGAGCAGCAACCAGCCCGAATCCAGCTCCTCGAACAGCCCGGCCGCCGCGGTCCGCACGTCGGCCAGCAGCTCGGCGTTCAGCCCGGCCGGGAAGAACGGCCGCCCGGTCCGCGTGTACACCGCGCCGCCGCCGTGGATCCCGAAGCGCCGGTACGCCACCTCCTCGTCCCGGCAGACCAGCACCACCGCCCGCGAGCCCATGTGCTTCTCTTCGCACAGCACGCGTTCCACCCCGGCCGCCCGGTACTCGGCGAACGCCTCCTCCGGGTGTTCCAGGTGGTCCGCCCGCGACGACGTCGAGCACGGCGCCATCGTCGGCGGCAGGTACGCCAGCCACCGCGGGTCGACCGCGAACCGGCTCATCACCTCCAGCGCCGCCGCCGACTGCTCCGCCGAGACGCCGACCCGGCCGTGGTGCGCGGTCTGCACGATCCGCTTCCCGGTGACGTCGGCCAGCTCCAGCACCGCCGGCTCACGTCCGCCCAGCGGCCGTGAAGAATCCAGCGGACGCGAAGGCTCGTACCAGACGCGGTGCGCCTTCACCGAGACGACTTCACGCTCCGGGTAGCGCAGCGCGGTCAGCTTCCCGCCGAACACCGCACCCGTGTCGAGGCACATCGTGTTGTTGACCCACTCCGGCTCCAACGTCGGTGTGTGCCCGTAGAGGACCATCGCGGAGCCGCGGTAGTCGCGGGCCCACGGCAGCCGCACGGGCAGGCCGTACTCGTCGGTCTCGCCGGTCGTGTCGCCGTACAGCGCCATGCTGCGCACCCGCCCGGACGCGCGCCCGTGGTACCGCTCGGGCAGCCCCGCGTGCGCGACGACGAGCTTGCCGCCGTCGAGGACGTAGTGCGCGATCAGCCCGTCGCAGAATTCGTGCGCCGCCCGGCGGAACTCCTCGGTTTCCGCGGCGAGCTGTTCCAGCGACTCGGCGAGCCCGTGCGCGGCGTTGACCTTCCGCCCGTGCAGCGCGCGCACCAGCTTCTGCTCGTGGTTCCCGCACACGACCAGGGCGTTGCCGGACCGCGCCATGCCCATCACGCGCCGCAGCACGCCCGGGGTGTCCGGGCCGCGGTCGACGAGGTCGCCGACGAACACCGCCGTCCGGCCCGCCGGGTGCACGCCGTCGGCGTACCCCAGCTCGGCGAGCAGTTCCTCCAGCTCGGCCGCGCAGCCGTGGACGTCGCCGATCACGTCGAACGGCCCGGTCAGCTCGCGCTTGTCGTTGCGCAGCGGCTCGACGACGATCTCGGCCTCGGCCACCTCGGCTTCGGACCGCAGCACGTGCACGCGCCGGAACCCTTCGCGCTCCAGCGACTTCAGCGACCGCTGCAGCTCGCCGCGCTGCCGCCGGACGACGTGGTCGCCGAAGTCGCGGTCCGGCCGCCCGGCGTTGCGCGCGACGCAGACGCCGAGCGGCAGGTCGAGCACGATCGCCGTCGGCAGCACGTCGTGCTCCTTCGCGAGCTTCACCAGGCTCGCGCGCGAAGCACGCTGGACGTTCGTTGCGTCGATGACGGTCGTCCGGCCCGCCGCGAGCCGCTTCGCCGCGACGTAGTGCAGGGCGTCGAAGGCGTCGGCTGATGCCGACTGGTCGTTCTCGTCGTCGGCGACGAGCCCGCGGAAGAAGTCACTGGAGAGCACCTGCGTCGGCGCGAAGTGCGTGCGCGCGAACGTCGACTTGCCGGAGCCGGAAGCGCCGACGAGCACGACGAGCGCCATGTCGGGGACGGTCAGTTTCACGCGGCCACCTCCTTTTGGGTGGTGAAGACCGCCAGTTGGGTCGGCGGTCCCGATTCCTGGTCCTCCGGTCCGATCGGCAGGTACCGGACGTCGTAGCCGCGCCGGGTCGCGACGCCGTCCGCCCAGGCGCGGAACTCGGCTCGGGTCCATTCGAACCGGTGGTCGGCGTGCCGGAAATGCCCCATCGGCAGGAACTCGAACAGCCGGTTGTACTCCGCGTTGGGCGTCGTGACGAGCACCGTGCGCGGCGCCGCGACCCCGAACACGGCGTGCTCCAAGGCCGGCAGGCGCTCTTCGTCGACGTGTTCGACGACCTCCATGAGCACGGCCGCGTCGAACCCGGCCAGCGCCGGATCGGCGTAGGTCAGCGCGGACTGCCGCAGTGTGACGCGGGAGTCGTCCTTCAGCCGCTTCTCCGCGACGGCCAGCGCGCTGCTCGAGACGTCGACGCCGACGATCTCGGTGAACGAGCGCTCCTGCTCGAGAACGCGCAGCAGCGCACCGGAGCCGCACCCGAGGTCCAGCACGCGCCGGGCGCCCGCGGCCCGCAGCGCGGCGAGCACGCTGCCGTGCCGCTGCGACGCGAGGCTCTCCGGCTTGTCCGGCGCCTCGGTGACCAGCGCCTCGGCCTCCGCCGGGACGTCGTCGGCCTCGGCCAGCCGCGAAAGGGCGTAGTGCACGACCGGCCGGCGCCGTTCGAGGTAGCGGTTCGCGATGAGCGTCCGCTCGGGGTGCCCGGCGAGCCAGCCGTCGCCGGCGCGCAGCAGCTTGTCGGCCTCGTCCTGGCCGACCCAGTAGTGCTTGTCGCCGTCGAGGGCGGGCAGCAGGACGTACAGGTGACGCAGCGCGTCGGCGACCCGCTGGGTCCCGGCGAGCGTCAAGTCGACATAGCGACTGTCGCCCCACTGCGGGAACTGCGGGTCGAGCAGGATCGGCGTCGCCGAAACGCGCCAGCCGAGCGGCTCGAACAGCTTGTGCACGACCTCGGGGCCACCCCGCGCGGACAGCGACGGCACCTTGATTTCGAGGTCGAAGAGCTCGTCGACGAGCTCCGGCCGCGCCGAACACCGCCCGGCGAGCGCCGTGGTGAAGGCGGCCCGCAGCGCAACGGCGAGATACGAGCCCCCGGCGTAGGGACGGTCGTTGACGTACTGGGTCAGCGACGTCCCGCCCCCGCGCACGAGCTCGACGGGATCGATTTCCACGAACAGCGCCGCGGTGCACCGATCCGCCGCGGCGTCCGGGTAGAAGACGTGCGCGGTCCCGGCCGACAGCGCGACCGACTGCGCTTTCTCCGGGTGCTTGTGCAGGAGGAACCCCAGGTCGGTGGCGGGGTGCCGGGTGGTGGTGATGGTCAGCAACACCGGCCCAGTGTGGCGGAGCACCCGGCGACCGCGCGCCCGGTTTTCCCGGGTGCGACCCTGGATCCATGAACGCTCCGCACCGAGCGTGCCTGTTCGACTACAGTGGTGCCCAGCTGCGAGGCAGCGCGATTGGCGTTGAGATCGGGGAGGGATTCATGACGCCACGGGCTTGGATGATTCGCGCCGGCGCCGATGGCGAGCGGGAGGCCGAGTGTTTGCGTGCGGGGCTCGTCATAGCGGGTTGGGCGGAAGTCGGTGATCTGACGGCCGTCGATTCTTGGGACGAGCTGCGAAACGTCTTGGAGATCGCTTACCCCCGCGAAAATCCTCGAGTGATCAGCAACTGGCAGGGACAGCTCTGGCGCTTCCGCTCGGTGATTGCGAAGGGAGACCTCGTTGTCCTGCCTCGCAAAGACCGGAAACTGGCTTTCGGTCGCGTGCTCGGGTCATACCGGTACCGGGCGGACGCTCCGCCAGAGCAGCGACATGTGCGAGAGGTGGAGTGGCTCAGAGCGGACCTTCCGCGTGATCAGATCCGCGCCGACCTGCGTGCTTCGCTGGGATCGTTGTTGACCGTCAGCGAGCTGCGCCGGTTCGACGCCGCGGCGCGAATCGCAGAACTTGCGGAGCGCGGCACCGATCCCGGCGGCCCGGAAAGCGCTGACGGGCTTGTTCTCGGCGCCGAGGAACTCGCCGAGCTTGTGGAGCAAACGCCTCCCGGGCAGACCGTTCAACTCACCGTCAGGGAATTCATCGGCGTCTGGGACGTCGTCAGCAGGTCGAAGTCGGCCATCGCCCAGATACGGCATGACCTTGCCGAGTTCGGCCTCTCGACCGTGCCGCCGTTCACCGAGGTGGGTATCGATGACAAAGTTGCCGTAGTGCCGATCGGCACCGCACCTGAGCGTGATCGACGTGCCCGGGGCGAAGAGACGGCTGCGCTCGAACTGGAAGCTGCTGGGCCTGAAGAGCTGGCGCCGGAGTTCGCCGAAGAACCGGGTGATCTCCGCCGTTTCGAGCTGGCGGTCGCCGGGGCTGAGGCGGACGATTCGCCGGCCGACCCGGCCGCGATGATGATCACGGTCGGCAGGCTCCCGTCCGCGCGGAGGAAGGTGATCACCGTGAACCTGACCGACTCGATCACCCACGCGGTAGGTCTCATGGCTCAACATGACTTCGACCAGTTGCCGGTGCTCAGTACCGAGGGGCACCCGTGCGGAACGATCTCGTGGCGGGAGATCGGCGCAACCTGCCGTTCTCCCAAGGCGCTGGTCCGAGACGCCGCGGTGCAGCGTGTCCGATCGATCCGCACCGACGAACCGCTGGTCGACTGCCTCGGTGACGTGGCGGCACACGGCTGTGTGCTGGTGCTCAAACCGGATGGCTCACTGTCGGGCATCGTCACAGGTTTCGATCTCGCTCACCGGTTCGAGCTGGAACTTCGCCCTTATGCGCTCCTGCAGGAAGTGGAAAGGCGGCTGCGCCGGGCGTTGACCGACGCGCTGCGCAAGATCAAAGAGACCTCGGGCAAATACGGCTTGTCGGGTGACGAGGCGAGGATCATGAAGCTCACCACCAAGGGGTTGAACTTCGTGGACTACATAGGCCTGCTCAAGCGCGACGATGTCTGGTCCGCTACCGGATGGATGTTGCACCGGGACACGTTCTTGCAGCGCTTGGACGATGTGCGCTTGATTCGCAACAAGACCATGCACTTCCACGACACCGATGACGATCGTGACGCTGCCACCCGGGAGATCCAGACCGTGCTCGCCGTGTTGAAGACCGTCGATCCTCAGCCGTGAAGATCCTCGGGTCGTCCTGTGGAATAGGGCGTGCGACCCTGGATCCATGAACCGCCTCGCGCACGCGACCAGCCCGTACCTGCTCCAGCACGCGGACAACCCCGTCGACTGGTGGCCGTGGGGGCCCGAAGCGCTCGCCGAGGCGAAACGGCGGAACGTGCCCATTCTGCTCTCCGTCGGCTACGCCGCCTGCCACTGGTGCCACGTCATGGCGCACGAGTCGTTCGAGGACGCCGGGACCGCCGCCCTGATGAACGGGAACTTCGTCAACGTCAAGGTCGACCGCGAGGAACGGCCGGACATCGACGCCGTCTACATGGCCGCCACCCAGGCGATGACCGGGCAGGGCGGCTGGCCGATGACCTGCTTCCTGACCCCGGACGGCGAGCCGTTCCACTGCGGCACCTACTACCCGCCGTCGCCGCGGCCCGGGATGCCGTCGTTCCGGCAGCTGCTCGCCGCCGTCGCCGAGGCGTGGCGGGAGCGGCCGGACGAGCTGCTGGACGGCGCCAAGCAGATCGTCGCCCACCTCGCCGAGCAGACCGGGCCGCTCAAGGAGTCCGTTGTGGACGAAGCGGTGCTGGCCGGTGCGGTCGGGAAGCTGCAGCAGGAGGCGGACGGCGTCAACGGCGGGTTCGGCCGCGCCCCGAAGTTCCCGCCGTCGATGGTCCTGGAGTTCCTGCTGCGCCACCACGAACGCACCGGGTCGGAGGTTGCACTGTCCCTTGTGGACAAGACGGCCGAGGCGATGGCCCGCGGTGGGCTGTACGACCAGCTGGCCGGCGGCTTCGCGCGTTACTCCGTCGACGCCGAGTGGATCGTGCCGCATTTCGAGAAGATGTTGTACGACAACGCGTTGCTGCTGCGCTTCTACGCGCACCTCTGGCGGCGGACCGGTTCGGCGACGGCGCTACGAGTCGCCACCGGAACGGCGGGTTTCCTGTTCGAAAGCCTCCGGACGCCCGAAGGCGGATTCGCGTCTTCGCTGGACGCGGACACCGAAGGCGTCGAAGGCCTGACGTACGTCTGGACGCCGTCGCAGCTGCGCGAGGTGACCGGCGACGACTCCGCGGCCGAGCTCTTCGGCGTCACCGAAGAAGGGACCTTCGAGGAGGGTGCTTCGACGTTGCGCCTGTTCGGCGACCTGCCGGAGGCGCTGCGCGGAAAGCTTCTGGAGGAGCGCGCGAAGCGGCCGCAGCCGGGCCGGGACGACAAGGTCATCGCGTCCTGGAACGGCCTGGCGATCGCGGCGCTGGCCGAGGCGGGCGTCGCCCTCGATCGTCCACAGTGGATCGAGTGGGCGGCCGGCGCGGCCGGGTTGCTGCTGCGCGTGCACGTCGTGGACGGCCGGTTGCGGCGCAGTTCGCGGGACGGCGTCGTGGGCGAATCCGCCGGGGTGCTGGAGGACTACGCCTGCGTCGCCGACGGTTTCCTGGCCCTGCACCAGGCCACGGGCGAGGCGGAGTGGCTCAACGAAGCGACCCGGCTGCTCGACCTGGCCTTGGCGCACTTCGCGTCCCCGGACGTCCCGGGCGCGTACTTCGACACGGCCGACGACGCCGAGACGCTGGTCCAGCGCCCGGCCGACCCCGGCGACAACGCGAGCCCGTCGGGGGCTTCCGCGCTGGCCGGGGCGTTGCTGACGGCGTCGGCGCTCGCCGGGTACGACAGCGCGGCCCGGTACCGGGAGGCGGCCGAGCAGGCGCTGCGCCGGGCCGGGGTGCTGGCCGGGCGGGTGCCGCGGTTCGCCGGGCACTGGCTGTCGGTGGCCGAGGCGCTGCAGGCGGGCCCGGTGCAGGTCGCGGTGGTGGGCGCGGACCCGGCGTTGCGGCTGGCGGCGGCCCGGGGCGTGCACGGCGGCGGCATCGTGCTGGCCGGCGAGCCGGACGCGCCGGGCGTGCCGCTGCTGGCCGACCGTCCCCTGGTCGGCGGCGCCCCGGCGGCGTACGTGTGCCGGGGGTACGTCTGCGACCGGCCCGTCGCGTCCGCGGCGGAGCTGGCCGCCCAGCTCTGATCGCCCTGGGAGAACGCGGTGTTGATGGCGTGGTTTCCGGCGTAGCTTCGGTAGCGATGTAATCATGTAATCGCGGAGGTGCGACATGGGACGGGGATGGCGCGGAGGCCGGGGCTGGCAGCAGGCCGAGGTCCCGCCGGCGGACGACGCGGCGGCCTGGTTCGGCGGCCGCCTGCCCGACGGCTGGTTCACGGGCGCACCGGAGGTCACGGTCGACCGCGAAGAGATCATCGTGGTCGGCGAGCTCCCGGCCTTGACGGAGGAGTACGCGGACGACGCGGCCCGCGCGGCGGCCGAAGAGGGCCGCATCAGCCGCTACCGCGAGGAGACGCGCGACGAGCGCATCGAAATCGCTCGCCAGGCGGAGCACAGGTACCAGCGCAAGGTGGCGTGGGGCGCGCGCCTGGGCGGAACGACGGCGTTGTTCACGACGCATTCCGCGCCGGTGATGACGCGCTTGCGCCAGCCGGAGCGGTTGGTGCTGGACACGCTGGTGGATGCGGGCGTGGCCCGATCGCGCTCGGATGCCCTGGCGTGGGCGGTCCGGCTGGTCGGCCAGCACGCGGACAGCTGGCTGGGCGAGTTGCGGCAAGCGATGAGCAAGGTGGACGACCTGCGCTCGAAGGGCCCGGACCTGGGTTGACGCCGGTTCGGGTCGGGTGCCGCTCCCAAGGCGCCCGGCCCGCCCGGACCGGGCCGCGCGGACCGAGCCGCCCGGACCGGGCCGCGCGGTGCTGCCCCCTCGGCGGCACCCCGCGGCCCGGCGGTCTCCCGCGGCTGGTCGTGAGTGGTAACGCGGGGTAGAACGCGCCTTTCCACACACGACCGCGTACGTCCGCGGTCAGCACCCGCGGCCGGGAGCCGGCCCCCCCCGCCCCCGGCCGCCGCCCCCACCCCCAGCC
>NZ_JBEXKX010000102.1:0-11377 GCF_040609695.1 Amycolatopsis sp. NPDC004625
ACCGTCAGAGACTCGTACGGCTGCGGGACGTCGGACTTCAGCTCGCCCACGACCGGCCGGGCGCTCGGAAAGGCATGATGATGCACGAACCCGCTTTCGACCGCCGTCTGCTGCTCAAGGCCGTGGGCGCCCTCTCGGCGAGCGCGGCCCTGGCCCCGGCCTTCGCCGGGACCGCCGCGGCCGCCGGCCGTCCCGACACCGGCGTCTCGGTGTTCCCCTTCCCGCTCGGCGCGGTGCGGCTGCAGGCCGGGCCGTTCCTCGACAACATGAACCGGCAGCTGGCGTACTTCCGGTTCGTCGACGCCGACCGCCTGCTGCACACGTTCCGCACCAACGCCGGCCTGGCCAGCTCGGCCCAGCCCTGCGGCGGCTGGGAAAGCCCCACGACGGAACTGCGCGGCCACTCGACCGGCCACCTGCTGTCCGGGCTGGCGCAGGCGTACGCCAACACCGGCGACACCGCCTACCAGACCAAGGGCGACTACCTGGTCAACGCCCTGGCCGCGTGCCAGGCGGCCTCGCCGGGACGCGGCTTCCACGCCGGTTACCTCTCGGCGTTCCCGGAGAACTTCTTCGACCGCCTGGAGAGCGGCCAGTCCGTCTGGGCGCCCTACTACACGCTGCACAAGATCATGGCGGGCCTGCTCGACCAGTACCTGCTCACCGGCAACCAGCAGGCCCTCGACGTCCTGCTGCGCAAGGCGGCCTGGGCGAAGGCCCGCACCGATCCGCTCTCCACCGCGCAGATGCAGGCCGCGCTGCGCACGGAGTTCGGCGGCATGCCCGAGGTCCTCACCAACCTCTACCAGGTGACGGGCGACGCGAACCACCTCGCCACCGCCCAGCGGTTCGACCACGCCCAGATCCTCGACCCGCTGGCCGCGAACCAGGACCGGCTCTCCGGGTTCCACGCCAACACCCAGATCCCGAAGATCCTCGGCGCGATCCGCGAGTACCACGCCACCGGCACGACCCGCTACCGCGACATCGCGGTCAACTTCTGGCGGATCGTCCTCGACCACCACACGTACGTGATCGGCGGCAACTCCAACGGCGAGTACTTCCAGACCCCGGACGCGATCGCGAGCCAGCTGTCGGACAACACCTGCGAAGTCTGCAACACCTACAACATGCTCAAGCTGACCCGGCAGCTGTTCTTCACCAACCCGGTGGCCGAGTACATGGACTACTACGAGCTCGCGCTGTTCAACCAGATCCTCGGCGAGCAGGATCCGAGCTCCAGTCACGGGTTCGTCACGTACTACACGCCGCTGCGCGCGGGCGGGATCAAGACCTACGCCAACGACTACGACGACTTCACCTGCGACCACGGCACCGGCATGGAGTCGCAGACGAAGTTCGCCGACAGCGTGTACTTCTTCAGCGGCGAGACGCTGTACGTCAACCTGTTCATCGCCTCGGTGCTGACCTGGCCGGGCCGCGGGATCACGGTCCGGCAGGACACGACGTTCCCGGCGTCGTCCGGGACGAAGCTGACGATCGGCGGCGCCGGCCACATCGCGCTGAAGCTCCGCATTCCGAAGTGGACGTCCGGGGCGGTGGTGAAGGTCAACGGCGTCGCCCAGGGCACCCCGGCACCGGGGTCCTACTTCACGATCGACCGGACGTGGGCGGCCGGCGACGTCGTCGACGTGTCGGTCCCGGCGTCCCTGACCTTCCCCCGCACGAACGACGACGGCGGTGTCGGCGCGGCCAAGTACGGCGCGATCGTGCTGGCGGGGCAGTACGGCTCGACGAACCTCGGCGCGCTGCCGACGTTGCAGACCGGGACGCTGACCCAGGATCCCGCGAACCCGTTGCGCTTCACCGGAACGGCGAGCACGGGCGCGGTCACGCTGCAGCCGTTCTACGCCACGCACCACCAGCGGTACACGGTGTACTGGCGGCTGACCGGCTCGCCGCCGACCGGGACTTCGTACGAGGCCGAGGCGGGCACCCTGGCCGGTCAGGCGGCGGTGCGGAGTTCGTCCGGTGCGTCCGGTGGTGCTCTGGTCGGGTACGTGGGTGGCGGTGCGGCGAACTACCTGCAGCTGTCGGTGAACTCGACGGCAGGCACGCATCCGGTGACGATCTATTACGCCTCGGGTGAGGCCCGGTCGTTGACGGTGAGTGTCAACGGCGGGGCGGCGGTCTCGGTGGCCACCCCGAGCACGGGCGGCTGGGACACGGTCGGTTCGGTGCAGGTGTCGCTGACCCTGGCGGCGGGCGCGAACACCCTCCGGATCGGCAACCCGTCGGGCTGGGCGCCCGACCTCGACCGGATCGTCGTGGGGTGACGGCCATGAGGACACTGCTGCTCGTCACCACCCTGTTCCTGTCCCTTGTGGATAGTGCGTCGGCGGCCGGTGGCGTGGTGCCGGGACTCACCGGCCCCGCGGCCGAACGCGCGGCGGGCGACGCCGCCGTGCGGTTCCGCGCCCTGACCGAGGCCCGGATCGCCCGGGCGGCCGACCTGCACGACGCGTGGGGCACGTTCTTCGCCGACACCGCGAGCACCGGCCTGCAGGCGACGCACACGGTGCTGGACGTCACCACCACCGGCGGCGACTACGTCTACGCACCGACCGCGCTGCCACCCGGCAACGCGTGCCTCGAACTGACCACGGCGTACACGCCGAGCGGACCCAAGCTGTGGGCCTGGGACTGGTGCGGCGGCCGCGACACGGTCGGCAAGATCGTCGACCTGAACGCGGCGTTCCAGGCCACCTACACCACGGTGGTGAACGGCCGCCGCAGCTACACGATGGACGAGCACCGGACATCGACGACGGCGAACACCTGGACGGCGTACCTGCGCAACTACGTCACGGGCGCGTGGGACGTCTTCTACACGAGCACGGGCACGAAGGACATCCCCGGCTCCACGTGGGACTTCTTCGAGATCTACACGACGGTGAACCCGTCGACCGGCGCCGGGTACTACTGCCGGGACCTGCAGGGTAGGACGATCGAGGCGACCGACGTGAAGGTCCAGCAGGGCGGCGCGTGGGTACCGGCGAGCCCGGCCAACTCCTCGCTGGCAGCCCCACCGGCCGGCAGCCGGTTCGACTGCCCGTCGATGACGTTCTCCGTCCTGCACGCCAACGACGCGTGGCGGGCCCAGGACGGCGGGACGGCACCGGGGGCGTCGTACGAGGCCGAAGCGGGCACTCTCGCCGGTCAGGCCGCGGTGCGGAGTTCGCCGGGTGCGTCCGGTGGTGCCGTGGTCGGCTACGTGGGTGGTGGTGCGGCGAACTACCTGCAGCTGTCCGCGAACTCGACCGCGGGCACGCATCCCGTGACGATCTATTACGCCTCCGGTGAGGCCCGGTCGTTGACGGTCAGCGTCAACGACGGGGCCGCGGTCTCGGTCGCCACGCCGAGCACCGGCGGCTGGGACGCGGTCGGCTCGGTGCAGGTGCCGCTGCCCCTCGCCGCGGGCGGGAACACGATCCGGCTCGGCAACCCGTCCGGCTGGGCGCCCGACCTCGACCGGATCGTCGTCGGCTGACCGGCCGGGCTCAGCCGAGCCAGTGCGCGTGCGGGAGCCCGGGTACCCGGCGCCCCCGGTGGCCGGTCGTTGCGCGGCCGGCCACCAGGGCGTTGAGCACCGCTTCCTCCACCGCCTGGACCACCGCCTCGAAGAACGGGTCGATTCGGCCCCACGGCACGAACCGCAGGCTCTCGTACTCGGCGTCGGCCGTGCGGGGGAACGTGCTCGTGAGCGCGCCCGGGTTCGCCGTGCTGAAGGCGAGGAACAGGTCACCGGAGAAGTGCGAACCCGTCGTGCCCGTGCGGGCCAGGCCCAGCGGGACGCGGCGGGCGAGCGCCGTGCACTGGCCCGGCAGCAGGGGCGCGTCCGTGCCCACGACGACGATCACCGAGCCCGCGCCGGCCGGGGCGGGCGCCCACTCCGCCATCGGGTCGTCCGCGGCCAGTTCGAGGCCCACGGGCGAGCCCGCGACCGTCAGTTCCCGCCGGCTGCCGAAGTTGGCCTGCACCAGCACGCCCACGGTGTACTCGTCGGCGCCGTGCGCGACGGTCCGGGACGCCGTTCCGGTGCCGCCCTTGAAGCCGTAGCAGGTCATCCCGGTGCCGCCGCCGACCGAACCTTCGGCGGCCGGGCCCGGGCGGGCCGCGTCGATCGCCGCCACCGCGTGTCCACTGTGGATGGCCGGGGCGGTGGTGTCGTTGAGGTAGCCGTCCCACGTCTCGGCGACCACCGGCAGCAGCCACTCCGCCGCCACGTCGGGGCGCTCGCGCACCACCCAGTCGACCACGCCCCGGTGGCACGGCCCGACGGCGTGCGTGGTGGTGATCAGCACCGGCAGGGTCAGCGACCCGGTCTCGGCGAGCCACGCGGTGCCGGTCATCTCGCCGTTGCCGTTGAGCGACGACGTCCCGGCGGCGCACGGCACGGCGAAGCCGTCGCGGCCGCGGGGGAGAACCGCGGTGACGCCGGTGCGCACCGACTCGCCCTCGACCAGCGTCCTGTAGCCGATTTCGACCCCCGGCACGTCGGTGAGCGCGTTGTGCGTGCCGGGCCGGCCGGGCAGCGCGATGCCCAGGTCGCGGGCACGGGTCATGGCCGGTCCTCCAGGGTGCAGGCGGTGCGGGCGTAGGACAGCAGCATCGCTTCGGCGGTGGCCGCCTCCAGGGTCGGCACGGCCTGGGTGAGGTGCAGGCCGTAGCCGTCTTCGAGGGCGACGAGGTTGCGGGCGATCGCGACGACGTCGGCGGTCAGGGTGAACTCGCCGGTCGCGGCGCCGGCCTCCAGGATGCCGGTGTAGATCCGGACCTGCCGCTCGTACAGCGCGACGTGCCGGGCGGCGTAGGCCGGGTCGCGGCGGGCGATCGTGCCGAGTTCGTAGAGCAGCACGCACAGTTCGTCGTCCGGGCCGGCCGGCAGGCCGCTGCGGATCGTGGCGAGCAGCCGCTCGGACGGCGTGCCGCCGCGGGCGGCCTCCTCCCGCTGGGTGCAGAAGCGTTCGACGGCTTCGCGCTGCACCTCCCGCAGCAGGTCGGCCAGGGTGGGGAAGTAGTAGAGCACCGAACCCGACGACAGCCCGGCGCCGTCGGCGATGTCCCGCAGCTTCAGGTTGAGGACCCCGCGCTCGACGACGGCGCGCCGCGCCACCGCGATCAGCTCGGCCCGCCGCTCGGGCGCCTTGCTCGGTCGTGCCATGCCGAGCATTCTTCGAAGGATCTTCGAAAAAAGCAAGTACTTGACTTCGCCGTCTGACAAGCCTTTGATCCGTGGTCACCTGGTTTATCGAAGGAGCTTCAAAGAACTGGAGGCCCGATGACCACCCCTGCGCTCCGCCGCGGCCTGCGGACCCTCGGCACCCTGCTCATCACGCTGTCGGCGATCAGCCCCGCCTCGTCGGTGTTCATCATCGCGCCGGGCGTGCTCACCGGCGCCGGCACCGGCGCGTTCCTCAGCTTCGCCGCCGCCGCGGTCGTCGGCGTCTTCATGGCGTTCGTCTACGCCGAACTCGCCTCGGCGTTCCCGGTGGCGGGCGGCGAATACGCGATCGTCGCGCGCACCCTCGGCCGGCTGCCGGGCTTCGCCGTGCTGGGCTTGATGATCATCACGCAGGTGCTGATCGTCGCCGTGATCGCCCTCGGGGTCGGCACCTACCTGGGGGTGCTGTGGCCCGGCCTGCCCGGGCCGACGGTCGCCGCGGTGACGTGCGTGCTGGCCGCCGTGGTCGGGGTGTTCGACATCAAGCTGAACGCCTGGGTCACCGGCGTCTTCCTGGCCATCGAGCTGCTCGCGCTGGTCGTGGTGAGCGCGCTCGGCCTGCTGCACCCGGCGCGGCCGGTCACCGACCTGCTGCTGCACCCGGTGGCCGCCGACGGCCGCCCGGCGACCGTCGGTGCCATCGCGATCGCGGTGGCCGTGGCGATGTTCGCCTACAACGGCTACGGCTCGGCGGTCTACTTCGGCGAGGAAACCCAGGACGCCTCGCGCGGCATCGCCCGCGCCATCCTGCTCGCGCTGGCCGTCACGGTGGTCGCCGAGCTCGTCCCGGTGACGGCGGTGCTGCTCGGCGCGCCCGACCTCGGGCAGCTGTTCGGCGCGGAGAACATGCTGTCGGCGTTCATCACCGCCCGCGGCGGCGGCACCCTGGACACGGTCCTGAGCCTCGCGGTCGCGCTGGCGATCATGAACGCCGTGCTGGCGATCGTGCTGATCAGTTCCCGGCTGGTGTTCAGCAGCGGCCGCGACCGGGCCTGGCCGGGTGCGGTCAACCGGGCGCTGGCGGCGGTGCACCCGCGCTTCGGGACGCCGTGGGTGGCCACGGCCGGGACGGGGATCGTCGCGGCCTTGCTCTGCTATGTCGACCCGCAGCTGCTGCTCGTGGTCACCAGCACGTCGATCGTGGTGGTGTACGCGGCGCTGTGCGTGGGCGCGATCAACGGACGGCGCACGGGCGTGACAGCACACGCGAAGTACCGGATGCCGTGGTTCCCGGTGGCGCCGCTGCTCGCGCTGGCCGTGCTGGTGTTCGTGGTCTACCAGAACCTGCTGGACCCGGCGGTGGGCCGGCCCAGCCTGATCGTCACGGCGGGGATCATCCTGCTGGCGGCGGCGTACTACGGCGTGGTCCTGCGCCGCCGCGGCGGCTGGCAGCTCGCCGAGGACGTCGTGGCCGAAGACGGTCCGGCGCGCGCCGGTGACCCGGGGGCCACCGGCGCGCGGACCGATCAGTAGCCGTAAACCGTCTGGAAGACGCGCTGGTCGTTCGTCGCGACGAGACCGTTGGCCCACAGCTGGTTCACCCGCGAACGCTCGGTCGCGTTCGGGTAGGCGTTGGTGCAGGACGGGCCGGGGCCGCCACCCGACATCAGCTCCGAGCACGGGCCCGAGTAGTGGTCGGGCAGCCCGAGGGCGTGCCCGGTCTCGTGCGCCGCGATGCGGGTCGGGCTGTACTGGCGGGCCTGGGTGTAGTCGATGAAGATGGTGCCGCTGCCGTGCCCGTTGGTGGAGGCGTAGGACCCGCGGGGGTCGTTGCCTTCGGTGTAGCGCAGGCTGGCACCGGAGTTGCGCTCGACCAGCCGGACGTTGGTGACGCTGTTGTTCCAGTTGGCGGCACCGGCGTTGATCACCGAGCGGAACGTCGGTGCGCTGGCGGTGCTGTAGTAGACCGTGGTGACGGCCGCTTCCTGGTCCGTGGCGGCCGACGCGGTGCCGGCGGCGAGCGGGGTCAGGCTCAGGGCAAGCGCGGCGGCGCCGGCCAGGGCGAACTTCCTCGACATCGGAAGACTCCTCGTGGGGACGGGGATTTGCCGGAATTGCGCGCGCTGTCGAAAATTTACCCGGAAGCGACGACCGCGGGAGCCGACTAACGTAGGGTCGGCCAGTGGTGATTTACCAACACTATCGACGGGTTGACAACCGCCTCAACCGCCGTACGTCAACTCGATGAGCTGCTGTTCGAGCTTCCGCGCGGCGGCCACGTCGATGCCGACGCCCCACAGCGGGGCCGTGCTCGCGCCGTCGGCCGCCGCGACCACCAGGGTGACGACGTGGTCCGGGAGGCCGTCGGCGTGCAGTTCGCGCTCCCACCGCCCGGCGTCCGCGCGGGCGAGCTCGGCGACCTCCGGGATCGCCATCAGCTGCGCGATCAGGGCGATGTTCTCGCGGATCGCGACCTCGTCCTGGGAGGTGTCCAGCGACGCCCGGACGTACGCGCGCGTCAGCCGTCCCGGCGCCGTGTCGGCCGGGTCGAGCGCCGCCCGCACCTCCGCGCGGTAGGCGTCCAGGAGGTCCTGCGCGAGCGTGCGCACGAGCGCGTCCTTGGCCGGGAAGTGGTACAGCAGGCCGCCTTTCGACACCCCGGCCGCCCGGGCGATGTCGTCGAGCGACGCCGAGACACCGCGGGCGCGGATCACCGCCGCGGCGGCGTCGAGCAGCGCCCGGCGGGTTTCCTCCGGGCTGCGCCCGGCCTTGCGCGGCATGCTCAGTCCTTTCTTCTTTGTTGGGTCTGAACTGGTCATTCGTAGGATCGGTGGGCCCTGGGGCTCGGGTATGGCTTGCATGGTCACGCCGGTGGTGAAGGCTGAAAGGACTTGGCCGCCCGGGCTCCCGTGACGGCACGACCGCTGATTGGGATACGCGATGTGATCGCTGTGTAGGACGGTGACGGCGTGGTCGTCTGTGGGTGAACTGCGGAGTTCGAGCGTTGGAGGTGGTCGTGCCCCGGATCTGGGCCGGCGTGGACATCGGAAAGGAACACCACCACTGCGTGGTGATCGACGACAGCGGTGAGCGGTTGTTGTCCCGGCGAGTCCGCAATGACGAGGCCGAGCTGCTGGCCCTGATGGCCGACGTTCTCGCGATCGACGCCGACGCACTGTGGGCGATCGATCTGAACTGCGGCGGTGCGGCACTGCTGATCGGGCTGTTGGTCAACCACGATCAGCCGCTGGTCTATATCACCGGGCTGAAAGTCCATCGTGCCGCCGGAACCTACCGGGGGGAAGGCAAAACCGATGCCAAGGATGCGTTCGTCATCGCCGACCAGGCCCGCATCCGCCGCGATCTCGGCCCGCTCCGGCCGGGGGACGAGCTCGCCGTCGATCTGCGGATCCTGACCAACCGGCGCACCGACCTGGTCTGCGACCGCACCCGTCAGATCAACCGGATCCGTCACCAGCTGCTGGAGTACTTTCCCGCTCTGGAACGCAGCCTTGACCTGTCCCGCAAAGGACACCTGCTGCTGCTCACCGGCTACAAGACCCCCGATGCGATCCGCCGGCTGGGCGAGCAGCGCCTGGCCCACTGGCTGCACCACCGCAAGGCCCGCAACGCAGGCACCGTCGCGCACCTCGCGATCAAGGCTGCCGATGCGCAGCAGACCACGCTGCCCGGGCAGGACCTTGCCGCGGCGATGGTCGAGCGGCTGGCCAAGGGGGTGATCGCGCTCAACACCGAAATCGCCGAGATCGACGCGATGATCGACGAGCGATTTCGCCGGCATCGCCACGCTGAAGTGATGCTCACCTTGCCCGGCTTCGGGCCCACCCTCGCTGCGGAGTTCCTCGCCGCCACCGGTGGCGAGATGACTGCGTTCGGCTCGGCAGACCGTCTCGCCGGCTACGCCGGGCTCGCGCCGGTGCCCCGCGACTCCGGCCGCACGCACGGCAACCTGCGACGGCCTCGCCGCTATCACCGCGGGCTGCTGCGAGCCTGTTACCTCGCCGCCATGGCCATCTTGCCGGCCTGCCCCGCCTCCAAGGCTTATTACCAGCGCAAACGGGCCGAGGGAAAACGACACGAACAGGCGCTGCTCTGCCTCGCCCGTCGGCGCCTCAACGTCTTGTGGGCCATGCTCCGCGACGACTCCCCCTCCCACGCTTCACCCCCGATCCCGGTGGCTGCGTGACTTGACAATCCCCATTGGGAAGTCCTTTCCGGACGGAATGGTACGCCAGGCGATCACCGCGGCGAGGGCGGTGACGGCGGCCGCCGCGAGCGCCGTCACCTGCATGGCTCCGGTGAAGGCGTTCTGGGCGGCCTGGACGATCCCCGGGTCGCCGGCGAGGACCGCGCCGGCGAGGGAATCGCGGGCCTCGGCGGGGAGCGGGCCCGCCGGCAGGAAGCCTCGGTAGGCGATCGTGACGACCGAGCCGAGGATCGCGATGCCCAGCGCCGCCCCGAGTTCGTAGGCGGTCTCGGAGATCGCCGACGCCGAACCGGCCTTGTCCCGCGGGACGGCCGACAGCACCGAGTCGACGGTCAGCGTCAGCGCCAGCCCGACGCCGAGCCCGACCGGCACCAGCGTCAGGCCCAGCCACAGGTACTGCGGCGCCGGTTCGGCGAGGGCGACGAGCGCCAGCCCGGCCGCGGCCACGGCGAGCCCGGCCGCGACGGCCCGGCCCCGCCCGAGCCGGGCGACGACCCCGCCGACGGCGGCCACGACGGCGATCGAGGCCAGCGTCGCCGGCATCTCCGCGAACCCGGCCTGCAGCGGCGAGAAGCCGCGGACGAGCTGGAGGTACTGCGAGAAGAAGAACAGCAGGCCCATCAGCGCGAAGACGGCGATGAAGTTCGCCAGGACAGCGCCGCTGAAGGCGCCGTTGCGGAACAGCGTGACGTCGATCAGCGGCGCGGCCGCCCGCCGCTGTCGCCGCAGGAACAGGACACCGGAGACCAGCCCAATCCCGGCGGCGACGGCGACCTGCGCGTCGAGGCCGGTGCTGACGGCGTGCTTGACCGCGTACACCAGCGGCACGATCGCGGCGAGCGAGAGCCCTGCCGAGAGCAGGTCGAACCGTCCCGGGTTCGGGTCGCGCGACTCCGGCAGCAGCCAGGCGCCCGCGAGCAGGAACAGGACGACGACCGGCACGTTGATCAGGAACACCGAGCCCCACCAGTAGTGCTCCAGCAGCATCCCGCCGACGAGCGGGCCCAGCGCGATGCCGCCGCCGGACCCGGCCGACCAGATCGCGACGGCGCGGGTGCGCTCGCGCGGGTCGGCGAAGAGCGTCCGGATGAGCGACAGCGTCGACGGCATGATCGTCGCCCCGGCGACGCCGAGCAGCAGCCGCGCGAGGATCAGCACGCCGGCGGTGGGGGAGAAGGCGGCGAGGACGGAGGCGAGCCCGAAGGCGGCGGTGCCGAGGAGCAGGACCCTCTTGCGCCCGAACCGGTCGGCGAGGTTCCCGGCGGTGACGAGCAGGCCGGCCAGCGCGAGGGAGTAGACGTCGCCGATCCACAGGATTTCGGTGGCGGTCGGCGCGAGTTCCCGGGTGAGCGACGGCACGGCGAGGTAGAGCACGGTGCCGTCGATGGCGAGCAGCAGCACGGCCCCGACGAGCACCCCCAGCGCAGCCCAGCGGCGACGCGGGCTCAACGTCCGGGCGGAGGTGGGCCGAGTGGTGGTCATGCGACTTACTATACCGTCTGGACGGTACAGTAACGCTGGTGAGACCGGTCACGAGTACGCTGGAAGGACGGGAAGGGGTGCGTGTGACGGCGGAAGAACTGATCATCGAGTTCGCCCTGACGCGCCTGGACCACCCGGACCTCGACTTCGAGGAGATCGCGGCGCTGCTGGTCCGCCGGGGCGGGCAGGAGCGGGAGCTGGAGTTCGCGGCGAGGAACCTGGCGGACCGCGGAGAACTGCGCGGCCCGGCGTTCCGCACGGCGGTCGAGTACGTGCTGCGCGTGGTGCTGACCCTGCGGGGCCCGTCGGACTAGCGCCCGCCCGGCCGCCATGGCCCTTTAGTCACGCCCGGTGCGAGTTGTCGTGAGTGGTAAGGCGCGTTCTAACGCGGACATCGCCAGGGCCGTCGGGACCGTGGTCGGGGGCTGCGGGCTCGCCGGCTTGTGCGCGTCCTCGTAGTAGAAGCGGATCGAGGAGCCTGC
>NZ_JBEXKX010000103.1:0-10134 GCF_040609695.1 Amycolatopsis sp. NPDC004625
GCCGCGGTGGCGGTACCCCCGCCCCCGCGGCCACCGCGGGCCCACCCAGGGACGTATCCGATGTTCGAGAGGACGGCACAGGTGACTGACACGACGGGCGTGATCGCCGACTTGACCGCCGAGGCCGACGTGGTCGACGCGCTCGTGGCCGGCCTCGCCGAAGCGCAGTGGGAAACCCCGACCCCCGCGCCGGGCTGGCGGGTCCGGGAGCAGATCGCCCACCTCACGTTCATCCTCCGCATCGCCGGGCTGGCCGCGGCCCAGCCGGAGGTCTTCGTCTCGCTGACGAAGTCGCTGACCGGCGGGCTCGACGTGGCCGTCAACGCGGCGCTGAAGGAGTTCGAGCACGACCCGGCGGAGGTGCTGCTGACGAAGTGGCGGGCCGATCGCGACCAGGCCATCAAGGCGCTCGCCGCGGTGCCGGGCGACCAGCTCGTGCCGTGGCTGGTGCGGCCGCTGCCGCCCTACGTCCTCGCCTGCGCCGGGATGATGGAGCTGTTCGGGCACGGCCAGGACATCGCCGACGCGCTCGGCGTGCGCCCGGAGCGCACGGACCGGCTGGCCCACCTCGTCGGCTTCGCCGTGCGCGTCCGGGACTTCGGCTACGAAGCACACGGGCTGACGCCGCCGGAGACCGAGTTCCGGTTCGAGATCACCGGCCCGTCGGGCGCGGTCTGGACGTTCGGGCCGGCGGACTCGCCGGAGCGGATCACCGGCAGCGCCGAGGACTTCTGCCTGCTGGTCACCCGCCGCCGCCACCGCGACGACCTCGACCTGCGGGCCGAGGGCGCGCTGGCCGACGCGTGGCTCGACATCGCGCAGGCCTATCGCGGCCCGGCGGGTGAAGGCCGGGCACCGGGGCAGTTCGCCGACTGAGTTGGCGTCTGTCCACTGTGGATCGCTAGTTGTCGCTGCGTGCGGACCGAAAGGCCGCGGGCATGGAGAAAGAAGACGTGACCGGCAGGCGCAGCCATGCTGGGAACCGGATCGGTTACTGGGGCACAAAGAGCCAGTGGGAGTGCGTTGGCATGAGCGGTGAGCGGATTTCGATCGTGGGTATCGGCCTCCGGTATCCGGACGCAAGTTCCCCGGAGGAGCTCTGGGAGAACGTGCTGGCCGGTCGCCGGGCCTTCCGTCGGCTGCCCGACGAGCGGATGAACCGGGCGGACTACTACTCGCCCGACCCGAAGGCGCCGGACCGGTTCTACGCCCAGAACGCGGCGGTGCTGCGCGACTACGAGTTCGACCGGGTCGCCCACAAGGTCGCGGGCAGCACCTTCCGCGCCACCGACACGACGCACTGGCTCGCCCTGGACGTCGCCCAGCAGGCGCTCGCCGACGCCGGGTACCCCGAGGGCGAAGGCGCGCCGAAGACGGCCACCGGCGTCGTCATCGGCAACAGCCTGACCGGCGAGTTCTCCCGCGCCAACGTGCTGCGGCTGCGCTGGCCCTACGTCCGGCGCACGGTCGCCGCGGCGCTGGCCCAGCGCGGCTGGGCCGACGACGAGACCGCGGACTTCCTGCGTGACCTGGAGATCCAGTACAAGGAGCCGTTCCCGGAGATCAACGAGGACACCCTCGCCGGCGGCCTCGCGAACACCATCGCCGGCCGGGTCTGCAACCACTTCGACTTCGCCGGCGGCGGCTACACCGTGGACGGCGCGTGCTCGTCCTCGCTGCTGTCCGTGGTCAGCGCCGCGAACGGGCTGGCCCAGGGCGACCTCGACGTCGCCATCGCCGGTGGTGTCGACCTTTCGATCGACCCGTTCGAGGTGATCGGCTTCGCGAAGACCGGCGCGCTCGCCAAGCGCGAAATGAAGGTCTACGACGCCGACTCGAACGGCTTCTGGCCGGGTGAAGGCTCGGGCATGCTCGTCCTGATGCGCGAAGCCGACGCGATCGAGCAGGGCAAGCGGATCTACGCCACGGTCACCGGCTGGGGCATCTCCTCCGACGGCAAGGGCGGCATCACGCGGCCCGAAGCCGCCGGTCACCAGCTCGCCCTCAAGCGCGCCTACACCCGCGCGGGCTACGGCGTCGAGACCGTGTCCTACTTCGAGGGCCACGGCACCGGCACCGCGCTCGGGGACGCCACCGAGATCGAGGCGCTGTCCACCGCGCGCCGCGAGGCCGACCCGCTGGCCAAGCCGGCCGCGCTGTCCACGATCAAGGGCAACATCGGGCACACGAAGGCCGCGGCCGGGGTCGCCGGGCTGATCAAGGCCACGCTGTCGGTCTACCACCAGGTCATCCCGCCGGCCACCGGGCACTTCGCCCCGCACGAGTCGCTGACCGGCGACTCCGCCCGGATGTACGTGCCGCGCGAGGCCACGCTGTGGCCGTCGGACCAGCCGGTGCGCGCCGGTGTCTCCGCGATGGGCTTCGGCGGGATCAACTCGCACGTCACGGTGGCCGAGCCGCCGAACGCGGCGCGCCGCGCCGACCTCGACGAGCGTTCGCGCTCCCTGGTCGCCGGCCGCCAGGACGCCGAGCTGCTGCTGCTCGACGCCGACGACGTCGCCACCCTGCGCGGCCGGATCGCCGCGCTGCTCGAACTGGTGCCCAAGCTGTCCTTCGCCGAGCTGACCGACCTGGCCGGCTCGCTGGCCGGGGAGCTGGCGGGCCGGGCGGTCCGGGCCGCGGTCGTCGCGGCGAACCCCGAGCAGGCCGAGCGGAAGCTGACCCGGCTGCTCGAACTGCTCGAGGACGGCCCTTCGGTCTTCGACGCCGCCGACGGCATCTTCGCGAGCTCGCGCCCGTCCGCCCCGAAGATCGGCTTCCTGTTCCCCGGCCAGGGTTCCGGCCGTGGCGGGGACAGCGCGCTGCGCCGGCGGTTCGCCGCCGCCGCCGAGATCCACGACGCCGCCGGGCTGCCGGTCACCGGCGACCAGGTCGCCACCGAGGTGGCGCAGCCGCGGATCGTCACCGGCTCGCTCGCCGGGCTGCGCGTGCTGCGCGCGTTCGGCATCGAAGCCGACGCGGCCACCGGGCACAGCCTCGGCGAGCTGACCTCCCTGCACTGGGCGGGCGCGGTCGGCGAGCGGGACGTCCTGAAGCTGGCGAAGATCCGCGGCAAGGTGATGGCGACCGAGGTCGGCCCGGGCACCGGCGCGATGGCCAGCATCGCCGCTTCGCCGGGCCGTACCGAAGAGCTCGGCCTGGGCTCCGACGTCGTCATCGCCGGCTACAACGCGCCGCAGCAGACGGTGATCTCCGGACCGGCCGCCGCGGTCGACCGGGTGGTCGACCGGGCGAAGGCCCAGGGGGTCGGTGCGGGCCGGATCAAGGTGTCGCACGCGTTCCACTCCCCGGAGGTCGAGCCGGCCGCGACCGCGATGATCGAGCGGCTCGGCGAGTTCGCCTTCGCGCGGCTCGAACGCCCGGTCGTCTCCACCGTGACCGGTGACGTCCTGCACGCCGCGGAGAACCTGCCGGAGCTGCTGCGCGACCAGATCGTGCAGCCGGTCCGGTTCCGCGAGGCGGCGGCGAAGGTCGCCGAGCGCAGCGACCTGGTGATCGAGGTCGGCCCCGGCCGCGTGCTCACCGGGCTGTTCGAGGAGATCGCGCCGGGCACACCGGTGCTCGCGCTGGACACGGACAACGCCTCCCTCTCGGGGGTGCTGCGGGTGCTGGGCGCGGCGTTCGCGCTGGGCGCGCCGGTCACCCCGGAGCGGCTGTTCGCCGGCCGCGTGGTCCGCGAACTGCCCGCCGACGGCGTGTTCCGGTTCCTGGCCAGCCCGTGCGAGGCCGCGCCGGCGATCGACGCCGACCTCGCCGCCGAGCTGGCCGCGGAGCGGGCCCAGACCACCGAGGCCGAGGTCGACGCCACCGCCGACAGCGGCAGCACGCTCGACCTGCTCCGCAAGCTCGCCGCCGAGCGCGTCGAGCTGCCGCTGGAGGCCGTCACGGCCGACACCCACCCGCTCGACGACCTGCACCTGTCGTCGATCACGGTGGGGCAGCTGGTCAACGACGTCACCCGCGCGCTGGGCCGGCCGGCCCTGGAGGGCATGCCGAACTTCGCCACCGTCTGCCTCGGCGAGCTCGCCGAGATGATCGACGAGCTGGCGCAGACGGCGAAGCCGGACGACAACGCGGGCAAGGGCGAGGCGCCCGGGATCGGGCCGTGGGTCCGCCCGTTCGCGGTCGAGTACCTGCCCGCGGCACGCCCGGCCGCGGACCTCACCACGGGCACGGGTTCGGCGGAGTGGCAGGTCTTCGCCACACCGCGGAACCTGCTCGCGGAGCCGCTGCGGGCGGCACTGGCCCACAGCGGCGTCGGCGACGGCGTCCTGCTGTGCCTGCCCGCCGACTGCGACTCGAGCCACGTCGGGCTGTTCCTCGACGCGGCCCGGACGCTGCTGGCCGCGCCCAACGGCACGCGGTTCGTCGTCGTGCACCACGGGTACGGCGCTTCCGGCCTGGCGAAGACGCTGAGGCTGGAGGACCCGTCGGCGAAGACCACGATCGTCGACCTGGCCGACCCGACCCCGGCGGCGCCCGAGGCGATCGAGGCGGCGGTGACCGCGGTGGTCGCCGAGGTCGCCGCGACCACGGACTTCACCGAGGCCCGCTACGACAGCGAGGGCGGCCGCACGGTGCCGCGCCTGGTCGGGCTGCCGGCCGCGCCGGCCGGGCCGATCCCGGAGACCCTCGACCGCACCGACGTCCTGCTCGTCACCGGCGGTGGCAAGGGCATCACCGCGGAAAGCGCGCTGGCGCTGGCGAAGGACTCGGGGGCGAAGCTCGCCCTCCTGGGCCGCAGCGACCCCGAGCAGGACACCGAACTGGCCGAGAACCTCGACCGGATGGAAGCGGCCGGCGTCCAGTACCGCTACGAGCGCGCCGACGTCACCAACGCCGCCCAGGTCGCCGAGGCCGTCGGCCGGATGCAGGCCGCCCTCGGCCCGGTCACCGCGGTGATGCACGGCGCCGGCCGCAACGAGCCGGCCGCGTTGTTCAGCCTGACCGAGGACACCTTCCGCAAGACGCTCGCGCCGAAGATCGGCGGCCTGAACGCCGTGCTCGACGCGGTCGACAAGAACCGGATCAAGCTGCTGGTCACCTTCGGCAGCATCATCGGCCGGGCCGGCCTGCGCGGTGAGGCGCACTACTCCACCGCGAACGACTGGCTGACCGAGGCGACCCTGCGCTTCGGCCGCGAGTACCCGCAGGCGCGGGCCATCGCGCTGGAGTGGTCGGTCTGGTCCGGGGCCGGCATGGGCGAGAAGCTCGGCGTGGTCACCGCCCTGCAGCGCGACGGCATCACGCCGATCCCGCTCGACGACGGCATCGCCATCCTGCGCCGCCTGCTGTCGGACCCGGCCACCCCGCCGGTGCTGGTGATCTGCGGCCGGATGAACGGCCTGCCCACGCTGCCGATCCAGCGGCGCGAGCTGCCGCTGACCCGGTTCATCGACCGGGCGGTCGTGCACTACCCCGGCGTCGAGCTGGTCACCGAGGCCGAACTGTCCGCGGGCAGCGACCCGTACCTGGTCGACCACCTGCTCGACGGCCAGCTGCTGTTCCCGGCCGTGCTCGGCATGGAGGCGATGACCCAGGCCGCCACGGCCACGCTCGGCCGCAGCGGCACCCCGGTGCTCGAGAACGTCGAGTTCCTCCGGCCGATCATCGTCTCGCCCGGCCGGTCGACGACGATCCGGCTGGCCACGCTGGCCCGCGACGCCGACACCGTCGACGTCGTGCTCCGCAGCGACGAGACCGGCTTCAGCGCCGACCACTTCCGCGCCCGGCTGAACTTCGCCCGCCCGGCGGAGCTCGGCGAAGCGGTGCGGCGGGACGTCCCGCTGCCGCCGGTCCCGGTGGAGCCGATCAGCGAGCTCTACGGCACGGTCCTGTTCCAGGGCAAGCGGTTCCAGCGCGTCGTCGGCTACCGGCGGGCCAGTGCCCGGCACGCCGTCGCCGAGATCGCGACCACCGCGAACGTCTCCTGGTTCGCGCCGTTCCTGCCGCAGGACCAGCTGCTCGCCGACCCGGGGACCCGCGACGCGATGATGCACGCGATCCAGTGCTGCATCCCCGACGCGACCCTGCTGCCGCAGAGCATCGAGAAGCTGTACCTGGCCGAGCGGGGAGCCCAGCACGACGAGTACGTCCTGCTCGACGCCCGCGAACGGTTCCAGGACGACGACAGCTACGTCTACGACCTCGACGTCCGCAACCCGGACGGCACCCTGGTCGAACGCTGGGAAGGGCTGATGCTGCGCGCGGTCCGCAAGCGCGACGGCGCGGGCCCGTGGGTCCCGTCGATGCTCGGCTCCTACGTCGAGCGGGCGTGCGAGCGGCTGCTCGGTGGCACGCGGTCCGTGGTCGTCGAGCCGGACCCGGTGGGCAGCCCGGCCGAAGGGATCGCCGAGCGGCGGGCCCAGACGGCGCTGGCCGCGAGCCGCAGCCTCGACGCGCCGATCGAGATCCGCTACCGCCCCGACGGCAAGCCGGAAACCGACGGCGTCGAGGTGAGTGCGTCCCACACGGCGCAGCTGACCCTGGCCGTCACCGGCACCGGGCAGCTCACCTGCGACATCGAGACCGCGATCGAGCGGACCGACGAGGACTGGGCCGGGCTGCTGGGCGAAGAGCTCGTCGCCGTCGGCCGGCTGCTGGCCGCCGACACCGGTGAGTCGCTCGCGGTGGCCAACACCCGGGTCTGGAGCGCGCTGGAATGCGTGCGCAAGACCGGCCTGATGACCCAGGCCCTGACTGTCCGCCGGGTCGAGCCCGACGGGTGGGCGCTGCTCGCCTGCGGCGGGGCCCTGATCGCCACCTGGTCGACCACGGTCAACGACCGGCCGGACCCCGTGGTCTTCGCCGTGCTCCAGGCAGAGGGGAACTGAGATGACCGACTACTACGAGCTCCGCCACACGGTCGGCTTCGAAGAGACCAACATGGTGGGCAACGTCTACTACGTCAACTACGTGCGGTGGCAGGGGCGCTGCCGCGAGATGTTCCTCCTGGAGAAGGCTCCGGCGGTCCTGGAGGACATCCGCGGCGACCTCAAGCTCTACACGCTCCGGGTGGAGTGCGAGTACTTCGCCGAGATCACCGGGTTCGACGAGCTGTCCATCCGGATGCGGCTGGAGGAGCTGACCCAGACGCAGCTGCAGTTCACGTTCGACTACGTGCACCTGCACGCGGACGGCGAGCGGCTGGTCGCGCGCGGCCGGCAGCGGATCGCGTGCATGCGCGGGCCGAACAACGCGACCGCGCCGGCCCGGGTGCCCGAGGCGCTGCTGGAGGCGCTGAGGCCGTACACGGTGGCTTCGGTGCTCAACGGCAAGGGAGCGTGAAGTGTCCCAAGCAGGAGGCAACTCCGTCGAACGGCGGCCGCTGAAGCGGCTGCCGAAGTCACCGGGCCGGCGGGACCTCTCGCCGCAACCGGCGCTGCGGCAGGTGATGTCCCGCTTCGCGACCGGCGTCACGGTCCTCACTGTCGGCGGCGAGGGCGCCCACGCCATGACGGCGAACGCGTTCACGTCGGTGTCGCTGGACCCGCCCCTCGTGCTCTGCTGCGTGTCGAAGGCGGCCCGGATGCACGCGTCGATCGTCGCCGCGGGCTCGTTCGCGGTGAACATCCTCGCGTCGGACCAGCAGGGCCTGTCGAAGTACTTCGCCGACTGGCGGCGGCCCGACGGCATGGCCCAGTTCGACAACGTGGCCTGCACCCTGGGCGCGCAGACCGGCGCGCCGCTGCTCACCGGCGCGCTGGCCTGGCTGGAGTGCGAGGTGGCGCAGGTCGTCCAGGGCGGTGACCACTCGATCTTCCTCGGCCGCGTGGTCGCGGCCAACTCGGGCACCGGCGAGCACGCGCTCGTCTTCTACGGCGGCGGCTACCACCACGTCGACGCCCGTGCCCGGGCGGCGTGAAGCCGCACAAGGATGCCGGTCCCGGACGAGCCGGGACCGCGGTGATGGAGGAGGTCTACCCGTGACCGCCAGTGAAGCAGGGCGCCCGGAGTCCGGCTCGGCACCGGTGCGGCTCGTTCCCGAAGCGCCGGCCGAGGTGATCACCCACCCGATGCCGCGGCTCGGCCGGGGCATCGTGTGGTCGGACATCGTCGCCGAGATCGAGCGCGACCGGGAAGAGCGGATGAGGGATGCCGCGTGAGCGGTCCCTCCGACAGCGGCGCCCAGCGCGCGGACGAGACGGACGTGGTGCCCGTCCCGGCCGAACTCCGCGCCGGGCGCCGCCGCCTCGGCCGCGGCGCGGACACCGGCGACGCCCAGGTGATCGCGCTCGCCGCGGCCGACACCGTGCCCGCGCCGCGCCCCGGCATGCCGTTGCTGCGGCAGCGGCGCCGGGAGCTGCGCGGGCACATCGTCGACGGGAAGCTCGACGCGGTGCGGCGCCAGCATTCGCTGGGCAAGCTGACCGCTCGTGAACGGCTCGCGCTGCTGCTGGACGAGGACTCGTTCCTGGAGCTCGAGCCGTACCGCCGTCACCAGGCCACCGGGCCCGGGCTGGCCGCGAACCGGCCGCACACCGACGGCGTCGTCACCGGCTCCGGCACGATCGACGGCCGCCGCGTGTTCGTCTACGCCCAGGACTTCACCCTCTTCGGCGGGTCGCTGGGGGAGGCGCACGCGGCGAAGATCCAGAAGGTGCTCGACCTCGCCGTGGCGAACGGCGCCCCGGTGATCGCCCTGAACGACAGCGGCGGCGCGCGGATCCAGGAAGGCGTGCTCGCGCTGAACGGCTACGGCGGGATCTTCCGCCGCCAGGTCGAGGCGTCCGGCGTGATCCCGCAGATCAGCGTGATCCTCGGGCCGTGCGCCGGCGGCGCCGCCTACTCGCCCGCGCTGGCGGACTTCACCTTCATGGTGCGCGACACCGCACGGATGTACCTGACCGGCCCGGACGTCGTCGAGGCCGTGACCGGCCGGCGCGTCAGCCACGAGGAACTCGGCGGGGCCGACGTGCACGGGGCGCATTCCGGCGTCGCCACCGTCGTGCACGACGACGAGCAGGAGTGCCTCGCCGACGTGCGCCACCTGGTTTCCCTGCTGCCGTCGAACTACCTCGAGCAGCCGCCGGTGACCGCCCCGACCGGGGCGGTGGACGACTACCGGCCGAAGCTGGCCGAGATCGTCCCGTCGGAGCCGAACCAGCCGTACGACATGCGGGACGTGTTCGCGGAGATCGCCGACGACGAAGAGTTCTTCGAACTGCACGCGGGCTGGGCCCGCAACGTGCTGTGCGCGCTCGCGCGCGTCGACGGCCGGGTCGTCGGGCTCGTCGGCAACCAGCCGGTGGTCTTCGCCGGGGTGCTCGACGGGCCGGCGTCGCAGAAGGCCGCCCGGTTCGTGCGCTTCTGCGACGCGTTCGGGATTCCGCTGGTCAGCCTGGTCGACGTCCCGGGTTTCCTGCCCGGCGTCGAGCAGGAGCGCGGCGGGATCATCCGGCAGGGCGCGCAGCTGCTGCACGCCTACTGCGAAGCGACCGTGCCGCGGATCCAGGTGATCCTGCGGAAGGCCTACGGGGGCGCGTACATCGTGATGGACTCGCGGTCCATCGGGTGCGACCTGTCGCTGGCGTGGCCGACCAACGAGATCGCCGTGATGGGGGCCGAGGGTGCGGTGAACGTGCTGCACCGGCGGGAGCTCGCGGCCGCGGCGGATCCGGTGGCGTTGCGGGCCCGGCTGGTCGCCGAGTACAGCGCGGAGTACCTCAACCCGGTGTACGCCGCCGAGCGGGGTTTGGTCGACGACATCATCGATCCGGCCGAGACCCGGGCGGCGATCGCGCGGGGGCTGGCGATGCTGCGGGAGAAACGGAAGTCCGGACCGGCTCGCAAACACGGCAACCTGCCGATTTGACGGGGGTTGTGGGTGATGGCGGAGCTGGTTCTCGTTGTTCGTGGGTGTGCGGATGAGGTGAGCCTGGCGGCGTTGGTGCTGGTGCTCGCCGGGCTTGCCGCCTCGGGTGGGGAACCCTCGCCGCCGCCTCGTTCGGGGTGGGGTGGGGAGGCCTGGGGGAACGGGCCCGGTGCCTGGCGGCGGTCTGCTCTGCCGCGGTGAGCCGACCCTCTGGGTACGTGATCCGACCGCCTGGGTACGCGAACTGACCCTCTGGGTACGTGATCCGACCGCCTGGGTACGCGAACTGACCCTCTGGG
>NZ_JBEXKX010000104.1:0-8702 GCF_040609695.1 Amycolatopsis sp. NPDC004625
CACCACAACTTCACCCCCCCCCTATTGTGTGCTGTGCGCGGGGGGTCGGGGGTTGTGTTGGGGGTGTTAAACCCCGCCTTACCACTCACGACGAGTGCGGGAGGACGCAGGCGGTGTCGAGGCCGAGGACGTGGTTGAGCCGTCCGAAGGCCAGCCACGCGCCGAGGCTCATCGACAGCTCGACGATCTCCTGCTGGCTGTAGGAAGCGGACATCCGCTTCCAGAACTCGTCGTCCAGGTTGTGGTGGTCGGTCGCGTACCGCTCGGCGTACTCCGCCGCCAGCCGCGTGCGCTCGTCGAAGAGCTCGGTGGTGCGCCACTCCGACACCGCGTCCGCGAACTCGGGCTCGACCTTGACGCCGTCGCGTTCGGTCCGCCAGTCCAGGCAGAAGACGCAGCCGTTGATCTGGGCGATCCGCAGCCGCGCGGCCTCGAACTCCCGCAGGCCCAGCGTCGTGTGCTCGTACACCGCCAGCGAGAACTTCGACGCGGCGATCCCGATGCCGGGCACCATCTCGCCCCAGACGTACCCGATCGGGTCCTTGCCCGCGGGGATGTCGATGTTCACGGACGGCTCCTTCCGAGCTTGCCGGCTGCCGGGCGCAGCGGGACGTCGAGTGCGTCGTAGAGACCGGGTTCGGCCGCGGCCAGCCAGTCGATCGCGCCGACGAGCCGTCCGACGGCGGTGGCGTTGCCGCCCGCCGACCGGTTCTCGCCTTCGTCGGTCGCCTCGACGGTGACTTCGATGCGCGGCCGGCCTTCGATGATCACGCGGTGCGCGCCGTCGCCGCTGGGCGGCGTGGGCCAGTCCGGCGCGCACGACGGGTGGATGCGGGTCACGTGCTCGATGACGATCCGCGGTTCGCCGTCGACGACGCCCTGCACCTCGAACCGCACCGCGCCCTGCGTGCCCTTTTCGAACTCGCCCATGGTCCGCGTGGTGACGGTTTCTTCGAGGGGACGCCGATCCAGCGTCTCCCGCAGTTCGGACACCTCGACGCCGAGGCCGCGCGCGATCAGCCGGACCTGCCCGCCCCAGACCATCGACGGCACGCCGGTCATCAGCATCGGCGGGGCGTAGTCCATCGGCTGGCCCATCCCGACCAGGTACCGGACGGAGTCGGGCTGCTCGTAGGTCGAGTAGTCGAAGATCTCCTGGCAGCGGACGACGTCGACGTCCGTGCCGAGCCCGCTGATCAGTAGCGGAAGCACGTCGTTGCCCCAGCCGGGGTCGACGCCGGAGACGAACAGCGAGCCGCCGCCGTCGGAGATCGCCGCGAGCACGGGATCCCGCAGCTCGGGGGGCGCGTTCCGCTGGTCGTAGAGGGGGTACAGGGCCGGCGTCACGACGATCGCGCCCGCCCGGACCGCCCGCACGATGTCGGCGAGCGCGTCGTCGAACCGGACGTCACCCGAAGCGGCGTACACGACCGCGCGGGGGCTCGCGGCCAGCACGGCGTCGATGTCGTCCGTCGCGGCGACACCCAGCTCGCCGACGCCGGCCAGCTCGCCGGCGTCCTTGCCGACCTTCGCCGGGTCGTGGACGAGCACCGCGGTGAGCTTCAGCGCCGGGTGGGCGTCGACGGCCCGGATTGCCGCACGGCCGACGTTGCCCGTGCCCCACACCACTGTGGCGATCATTCGCCCGAGTTTTCGCCGGTCGTCCCCCCGTCGACAGGAATTCGTTCCGGCCAGCGGACCGCGCGTCCGTTGGTAACATGCAGCAGCACCCGAACGTCGTATCGGAGGCCCGCGATGACGATCGACCCGAAGCCCCGCAGCCGCACGGTGACCGACGGCATCGAAGCCGCGCCCGCGCGCGGCATGCTCCGCGCCGTCGGGATGGGGGACGGCGACTGGCAGAAACCGATCATCGGCGTCGCCAGCTCGTGGAACGAGATCACGCCGTGCAACCTGTCCCTCGACCGGCTGGCCCAGGCGTCGAAGGAGGGCGTGCACGCGGCCGGCGGCTACCCGCTGCAGTTCGGCACCATCTCGGTGTCCGACGGCATCTCCATGGGCCACGACGGCATGCACTTCTCGCTGGTCTCCCGCGAGGTGATCGCCGACTCGGTCGAGACGGTGATGCAGGCCGAGCGGCTCGACGGCTCGATCCTGCTGGCCGGCTGCGACAAGTCGCTGCCGGGCATGCTGATGGCCGCCGCGCGCCTCGACCTCGCGTCGGTGTTCCTCTACGCGGGCACGATCGCCCCCGGCTGGGTGAAGCTCACCGACGGCACCGAGAAGGACGTCACGCTCATCGACGCCTTCGAGGCGGTCGGCGCGTGCCGGGCCGGACGCATGCAGAACGCCGACCTCGACCGCATCGAGCGCGCCATCTGCCCCGGTGAGGGCGCGTGCGGCGGGATGTACACCGCGAACACGATGGCGTCGGCGGCCGAAGCCATGGGGATGAGCATGCCGGGCTCGGCCGCGCCGCCGTCCGCGGACCGCCGCCGCGACCACTACGCGCACCTGTCCGGGGAAGCCGTCGTCGGGCTGCTCGAAAAGGGCATCACCGCACGCGACATCCTCACGCGCGAGGCGTTCGAGAACGCCATCACCGTCGTCATGGCCCTCGGCGGTTCGACCAACGCCGTGCTGCACCTGCTGGCCATCGCGCACGAGGCGAAGGTGCCGCTGACGCTCGACGACTTCAACCGCGTCGGCGACCGCGTCCCGCACCTGGGCGACCTGAAGCCGTTCGGCAAGTACGTCATGAACGACATCGACCGCCACGGCGGCATCCCGGTGCTGATGAAGGCCCTGCTGGATGAGGGCCTGATCCACGGCGACGCGCTGACCGTCACCGGCCGCACGGTGGCCGAGAACCTCGCCGAGCTGGACCCCGACCCGATCGACGGTGAAGTGCTGCGCGGCCTGGACAACCCGCTGCACCCGACCGGCGGGATCACCATCCTGCGCGGCTCGCTCGCCCCCGAAGGCGCGGTCGTGAAGTCGGCGGGCTTCGACACCGCCAACTTCGAGGGCCCGGCGCGGGTGTTCGAGCGCGAGCAGGAGGCCATGGCCGCGCTCACCGAGGGCCGCATCGAAGCGGGGGACGTCGTCGTCATCCGCTACGAAGGCCCGAAGGGCGGCCCGGGCATGCGCGAGATGCTGGCCATCACGGCGGCGATCAAGGGCGCCGGCCTGGGCAAGGACGTGCTGCTGCTGACCGACGGCCGGTTCTCGGGCGGCACCACCGGCCTGTGCATCGGCCACGTCGCTCCCGAGGCGGTCGACGGCGGGCCGATCGCGTTCGTCCGCACCGGCGACCGGATCGCCGTGGACATCAAGGCCCGCAGCATCGACCTGCTGGTCGACGCGGCCGAGCTGGCCCGGCGCCGGGAGGGCTGGGAGCCGCTGCCGAACAAGTTCCCGGAAGGGGTGCTCGGCAAGTACGTCAAGCTGGTCCGGTCGTCGTCCTACGGGGCCGTCACGAGCTGAGCGAGGGCACGCTTGTCCACCTTGCCCACGTCGGTGAGGGGCAGCGCGTCGACGAAGTCCACGGCGGCCGGGACGTAGTGCTCCTGGCCGAAGGTTTCCCGGGCGTGCGCCTGCAGGTCGCCCGCCGTGACGTCGCTGGTGGCGACGACGACCGCGTGCAGCCGGTCGCCGTGGCCGAAGACGGCCGCGCTCCGCACCGCCGGGTGCGTCTCCAGGGCGTGTTCGACGACGGTCGTGGGCACCTTCGTGCCGTGCTCGCCGACGACGGCGACGTCGTCCGCGCGGTCGAGCAGGTAGAGGTACCCCTCGTCGTCGAACCGGCCGAGGTCGCCGGTGCGCAGCCAGCCGGCGCCGATCTCCGGGCCGCCGCGGTAACCGTCCATCATGGACAGTCCGCGCACCTCGACCTCGCCGTCGGCGGTGAGGCGCGCCTCCATGCCCGGCACGATCCGGCCGACCGAGCCGAGCCGCTCCGGTCGGCCGATCAGCTCGGCGGCGGAGATGCTCGCGATCATCGGCGCCTCGGTGAGCCCGTAGCCCTGGCCGACGACCGGGCCGAAGACGTCGAGGGCCTGCGCGAGCCGGTGCGGCGGCAGCGGTGCGGCACCGAGGGAGAGCGAGCGGACGCTGCCGAGGTCGGTCGCCGGCCGTTTCGGGTGGTCCAGGACCGCGGCCAGCCGCGGTGGCGTCAGCGAAAGCGTGTCGATCCGGTGCGTCTCGATCGCGTCGAGGACGGCACCTGCGTCGAAACCGTCGTGGATGACCACGGTGTCCTGCCGCAGCAGCGCACCGAGCACGGTGGCGTTGCCGGTCATGTGCGTCATCGGCGCGACCAGCAGCGTGCGGCCCGGGCCGTCCGGTGACGGCGTGAAGATGTACGCCATGCCGTCGTAGATGCCGCTGTGGCGGATCAGCTTCGGGGTGCCGGTGGTGCCACCGGTGGGGAAGAGCAGGCGGACGGTCTCCGGCGGGTCCAGCGGCTCGGGCTCGCCGTCCAGGTCGTCGAGGGTGCGGACGTCGCCCGCGGGCCAGGCGTCCGGCCGGTCGGTGACCACCGTGGCGCCGCTCGCCGCGGCGAGCCGGTCCGCGTTCGGAGCGGAGGCGGGGACCATGAGCACGGTCGCGCCGCGCAGCAGGCCCGCGAGCTGGACGAGGACGGTTTCGGGCCGGTTGCGCAGGTCGACGGCGAGGGTCTCGACGTCGCCGAGGCCGCCGTGGAGGCGGCGCAGCCGGGCGCGGGCCTGGTGGTGGGTGGTGACGCCGTGGTGGACGAAGAGCGGGCGGTCACCACCGTCGTCGAGCGCGGCCAGGACCTTCGTCAGGAAGAAGCTCACGCCCGAGGACCGTACTCACTCCTGGTAGGAAAGCTTTTCCATTTCCTCGTCGAAGTCGAACCAGTCGCTCTCGCTGCCGGCCGGGACGACGTCGTAGGTCCGGTCGAGGAAGGCCGCGATCTCCTTCGCGGGCGCCTCGAGCACCGCGGCGCCGTCCGGGGAGGTCAGCTCCACGACGACCAGCGCGGGGTCGCCGGCGGGGCCGATCCGCACGTCGCCGTCGCCGCAGCGGGCGAGCAGGCCGTCGGCCAGCAGGTCGCGGCCGAAGAGCCACCGGACCGCGCTCGGGCCGGCGTGCAGCACCACGGCGACCGCGTACGGGTCGAGGGTGTCGTACTCCAGCTCGGCCGGCACCGGTCGCGGCCCGGCGCCGAAGGTGCGCAGGGCGAAGTCGATGCGGGCGCTGATCACGCTGTTCGGGTCGGTCATGGGACCGCCTTTGCTACTCGTCGGTTAACTTCGTCTGGTTCCAGGGATAACCCATAGTCAGGTCAACGCCCAGCGTTCCGAATAACTTTCACACTCTGGGGTGATCAAGAAGTGTCCGAGGTCACCGTCCGCGTGGCCGAACGGGCAACGACCTCACCCGTGGTGAGCGTTCGTCACCGCCTCTGAACCGAGTTTTCGGAGCCGTGCGGCCACCGGATGGGTCCCGGCGCCGGAGTTGCGCCTTCCGGGTGGGAACGGTCACCGCACACCAGTCCACGCCGCCGCCCGGCCGCGAACCCTCCCCGAGGGCCGGAGGACGTGGTGGGTGACCTGGAGGGTGCCGGGCATGGGTGAGCGTGGGTGGTTGCGGCTGCAACCGGACGAGGCGCCGGCGCTCGCGCCGAGCGCCGAAGAACTGCTCCGGCGGGTGGCGGCGGGCGACGAACCGGCGTTCGCGGCGCTGTACGACCTCGTCGCGGGCCCGGTGCTCGGCCTGGCGACGCGGGTGCTGCGCAGCCACGCGCAGGCCGAAGAAGTGGCGCAGGAGGTGCTGGTGGAGGTGTGGCGCAAGGCCGCGAGGTACGAGCCGGAGCGCGGGAGCGCGCTGTCGTGGGTGCTGACCATCACCCACCGGCGGGCGGTCGACCGCGTGCGTTCGCACCAGGCCGGCGTCGACCGCGAGGAGCGGGCCGGCCTGATGGACGTGCGGCGGCCGTTCGACGAGGTCACCGAGTCCACTTTGGCCGGTCTGGAGCAGCAGCGGGTCCGGCAGTGCCTGGCCGCGCTGACCGACCTGCAGCGCGAGTCGATCGTGCTGGCCTACTACAACGGCTACACCTATCCCGAGGTCGCCGAGGTGCTGCAGGTCGCGCCGGGGACCGTGAAGACCCGCATCCGGGACGGCCTGATCCGGCTGCGCGACTGCCTGGGGGTGGACCGGTGACCGCCGAACTGCACACGCTGACCGGGGCGTACGCCCTCGACGCCGTGTCCGATGTGGAGCGTGCCGAATTCGAGCGGCACCTCGGGGCGTGCGCCGCCTGCCGCCAGGAGGTGGCGGAACTGCGGGCGACCGGCGCGCGGCTCGCCGTGGCGGCCGCGGTGGACCCGCCGCCGTCGCTGAAGCTGCTGGTGCTCGCCGACGTGGCCCGCACCCGCCAGCTGCCGCCGAAGGTGCCGGTGGTCCGCCGGCTGAGCCGGGCCAAGACGTGGCAGCTGCGCGTCTCGCTCTTCGGCGCCGCCGCCGCGGCCGTGGCGGCGGTCGTCTTCGGCGTCACCACGACGCCGGCGCCGGTCGACTCGGTGCTCTCCGCGCCGGACGCGTCCGCGATCCAGGGCGTCGGGGAAGGGCACGCCACGCTGGTGGTTTCGCGCACCCGGCACCAGGCCGTGCTGCTGGCCTCGGCGATGCCCGCGCTCGACGCCGGGCACGTCTACCAGGTGTGGCTGATCGGCACCGGGGGCGCGCGGTCGGCCGGGCTGATGACGCCCGAGGCGTCGCAGCGGATGCTGGTGGCCGACCTCCCGTCCGACGTGGACCGGATCGGGATCACCGTCGAACCGGCCGGCGGCTCGGCCGGCCCGACGACCCCCGCCGTCACCAGGATTTCCCTTGCTTAGGCGCTGGCCGGCCGCCCTGCTGGGCGTCCTGGCGCTCGTGGCGGCGCTGGCGGCGGGCCACCTCGTCGCCGGGTTCGTCGGCGTCAACGCGTCGCCGTACCTGGCGGTCGGCAACGGCGCCATCGACCTGACACCGGTGGAGCTCAAGGACTTCGCGGTCCGCACCTTCGGCACGTACGACAAGCTCGTGCTGCTGTCCGGGATGGCCGTGGTGATGGTCCTCGTCGCGGCCGTCGCGGGACTGCTGTCGCGCCGCACACCGGTGCCGGGGCTGGTGGTGATCGCCGGGTTCGGCCTGGTCGGGCTTGTCGCGGTGTACGCGCGGCCCGACCTGGACGCGGTAGCGTTGCTCGCCCCGGCGGCGAGCCTGGTCGCCGGGGTGGCGACGTTCGCCTTCCTGCACCGGCTCGACATCGCCCCGGACACCTCGCGCCGGACGGTGCTGCTGGCGGGCGCCGGCGTGGTCGCCGGGGCCGGTGTCGCGGGCTTCGGCGGGCAGCTGCTCGCCGGGAGCCGGGACGCGACGGCGTCGCGTGAAGCGGTCGGGCGGCTCGTCCCGGCCCGGACCGCGCCGATGATCCCGGCCGACGCCGACTTCGCGAAGCTGGGCACGCCGACGTTCCTGACGCCCAACGACCGCTTCTACCGGGTGGACACCGCGTTGACCGTGCCCCAGGTGCGGACCGAGGACTGGAGCCTGCGGCTGCACGGCCTGGTCGAGCGCGAGGTCCGGTACCGCTACGGCGACATCCGGAACCGGCCGCTGGTCGAACGCACGATCACGATGACCTGCGTGTCCAACGAGGTCGGCGGCACCTACGTGTCCACCGCGAACTTCGTCGGCGTCGACCTGGCCGACCTGCTCGAAGAGGCCGGGGTCCGGCCCGGCGCCGAGCAGCTCTTCTCGTCCAGTGTGGACGGCTGGACGTCCGGCAGCCCGGTCGCCGCGGCGCTGGACCGCTCGCGCGGGGCGATGCTCGCCATCGGCATGAACGGCGAACCGCTGCCGATCGAGCACGGTTTCCCGGCCCGGCTGGTCATTCCCGGCCTGTACGGGTACGTGTCGGCCACGAAATGGGTCACCGACCTCGAAGTCACCACCTGGGGCGCACGGCAGGCGTACTGGCTGAAACGCGGCTGGGGGCGCGAGGCGCCGATCAAAACGGAATCGAGAATTGACACGCCGAAGGGTTTCGAAACCGTGCCCGCGGGGAAGGTGCGCGTCGCCGGGATCGCCTGGGCGCAGCACACCGGCGTCGACAGGGTCGAGGTGCGCATGGACAACGGTCCGTGGCGGGAAGCCATGCTGTCCCACGAAGTCAACGCGAACACCTGGCGCATGTGGTGGCTCGAGTTCGACGCCGCGCCCGGCGGGCACCAGGTCGTCTGCCGGGCGACCGACAAAAGCGGGTACACGCAGACCGAAATGCGCGCCGGAACCGTTCCCGACGGCGCCACCGGGTGGCACAGCATCGCGTTCACGACGCGGTGACCTGGATCACCCGAACGGGGGCCAATCCGTTTCACGGGTGGTTCCGAATACCGATCAAGAAGAAGTTCTCAGCCGCATATGGGAGTGATTTTCGTGACCAAGCTTCGTGTCGCCGGAATCGGCGTCGCCGCTGTCGCCGCCCTTTCGCTGACCGCGTGCAGCAGCAGCGACACCGCTTCGTCGGGCAGTTCCAGCAGCTCGATGGCGCCGTCGTCGTCGATGGCCGCGCCGTCGTCCAGCATGGCCTCCGGGACCGGCAACGGTGTGACCACCAACGCCGACGTGTTCGGCCCGGCCTGTTCGCAGCTGCCGCAGGGGTCCGCGCCCGGTTCGCTGGACTCGATGGGCCCGCAGCCGGTCGCCTCGGCGGCGTCGACGAA
>NZ_JBEXKX010000105.1:0-8586 GCF_040609695.1 Amycolatopsis sp. NPDC004625
ATCTCCTACCTCGTCTCCGCCTACTACTCCGCCGCCGTCCTCGTCCCCGACGCCCTCGCCGTCCTCGAATCCGCCGAAATCGGCCGGGAGGAGTAACCCGCCCCGAAACTTTCGAAATCCACCGCACTGCGAAAGTTTCGTTGCCCGCTCCCTTCTTGACGTCGTAAATGAAACAGCCCTACCGTTTCATTACTTCGTTTCCCGGAAGGGAGAAACCCGATGCGCGCTGCACGGTTCCGTCCTGCCCTCCTCCTGCTGGCGGCCACGGTCATCGGCCTCGGCGGCGTCGTCACCGCGGCTTCCGGCGCCGCCGCAGCGGTCGAAGACGACGGCGCCGACTGCCCGGTTTCGCTACCCGGCTCATTCCCGTCGTCGGCCAAACTTCCCGACCCCTTCAAGAAGATCGACGGCACCCGCGTCACGGCGAAGTCCGACTGGCGGTGCCGGCGCGAAGAGATCAAGAGACTGGCCGAACGGACGATCTACGGCCAGAAGCCCGCGAAGCCGGCCACCGTCGGCGGCACGGTGTCGGCCACGAACATCACCGTGAACGTGACCGAAAACGGCCGCAGTGCTTCGTTTTCCGCCGGTGTGCAGCTGCCCGGTGGCTCCGGGCCGTTCCCGGCGGTGTTCGTGGTGGGCGGGTTCGGCGCGGACACCGCGACGATCAAGGCGTCCGGCGCGGCGGTGATCAGTTACGACCCGCTGGCCGTCGGCAAGGAAGGAACCCCGCGGAACAACAAACAGGGTGCCTTCTACAGCGTTTACGGCTCGTCCAGCAGCACCGGGCTGCTGGCGGCCTGGGCGTGGGGCGTGAGCCGGATCATCGACGTGATCGAGCAGTCGGACGGCCGCGTCCTCAAGGCGGACGCCCTCGGCGTGACGGGCTGTTCGCGGTACGGCAAGAGCGCGTTCGCGATCGGCGTGCTCGACCAGCGCATCGCGCTGACGATGCCGATCGAGTCCGGGACGGCGGGTGTCCCGATCCTGCGCGGCATCCCGGGCGAAAGCGGCTCGCAGGGGCTGGGCAACGCGTACGGGGAGCAGCCGTGGTTCGGGGACGCGTTCGGCGCGTACACGGGCAATCCGGCCGGCCTCCCGGTGGACACACACGAGCTGGTCGCCATGGTGGCCCCGCGCGGGCTGTTCATCATGGAGAACCCGCACATCGACTGGCTGGGCGCCCGCTCGGGCAGCGTCGCGGCGCTGGCCGGCGCGGAGGTGTACAAGGCGCTGGGCGCGGGCGCGAACATCAGCTACTGGTCCGACGTCCAGGACGGCACCCACTGCGCGACCCGGCCGGAATGGCGCACACCACTGCAGCAGAACATCCAGAAGTTCCTGCTGAAGACGGGCAGCGCGGCCGGGACGTTCCGGATATCGCCCGCGAAGCAGGGCAACCTGGCGGACTGGCGCGACTGGCCGACCCCGGTCCTCACCGACAGCCCGGGCACGACGACCCCCACCACGCCGACCACCACCCCCACGACTCCCACGACGACACCGACCACCCCGGCACCCGGCGATGCCTGCACGGCGGCGGTCTCGGTAAACCAGTGGACGGGCGGGTTCGTGACCACGATCCGCGTCACGGCGGGCCCGTCCCCGATCACGGGCTGGACGGTCACGGCGAACCTGCCCCCGGGCGCGGCGATCACCTCGGGCTGGAACGCGGGCCGCAGCGGCGACACCGGCACGGTCCGCTTCACGAACACGACGTTCAACGGCCCGCTCACCCCGGGCCAGTCGACGGAGTTCGGCTACCAGGGCACCGGAACGGGCACGGGAACGACGGCGTCCTGCGGCGCCGGCTGAGGGCGGCCCGCGTGTCGCCCACCCCGGCGACACCGTCCCGCTGGCAGGATCGGCCCATGGAACGCGTGCTCGGCATCGGTGGGTACTTCCTCCGCGCCTCGGACCCGGCGGCCCTCGGCGCCTGGTACCGGGACTGCCTCGGCCTCGACACCGACGAACACGGTGCCTGGCAGCAGCAGCCCGGCCCCACCGTCTTCGCCCCCTTCGAGGCCGGAACCGGCTACTTCGGCTCGCCCACCCAGCAGACCATGCTGAACTTCCGCGTCCGCGACCTCGACGCCATGCTCGCCCAGCTGCGCGAGCGTGGCGCCGACGTCGCCGAGGACGTCCAGGACATGGCCGGCGTCGGGCGGTTCGGGTGGGTCACCGATCCCGAAGGGAACCGGATCGAGCTCTGGCAGCCCGCCTAGAGCACGAACCCGGCCGGGAACGGGTCCGACGGGTCGAGCAGGTACGTGGCCGTGCCGGTGATCCACGCGCGCCCCGAGAACTCCGGGACGACCGCCGGTACGCCGCCGACCGTCGTCTCTTCGATCAGCTCGCCCGTGAACGTCGTGCCGATGAACGACGAGTTCTCGAACGGCGTGTGCAGCGGCAGCTCGCCGCGGGCGTGCAGCTGGGCCATCCGGGCCGACGTGCCGGTGCCGCACGGTGACCGGTCGAACCAGCCGGGGTGGATGGCCATCGCGTTCTGCGACGCCCGCGCGTCCGAACCCGGGGCCAGGAACTGGACGTGCTTGCAGCCGCCGATCAGCGGGTCCTCGGGGTGCTTCGGCGGCCGTTGCTCGTTGATCGCCGCCATGATCGCCAGGCCCGCGTCGAGGATCCGGCCCTTCTCCGCCCGGTCGAACGGGATGTCCACCCGGGACAGTTCGAGGATCGCGTAGAAGTTGCCGCCGTAGGCGAGGTCGTAGCGGACGGAACCCAGGCCGGGTACGGAAACCTCGGCGTCGCGCTCGGCGAGGAACGACGGGACGTTGCGCAGCTTCACGCGCTCGGCGCGGCCGTCGCGGACCGACACCTCGGCGTGCACCAGCCCGGCCGGGGTGTCCAGGCGCACCACCGTCGTCGGCTCGGTCACCTCGACCATCCCGGTCTCCACCAGCACCGTGGCCACGCCGATCGTGCCGTGGCCGCACATCGGCAGGCAGCCCGACACCTCGATGTACACCACACCCCAGTCGGCGTCCTCGCGGCAGGGCGGCTGCAGGATCGCGCCGCTCATCGCGGAATGGCCGCGCGGTTCGTTCATCAGGAACTGCCGCAGGTGGTCCAGGTGCGCCATGAAGTACCGGCGGCGCTCGGCCATCGTGGCGCCGGGGATCGGGGCGACGCCGCCGGTCACCACCCGGGTCGGCATGCCCTCGGTGTGCGAGTCGACCGCCGTGATCGCGCGCGAAGAGCGCATCTACGCCACCCCCAGCGCCGCGAGCGCGCGGTCCATGTCGGCGCGGACCTGCTCGCGGTGGGCGTCCGACAGGGGTCCCCGCGGCGGGCGGCACGGCCCGCCACGACGGCCCACCATGTCCATCCCGAGCTTGATGGCCTGCACGAATTCGGTGCGCGAGTCCCAGCGGAACGCGGCCACCAGCGGTTCGTACAGCGCTCGCGCCTCCTCCAGCTTGCCCGCCGTGGCCAGCTCGTACAGCCGCGCCGACTCGGCCGGGAAGACGTTCGGGAACCCGGCGAACCAGCCGGTGGCACCCATCAGGAGGCTCTCCAGGACGACGTCGTCGGCGCCGCCGATCACCGCCAACCCGGGCGCCCGCTCGCGGATCTCCAGCACCCGGCGCACATCGCCCGAGAACTCCTTGACGGCCACCACGTTGTCGATCCGCGCGAGTTCCGCCAGCAGGTCCGGGGTGAGGTCGACCTTGGTGTCCAGCGGGTTGTTGTAGACCATCACCGGCAGGCCCACCGACGCCACCGCCTCGAAGTGGGCGAGCACCTCGCCGCGGTTGGCGCGGTAGAGCGTCGGCGGCAGGCACAGCACGCCGTGCGCGCCGTCCTCGGCCGCCGCTTCGGCCCAGGCCCGCGCCTGGTGCGCGCCCGGAGCGTGCACGCCGACCACGACGATCCCGTCGGGCCCGACGGCCTCGATCGCGGTGCGGGCGACGCGGCGGCGTTCGTCGTCGGTGAGCGAGGAGTACTCGCCGAGGGAGCCGTTCGGGCCGACGCCGCGGCAGCCGTTGGCGACGAGCCAGCGGCAGTGCTCGGCGTAGGCGTCGTAGTCGACGGCCAGCCCGGCGGGCGCGGCGTCGTCGGCCCGGTAGGGCAGCGCGGCGGCGACGACCACGCCGCCGAGGTCGCGGGTGCTCATGCTGGGGTCTCCTTCGGGTCGGCGAGCTCGCCCAGGCGGATCGGCTGGGCGATCGGACGGTGGTGCCGCTCGGCGGCGCCGCACAGGTCGGCGACGGCGGCGCCGCACATCCGGCCCTGGCACGGCCCGAGCCCGGCGCGGGTGCCGAGCTTGAGCGCGTGCGGCCCGGGTGCGGCCGGGTCGGCGACGGCGGTTTTCAGGTCGCCGTGGGTGGTCTCCTCGCAGCGGCAGACGACGGTGTCGTCGCGCAGCCAGCCGGGCCACGCCGCGCCGATCGGGTGCGCGGCGGCCAGCCGGCGGGCGAAGGCTCGGGTGTGGTCACGTTCCTTGAGCAGGCCGCGGCGCGGCGTCCGCCCGGCGGCGGCCCACCCGGCGACCGCGCCCTCGGCCGCGGCGGCGGCCGAACCGCCGATGCCGGTGAGCTCCCCCGCGGCGAACACGCCCTCGACGCTGGTGCGCTGGTCGTCGCCGACCCGGACGAACCCGCCGTCGAGGACGCAGCCGGCCGCGACGGCCAGCTCGGGTTGCGGCACGAAACCGTGCCCGACGCAGAGGGCGTCGACCTCGTGGGTGCGCTCGGTGCCGGGGACGACCGACCAGTCCGCGCGGAGGCGGGCGGTGACGGCTTCGCGGACCCGGTCGTCGCCCCGGGCTTCGATCACCGTGCGGCCCGTGCGGTACGGGACGCGGTGCCGGGCCAGCGTGCCGGCGTAGCGGGCCAGTTCGGCCGCCTTCCCGAGGTGGGCGGCCGCCCGCCACGACCATCCACCGAGGACGGTTCGCGCCGGGTTCGCCTCCAGGACGGCGAGGACGCCGGCCCCGACGTCCACAAGGGACTCGGCGACCGGGAGCAGGAAGGGTCCGGCCCCGGCGACGAGCACCCGCCGTCCGACGGCCACCCGCTCCCCCTTGGCCAGGGCCTGCGCGGCGCCCGCGGTGAACACGCCGGGCAGCTGCCAGCCGGGGAACGGCAGGACGCGGTCGTGCGCGCCGGTGGCCAGGACGAGCGCGTCGGGTTCGAGGGCCACGCGGTGCCGGTTCGTGCCGTCGGCCGGGCCGCGCAGGACGTGCACCCGCTTGCCTTCCAGAGCCCAGACGGTGCTTTCCGGCCACCACGTGCACCGGCTCAGGAGCGTCTCGAACCGGTGCGACGCTCCCCGGTGGTACTGGCCGCCGGGCGTGTCCGCCTGGTCCAGGACGGTGACTTCGGCGCCCGCGGCCAGGGCGTGCTCGGCCGCCGCGAGCCCGGCGGGCCCGGCGCCGACGATGACGACGTGGGTCACGCGCCCTCCTCCCGGGACTGGGTCCGGATCTCGTCGCCGTCGGCGGCGCGGCGGCGGCAGGCGCGGACGTCGGCGACGCCGTTGACGGTGAGCAGGCAGTCGAAGCAGGCGCCGATCCCGCAGAACACCCCGCGCGGCGCGCCGGACCGGGTGGTGCGCCAGGACCGCCGGCCCGCGGAAAGCAGCACGCCGGCGACGGTCTGCCCGGCGAGCCCGGGCACGGCCTCGCCGTCGACGGTGATCTCGATCGGCTCGCTCACGCCAGCACCGCCGGACGGTCCACGGTGAACTCTTCCACCGGCATCGACGGCTCCTCGCCGGTCAGCAGTTCGCGCAGCAGGAGGGCCGTCCCGACGCTCAGGCCGATCCCCGCGCCTTCGTGACCCGTTGCGTGCCAGAGGTTTCCCAGCCTCGGGTCCTCGCCGAGCACCGGCAGGTGATCGTCCACGTAGGGCCGGAAGCCGCCGTACGCGCGCATCACCGCGGCGTCGGCCAGGGCCGGGAACAGCCGGACCGCCTTGGCCGCGATGGCGCCCAGCACGTCCGGGCGGATCGTGTCGTCGAAGCCGACGCGACGGCGGGACGAGCCGATCAGCACCGTGCCGCCCCGGGTCGACTCCACCACCGCCGACGTCTGCAGCTCGCCGCTGCCCGTGCCGACCGCGCCGACGTAGTCCGCGTCGTAGACCTTGTGCCGCACCACGCCCGGCATCGGCGTGGTCACCAGGACTTCGCCACGCCGGGGGCGGACCGCGATCGGCGCGCCCAGGCGGGCCGACACGGGTCCCGACCACGGTCCCGCGGCGTTCACCACCACGTCCGCGGCCACGACTTCGCCGTTCACGCGGACCCCGGTGATGCGGCCGCCCGCGACCCGGGCGCCGGTGACCTCGGCTTCGGTGCGCAGCCGGGCGCCGTGCCGCAGCGCCGAGCCCAGCAGGGCCAGCGCGGCGCCGGCCGGCTGGACCTGGGCGTCGTCGGGGTAGCGGACCGCGGCGGCCACCTCCCGGGTGAGCGCGGGTTCGGCCGCCGCGACGGCCGCGGCGTCGAGCCGCTCGGTGCGGACCCCGGCCGCGGCCTGCGTCCCGGCGAAGGCGATGAGCGCGGCAGCGCCGGCTTCGGTGGTGGCGACGACGATGCCGCCCTTCGCGTCGAACTCCGTCGCGGCCGCCGCGCGGGGTGCGAAGTCCGCCACCAGCTCCGGCCACCGGCGGGCGGACAGCTGCGCGAGCGCGAGTTCGGGGCCCGGGCCCTTGTCGGAGACCAGGATGTTGCCTTCGCCGTGCGACGTCGTGCCGCCCGCGGGGCGGCCGCGGTCGAGGACCAGGACGTCGAAACCGGCCCGGGCGAGCTCCCCGGCGCAGGCCGCGCCGACGATCCCGGCGCCGATCACCACCACCCGCGTTCGGTTCATCGACCCTCCAGCGTTCGGTATAGCGAACGATAGGTCTCGGCCGGGGCGGGTGTCAATCCGGCAGGACGGGGTGCGGCCGGCCGTCGAGCCGCTCGTCCGCGCGGTACTGCAGCAGCAGGACCGAGTGCACCGGGGCGGCGAGCGCGGTGTAGCTGTGCGGCTCGCGGGCGTCGAACGCGACGTAGTCGCCGGGCCCGAGGTCGACGGCCCGGCCGGCCACCTCGACGCGCAGCTCCCCCGTCTGCACCACGGTGTGCTCGACGCCGACGTGCCCCTGCGAGCGCTGCGGCGCGTCCCCGCGGACGACCTGGTCGTACACCTCGAAGACGCTGTTGTCGGCCTCGATGCGGCGCAGTGGCCGCAGGTCGACGCCCTCGCCGCGGAGCACCTCGACGTCGGCGCCCCGCACCACGGTCAGCCCGCCGCGCGGCCGGTGGTCGAGCAGGTCGGAGATCGCCACCTCGAGGACCCGGGACAGGCTGAACACGGTCTCGATGGTCGGGTTGCCGGTGCCGCCCTCCAGCTGCGAGAGCGTCGCCTTGCCGATGCCCGACCGCCGGGACAGCTCCGACAGCGACAGGCCGCGCGCCGACCGGGCCGCGCGGAGGTTGACCGCCAGCATGTCGCGAATCGACTCGTTCGGTAAAGCGTCCACCGGCGGCGTCCTTCGTTCGGTTTGCCGATCGGAGGTCATGATGCCACGGCGCTAGGGTGGACGGGTGGACCCGTCGATCCTCGCCCTGGCCGACCTGGCGACACCCATGGCCGTCCGCGTGGCGGCGACGCTCGGCCTCGCCGACCACACGGGCACGGCCGCCGAGCTGGCCTCCGCGACCGGCGCGTCCCCCGCGGCGCTGGCGTGCCTGCTCGATCACCTGGTGACGGCCGGGGTGTTCGCGTTCGAGTCCGGCCGCTACCGGCCCACGGAGCTCGGCGCACAGCTGCGCACGGAAGGCGCCAAGGTGCTGCTCGACATCCACCGCGCCGGCGGGCGCGCGGAGCTGGCGTTCGCCGACCTGCTGGGCACGATCACGACGGGCGAGCCGGCGTACGAGCGCCGGTACGGCCGCGGGTTCTGGGCCGACATCGACGCCGAGCCGCGGCTGCGGCGGTCGTTCGACGCGCAGATGAACTGGCGGTTCCGGGTCCGGGCGCCGCAGATCGCGGAGCGCTTCGGCTGGGGCCGGTTCCCCCGGATCGTCGACGTGGGCGGCGGCGACGGCCTGCTGCTGGCGGAGATCCTGCGCGCCCATCCCGGGGTGCGCGGCGAAGTGCTCGACCTGGCGGCGACGGCAGCGGCGGCCCGCTTCGCCACGGCCGGTTTCGGCGACCGGGCGGGCGCGGTGGCGGGGAGCTTTTTCGACCCGCTGCCGGCCGGAGCGGACGCGTACGTGCTGTCGGACATCCTGCACGACTGGGACGACGACCACGCGGCCCGCATCCTGGCGCGCTGCCGCGAAGCGGCGCACCCGGCCGCAACGGTGGTGGTGATCGAGCCCCTGCGCGAGGGCGCGGGAACGGCGATGGATCTGTTCATGCTGATGTGCTTCGGCGGCCGCGAGCGAACGGCAGCCGAGCTGACAGCCTTGGCGGCCGCCTGCGGCCTCGCACTGCGCGGCACGACCGCGGTGTCCGACGGGCGGACGGCTCTGGAGTTCAGCCCGGCGGTGGGGGGGGTGGTGTGGAGCGGGAAATAGGCGCAGACCAAACGAACAACCCGCCGCCCGCCCGGGGCGGGGGGGGGGGGGTTGGGG
>NZ_JBEXKX010000106.1:0-8313 GCF_040609695.1 Amycolatopsis sp. NPDC004625
TTTTGTTTTTTTCGTTTTTCTTCTCCTGTTTTGTTGGTTGGTTGTGCTTGGCATGTCCCCCAACCCCCCCCCCCCCCCCCCCCCCCCGCCGGGGTGGCCGGATCGGCGGGCCGGGCGACCAATCCACCGCGGCGGGGAGAGCGAATCCCGGGCATGCCGAACACCGCGCACCGTCTCGCTTCGTTCGCCGAGAAGCTCCTCGGCGGCCCCCTGCCCGTCGGCCTCCGCACCTGGGACGGCACCCGCGCCGGCCCGGCGGACGCGCCCACCGTCGTGCTCCGCAACCGCCGCGCCCTGCGCCGCCTGCTCTACGCGCCCGGCGAGCTGGGGCTCGCCCGCGCCTACGTCACCGGGGACCTCGACGTCGAGGGCGACCTCGCCGACGGCTTCCGCCGGATCTGGGCCCTCACCCGCACGGGGGAGCTCAACCGGGTCGCACTCGGGCCGCGCGACTGGGCCGAGGCGGTCTCGCTGGCCGCCAAGCTGGGCGTCGCCGGCCTGCCGCCGAAGCCGCCCGCCGAGGAGGCCCGGCTGTCCGGGAAGCTGCACAGCCTGCTGCGCGACAAGTCCGCCATCGCGCACCACTACGACCTGGGCAACGCCTTCTACCAGCTGCTGCTGGACGAGTCGATGGCCTACTCGAGCGCGTACTTCACCTCGGAGTCGCAGAGCCTGGAGCAGGCGCAGCACGACAAGCTCGAGCTCATCTGCCGCAAGCTCGGGCTGCGGCCGGGCATGCGGCTGCTCGACGTCGGCTGCGGCTGGGGCTCGCTGCTGGTCCACGCGGCCAAGCACCACGGCGTCGAGGCCGTCGGCATCACGCTCTCGGCCGAGCAGCTGGCGCACATCCGCGGCCGGCTCGCCCAGCACGACCTCGAAGACCGCGTCGAGGTGCGCCGCCAGGACTACCGCGAGCTGCCGGACGCACCGTTCGACGCGGTGGCGTCGATCGAGATGGGCGAGCACGTCGGCGAGCTCAACTACCCGGCGTACGCGGCGACGCTGCACAAGATGGTCAAGCCGGGCGGGCGGGTGCTGATCCAGCAGATGTCCCGCGGCACCGTCGCCCCCGGCGGTGGCGCGTTCATCGAGCGGTACATCGCCCCCGACATGACCATGCGCCCGGTCGGCCGGACCATCGACCACCTGGAGTCGGCGGGGCTGGAGGTCCGGGACGTGCACGCGATGCGCGAGCACTACGTCTGGACGGTCCGGGCCTGGGCCGACACCCTGGAGGAGAACTGGGCCGACGTCGTCGCGCTGATCGGCGAGACGGGCGCGCGGGTCTGGCGGCTGTACCTGGTGGGCGGGGCACTGGCGTTCGAGGAGAACCGGATGGGCGTGGACCAGATCCTTTCCGTACGGCCCGGCGAGCACGGCCGGTCCGGGATGCCGGCGACGCGGGAGTGGTGCTGATGCCGCAGCTGCTCGTCACCGCCGCCGTCACGCTGGTGGCGGTGGTCGTGACCTTCGGGATCGCGCGGGCGCGCAAGCGCTACGACACGATCGACACGTTCTGGGGGCTCGGGTTCGCGATCGTCGCGGTCGCGGCGTTCCCGTTCGGCGACGGCCCGCTGTCCCTGCGGCTGGTGGTGGTGCTGCTGACCGTCGTCTGGGGTGTCCGGCTTTCGGTGCACCTGCACCTGCGCAACCACAAGCTGCCCGAGGACCCGCGGTACGCGCGGATGGGCTACCGCCCGCTCAAGATGTTCGTGCGCATCTACCTGTTCCAGGCCCTGGTGCTGTACTTCGTCTCGCTGCCGGTGCAGTTCGCGGTGGACGGCACCGGGATCGGCGTCCTGGGCTGGCTGGGCATCGGCGTGTGGGCGGTCGGGTTCGCCTTCGAGACGGTCGGCGACGACCAGCTGCGCCGCTTCAAGGCCGACCCGGCGAACAAGGGCAAGGTGCTCGACACGGGCCTGTGGCGCTACACGCGGCACCCGAACTACTTCGGCGACGCGTGCGTGTGGTGGGGCCTCTACCTGCTGGCCTGTTCGACGTGGCCGGGCGCGCTGACCGTCCTCTCCCCCGTGGCGATGACGTTCACGCTGGCCCGCGGGACGGGAAAACCCATGCTGGAGAAGGGAATGGCCCGCACGCGCCCGGCGTACGCGCACTACGTCGAGCGGACCAGCGGGTTCTTCCCGTTGCCGCCGAAGAAGGTCACTCCCCGGTGAGCCCGTCGGTGAGCTCGCGCAGCACGTCGAGGTGCCCGACGTGCCGCGCGGTCTCCTCGATCATGTGCGTGAGGACCCAGCGGACGTTGAAGGTCTCGTCCTTGTGGGTCACCAGGTCGTCGAGCCCGTGGTTCGCGACGATCTCCCGGCTGCGGGCGCACTGCTTCTCGTAGTCGGCGAGGAGGGTGGCGACCTCGGTGCCCGGCGGGACCCGGAACTCGGCGTCCGGGTCCTGCTCGAGCTTCTCCTCCCAGGTGTCCTCTTCGCCGTCGACGACGACGCCGAACCAGAACCACTCGTTGAGCGTGAGGTGCGCCACCAGCCCGGCGACGGTGGTGAGTTCACTGGGCAGGTGCACCCGCCGGGCCTGCTCGGCGGTGAGCCCGCCGGCCTTCCACGCGACCGTGGCGCGGTGGAGGTCGAGCAGGCTGGTGAGGACTTCCCGCTCGTCGCCGGTGAGCGGGACCTTGGGGCGCTGGGGTCGTTCGGTCATGGGCGGAACTCTGCCAGAGGGGTCCGACAGTTCCGGATACCTTGTGCACGATGTAATCGTGCGCTAGGTTTATCGGCGTGCCGGATGAGTTCCTTCTGGACGAGCAAACCTGCTTCGCGCTCTACGCAGCGTCGCGCGCGGTGACGGACGCGTACCGTCCCCTGCTCGGCGAACTGGGCCTCACCTACCCGCAGTACCTGGTGCTGCTGGTGCTGTGGGAGTCCGACGCCCGGCCGGTCAAGGAGATCGGCGAGGCGCTGCACCTGGACTACGGCACGCTTTCCCCGCTGCTCAAACGCCTCGAGGCCACCGGGCTGGTGACGCGGACCCGGCTGCCCGCGGACGAACGCACCGTGGTGGTCGGCCTGACCGAGCAGGGCCGGGCGGCGCGCACGCGCGCGGCCGGCGTCCCCTCGGCGATCGGCTGCGCACTCGGCCTGGCGGACGACGAGCGGCGGCAGCTCATCGCCACCCTGCGGCGGCTGACGGCGTCGGCCACCGCGTACGCATCCGATCACTGAGGAGGCTCTTCATGCCCAGCCGCGACGCGACCACCCACTGGGTCGGCGGACTGCAGAACGGGAAGGGCGAGGTCACCCTGGACTCGTCCAACGCCGGCACGTTCGCCGTGTCGTTCCCGACCCGGGCGGGCAACCCGGACGGCCAGACGAGCCCGGAGGAGCTCATCGCGGCGGCGCACTCGTCGTGCCTGGCGATGAACCTGTCGGGCGTGCTGGAGGCGCAGCAGATCACCGCGGACTCGATCGACGTGAGCGCGGAGGTCACGCTGGGCCCGGCCGCCGGCGGCGGCTTCGAGATCAGCGGGATCGCGATCACGCTGCGGGCGGCCGTCCCGGGCGTGACCGCCGAGCAGTTCGCGGAATACGCGGAGACCGCCGAGAAGACGTGCCCGGTGACGAAGGCCCTGGCGGGCACGACGATCACCCTGGACGCGGCGCTCGCCTGACGTTCCTCGGACGGCCCTCTCGCCCGGAGGCGAGGGGGCCGTTCCGCGTCAGGACACCTTGGCTCGATAAGTCGACTTCTTCGCCTGGTTGCCGCACACCTCCATCGAGCACCAGCGCCGCGTGCCCGGCCGGGACGTGTCCAGGAACAACGCCCCGCACCGGTCCCCCGCGCACCGCCGCACCCGGGCGAACTCCGGCGACGTCACCAGTTCCAGCGCGTCCCGGGCCACCAGCGCCAGCATCGCCGACGCGGGATCCGAAGCCTGCCAACGCAATTCGCCCGCCACCGTCAACGACGGCGACGGCACCGGCGCCGCCGCGAACCGGTTCAACCGCTGCCGCGAAGCCGGCCGCAGGGATCCCGTCACCAGCTCGTAAACCGCCTCGCGCACGCTCCGCGCGTCATGCGACGAAGCCGGCCGGACCGGCGCGGCGAACGGCCCGAACCGGTCGATCCACGCGCCCCACGCCCGCCCGTCCGGCAGTTCCTCGGTCTCCGACGGCGTCCCCCGGTACCGGAGGGTGCGGATGAAGTCGAGGCACAGCCGGCCCGCGCCCGCGCGGAAGGTGTCCGTCATACGGGTCACAGTACGCCGGAACCGGTTTGACTGGTACCGTCGGGAACCGATCAAACCGGTTCCACGACCCTGGGGGCACGCATGACCGAGACCGAGCAGAAGGCCCCGCCCGGCTGGCTCGTGCTGCTGCTGGCCGTCTCTTGTGGACTGACCGTCGCCAACCTCTACTACGCCCAGCCGCTGCTCGCCGAGCTGCGGGCGACCTTCGGGGTCGGCGAGGCCGCCGCCGGGGGTGTGGTCACCGCGACCCAGATCGGGTACGCCGCCGGGATGCTGCTGCTGGTCCCGCTGGGTGACCGGCTCGAGAACCGCGGTCTGGTCGCGACGCTGCTCGCCGTCGCCTGCGCCGGGCTCGTCGTCACCGGGGTGGCGCCCGGGTTCGCCGTGCTGCTGATCGCTTCGCTGGCCGTCGGGGCCGCGTCGGTCGTCGTTCAGATCCTCATCCCGTTCGCCGCCGACATCTCGCCCGACGCCATCCGCGGGCGGATCGTCGGGCGCGTGGTGAGCGGGCTGCTGTTCGGCATCCTGCTCTCGCGGGTGGTCGCCAGCTTCCTCGCCGAGGTCACCGGCTGGCGGGTCGTCTTCCTGATTTCGGCGGGGGCGATGGCCGCGCTCGCCCTCGTGCTGCGGTTCATCCTGCCGCCCCGCGCACCCAAGACCGACGTCCGCTACGGCGAACTGCTCCGCTCGACCTTCGCCATGGCGCGCAAGCACCCGGCCCTGCGCCACCGCGCCCTCTACCAGTCGGCGATGTTCGGGGCGTTCAGCGCCTTCTGGACGACCATCGCCTTCGTGCTGACCGCACCGCCGTTCAACTACTCCCAGCTCGGGGTGGGCCTGTTCGCGCTGGCGGGTGCGGCCGGCGCGGCGATCGCCCCGCTGGCCGGCCGGTGGTCGGACCACGGCCACGGCCGGCCGCTCACCGCGGGCGCGTTCGTGCTCTGCGCCGCGGCGTTCGCGCTCGCCGGGTTCGGCGCGCACAGCGTCGTCCTGCTGGCGATCGCCGCCATCGCCGTCGACACGGCCGTGCAGACGACCCTGGTGGTCGGGCAGCACACGATCTACCAGCTCGACCCGTCCGCGCGCGCCCGGATCAACAGCGTCTACCTGGGCACGTTCTTCATCGGCGGCGCCATCGGCTCCCAGGCGGGCTCGATCGCCTACCACCTCGGCGGCTGGACGGCGGTCGTCGTGTTCGCCGGCGTGCTGCCGCTGCTCGGCCTGGCCGGGATGACCCGCACGCGGGTCTAACGCGCCAGCAGCGCGAGCACCAGCGCCAGCGGCGGCCACACCTCCCGCCCGCGGCGGGTGCACGCGAACGCCCGCTGCCGCACCTCCGGCCCCGCGAGCGGGAGCAACACGACCCCCGGCTTCGTGACCCGGCCCGCCGGCAGCAACCCGACCGCGGGCGCCGGGCCGGTCGCGATCAGGTCCTCCACCAGCTCCAGGCTGTCCGCGCGGTGCGTCACCGCCGGCGTGAACCCCGCCATCGCCGCCAGCCGGCGGACCACGTCCTCGTCGGCGCTGTTGCGGGAGTTGACGATCCAGCCGTGGTCGCGGAACGCCTCGAACACCGCCACCGTGCCGTCGCCGCCCGCCCGGGACGCGTCGGCGGCCGGGACGGCGAGCCCCCACCGGGCTGTCCACAAGGGACTCACCGTGAGCGCGGAGTCCACACTGGCCGGCGCGAGGTCGTAGTCGTAGGTCAGGGCGAGGTCGATGTCGTCGGCCAGCAGCGCGGCGAACGCTTCGAGGGGCTCGTACTCGCTGATCCGCAGCTGCACCCGCGGGTGGTGCTCGGCGAGCGCGGCCGCGGCCGGGAGCACCGAGCGGCGCACGGCCGTGGCGAACCCGGCGACCCGGACGGTGCCGGCCGGCTCGGCGTGCGGGTCGAGGTCCGCACGCGCGGCCTCGACCGCGGCGAGGATCGTCACGGCGTGTTCGGCCAGCCGCCGGCCCGCCGGGGTGAGCCGCACGCGGCGGCCGTCCGGTTCGAGCAGGGGCACGCCGGTTTCCCGCGCCAGCACGGCGATCTGCTGCGACACCGTGGACGTCGTCGTCCCGAGCACGTCCGCCACGGCGCGCATCGAGCCGTGGCGGGAGAGCTCGAGGAGAAATCTGAGCCGGCGGGTGTCCACTCCGCCATTGTCCACGAATTGCGAACGGTATGTCCACGATTGCCACGTGGACATGAACGGTCGTGGTCGGCTTTGCTGGACGGCGTGCCCACCACGTCACGCGCCGGGGCGTCCCTCGCCGTCGCCGCCATGCTCTGCGTCCAGCTCGGCCTCGCCGTGTCGGTCGGCCTGTTCGACCAGGTCGGTCCCGAAGGGGCGGCGTGGCTGCGGCTGGCGTGGGCCGGGGTCCTGCTGCTCGTCGTGGTCCGGCCGCGTCCGTCGTCGTTCCGGCGGAGCACCTTCCTCGCCTGCTGCGGCCTCGGCGTGGTCACCGCGGGGATGACCATGCTGTTCATGGAAGCCGTCGCCCGGTTGCCACTCGGCACGGCGAGCGCGCTGGAGCTCCTCGGCCCGCTGACCGTCGCCGTCACGCGCGGCCGCGGCGGCAAGCGGCTGTGGCCCGTCCTCGCCGCGGTCGGCGTGCTGCTGCTGACCCAGCCGTGGCGGGGTGGCGCGGACCTGCCGGGCGTCGGCTTCGCGTTCGCGTCCGCGGTCTGCTGGGCCGCGTACATCCTGCTGACGCAGCGGGTCGGCGACGAGGTCGCGGGCGTGCGCGGGCTCGCCGTGTCGATGCCGGTGGCGGGCCTGGTGGCGACGCTCGTCTACGGCCCGAGCGTGCTCGGGCACCTGACCTGGCCGCTGCTGCTGACCGGCCTCGGGCTCGCGATCCTGCTGCCGGTGGTGCCGTTCGCGCTCGAAATGCTGGCGCTGCGGCGGCTGACCGCCCCCGCGTTCGGGACGCTGATGAGCCTGGAACCGGCCATCGCCCTGACGATCGGGTTCCTCGTCCTCCACCAGGTCCCGGACCTCGGGGCGGCGGCGGGCGTGGTGTTCGTCGTGGCGGCCGGGGTCGGCGCGGAGCGGACCGGGGCGCGGGAGCCGGTCGGCCAGCCGGCCTAGGCGAACGCCTCCCGCCGCGCCGCCGCCCACGCCGCGTACGTCGTCCCCGGGCGGCCCAGCAGCTCCTCGACGACGCCGGTCGGCACCTGCGGGTGGCGCAGGGTCTCGGCGAAGCCTTCGAGCAGCCAGCCGACGGCCGATTCCGGGACGCCCCAGCCGATCCACTGGGCGCGCTGCTGCGCCGGAGTCAGCTCGCGGAACCGGATTTCCTTGCCCAGCACCGCTTCCAGGGTTTCGACCTGGCCGCGCAGGGTGATCGCCTCCGGTCCACTGAGGACGTGGGTGACGCCGGTGTGCCCGTCGGTCGTGAGCACCCGGGCGGCCACGGCCGCGATGTCACCGAGGTCGATGGGTGTCTGCGTGGCGTCGCCGTAGGCCATTGCGACCTCGCCCGCGCGGACCATCGGCGCCCAGTCGAGCGTGTTGTTCATGAACACGCCGGGCCGCAGGAAGGTCCACGCGAACCCGGCGTCCCGGACGGCGGCCTCGACGGCGGCGTACTCGTGACCGCTGGAGCCTTCGTGGTCGTCGCCGACGCTGCTGCCGGACAAGGCGACCACCCGCCCGACACCGGCTTCCACCGCCAGCTCGCAGAACCGCCGGACGGTCCGCGCCATCGGCGCCAGGTACACCGCCGAGACGCCCTCGAGCGCCACCGGCAGCGTCGACGGCTTGGCGAGCGAGCCGACGACCACCTCCGCCTCGCCCGGCAGCTGCGCGCGTCCGGGATCGACGGTCAGCGCCCGCACGGGAACCCCGGCGGCCAGCAGTTCGTCGACCACCAGCCGGCCGACGCTGCCGGTCGCCCCCGTCACCAGGATCGTCATGAACACCCTCCTCGTTCTCGTATGCCATACGAGATCGTACGGCATACGAGAACCAGGCGCACACGTTTCCGCAGACGTACCTGGACGGTCAGTTCGCGTACCCGGAGGGTCGGCTGGCGTACCTGGAGAGTCGGGTCGCGTACCTGGAGGGGGGGGGGGGCGCCGCCCCCCCCCCGGGACGCCCCCCCCCCCG
>NZ_JBEXKX010000107.1:0-7629 GCF_040609695.1 Amycolatopsis sp. NPDC004625
GCCCCGCTCCCGGCGGCCCAACGGGGTTCGTTCAAACATCCTGCCTTTCCGAGCGCCCGGCCGGTCGTGAGTGGTAAGGCGCGTTCTAACGCGCCTTACCACTCACGACAGCCGCGGCAGGCTCAGCTCGCGAGGGTGATGGTCACCGTGGTCGCGCTCGCGGTGACCGTGTGCGTGGCGGCGTCGTAGGTGCCGCCGCTGACCGAGTTGACGCCGGTCGTGAGGAACACCGGCAGCTGGATGAGGACCGCGCCGCCGGGCAGGCTGCCCGACAGCGTCACCGTGACGACACGAGAGCCGCTCACCGCGAGGGAGACCCCGTAGGTGGACCGGCTGCCCGAAGCCACGTCGTAGGTGTTGGTCAGGTTGCCGGCCGAGATCGTCTGGCCGGGCGCGATCCAGGAGTTCGGCACGCCGCGGCCGATGTAGAGCGGCCGGGTGAACGTGTACGGCCCGGAACCGCTCGCCGCCAGGCCCTCCGCCACCAGCGATTCCAGCAGGCCCTGCTGCTGCCCGGCGATCGGCCACGCGTACGGGCACGCGCCGAACTGCGGGCCGGCGTGGCTGCCGATCCACGGGTTGGCCGAGTTGGGCCCGCTGCCGTTGGCCTCCCACCAGGCGTTGGGGCCGCCGGTGGTCGTCTTGAGCTGCCAGGCGTAGCTGGTGATCGGCAGGTCGCGGTAGTTGTTGGAGAAGAGCCCGTCGGAGGAGTACGACGTGTTGTACGCCGTCGAATACCCGTTGAACGCCCCGAACGTCGGGAACGGGTAACCGTTGGCCGACAGCCGGGTGAAGCCCCACTGGTACATCCGGTCGATCTGGCCGGGGTCGCCCATGATGCCGGTCAGCGTGCCGCCGGACAGCATCGTCGACCACTGGTTCTGCCCGACCCACCCGGGCGAGGCCCAGTTGGCGTCGTTGAAGGTGTTGCACCGGTTGGCGCTGTTGGGCTTGTCGACCTCGCACGGCAGGTAGTTGAAGCCGTTCGCGGACTGGTTGCGGCCCACGACGGTGTTCAGCGCGTTCAGCAGCGAGGTGTACGCCGTGTTCGCCCAGGTCGCTTCCGCGGTCTGGCCGATCTTGGTCGCGATGTACTTGTAGGACGCCAGCATCTGCAACGCCGAGAAGTTGCTGAACAGCCACCGCCCGGTCGAGTCGTTGTCGAAGTTGGTCTGCAGCGTCCCGTCCGAGGCCAGCTGGGCGGGGTACTTCACCCGGGCGATGGTGCGGAGGCTGGGGCCCCACGAACCGGTGTCGTTGAAGTACTGGCTGACGAACGCGGTGTCGTTCGTCTTCGCCAGGTACGTCGCCCAGGCCCCCATCGTCTTCCAGACGCCGTCCCAGTACCAGTTGGCGCCGACCTCGTCCCAGCCGTCCTGCTGCGAGATGCGCGCGGTGAGCAGCAGGTTGCGCGCGTCGTGGAAGTCGCCGGTCTCGAACTTGGCGGTCAGCTCGCCCGGGACGTCGTGGTTGAGGATCCAGTTGTAGTTGTTGGCGCCGGAGAACTGCGCCTTGCCCACCTGCATGATCAGGTTGTAGACGGTGCCCGCCTTGTAGGCGTTCGCCATCGCGGTGCCCGGGTTCGCCAGGTTCCCGGTGTTGGGCAGGGTCGTGTTCGGCAGGCCGAAGGTGTTCGTCTCGGCCAGCCTCGAGTTCCAGTACGCCGTCATCTGGCCGTAGGCGGTGTCGTAGTTCGGCGCGTTCGACGACAATGTGGAGCCGGTCGGCAGCGCGACACCGCTGCCGAAGTTGTCCACCGCCACCACGAAGTCGTGGTTGCTGGTCTGCCCGGCCGCGACGGTGTCCAAAGAGGACGGCGTCAGCCGGACCAGGCCCGGGCCGGAACCACCCGGCGGGACCGTCACCGGGCCGGAGCCGTTGTTCTTGATCGACACCCGCGTGTAGACGAGCATGACCGCGGACCCGTTGATGGTGACCTTGTCGGCGAAGTTCTTGATCGTGATCCCGACGCTGCCCGAGGTCCGGGACGTCGTCATCGCCGGCAGGTAGCCGTTGTCCTCCGTCCACTGCACCGACTGCGCGCCCGGGTTGCCGCCGTAGGTGTAGGCGCCGAACGAGTACATCCCGCCGCACAGGCCGTTGTACGTCGTGTTCACGCCACGGGCGAAGAACGAGCCGGACAGGTAGCTGAAGACCGGCCAGTAGTTGCCGTCCCAGCCGATCGCGGTGGTGTTCTGGAACCCCTGGCCGTAGGGGTCGTTCGGCGTCTGGAAGTTCGTGCCGTACGACCGCGGCAGCCCGGAGTTCTTGCACGCGTTCGGCGCGAGGTTCGGGATGCCCTGGTAGCTGTCGGACGGGCCGGACGTGTACCCGGGGACGCGCCAGGCGCTCGCGCTCGAACACGGCAGCTGGACGAGCGCGTTGTTCGCCGGGGTGATGCACTTGCCCGAGCTGACCGCCACGACGTCGAACGTGTTCGTGCCGACGGACTGCAGGCGGAACTGCTGGTTGGTTTCCCCGTGGCAGGCGTACTGGATCACCGCCGCGTTGTCCTCTGTGGACGCGCCGTAGATGTCGACGCAGCTGCCGGAGTTGAACGTGCCGATCGTGTAGGCGTCACCCGAAACGGGGTTGAAGGTGTACGACTGCCCGGCACCGGAGGTGCAGGCGGTCTGGGTCAGCTGGACGGCGCTGGTGTTGTTCGGGACGGTGGCGCACTGGCCGCTGCCCTGGTTGACGATCGTGCTGCTGAACGTGGCCGCCGCGCGGGCCGGGGCCACCACGGCGAATCCGGCCACCAGGAGGGCGGCGGTGAGCAGTACCGGACGTCTCATCGGGGTCTCCGGTTTCAGAAGAGGAACGAGCCGTACGGGCCGGTGAGGATCCCGTTCTTCTGGCTCGGGCTGAAGTGCGTGTTCGGGTAGTCGTAGAACGACGCCGACATCGGCGTCCCGTCGGTCGAAGTGGAGTCCGGCAGGCCGAAGGCGTGGCCGAGCTCGTGCACCATGCCGCCGTACCACCGGTTCATCGGGCCGTTGATCCCGGCCGCGCCGTCGGCGTCGTGCTGGCAGAGGATCACCCAGCCGTTGCCGCCACCGCCGCCCGCGCCCTGGCCCTCGGCGATGACCTCGCCGACGTTGATCCACCGGCTGTCGCCGTCCCGGACGCCGAACCGGCGCACCAGTTCCTGCTGCATGTTGAACACGGCCCACCAGTAGCGGTCGCCGCCGTTGGGGGTGTTCTCGTACCAGCTCTTCACGTGCTCGCCGGTGACGACCTGGACGACGGGGTCGGTCAGCCGGAACGTCTTGCCCAGCTCCTGCCGGTAGTACCGCTGGGCTTCCCGCACCACGTTCGCGATGCCGTCCGGGTAGCGCTGGTCGAAGGGCACGTCGGACGGCCGCAGCAGCCACACCCGCACGGTCTTCTCCGGCGGGTTCTGCGGGTCGCCGCCGGTGGAGTAGCCGGGCAGCCGCCACGCGGTGGCCGCGCCGCAGGCCAGCTGGACCAGCAGGGCGTTCACCGCCGTGACGCACTTGCCCGAGCCGACCGCGACCAGCGTGAAAGCGCTTCCAGTGGGCTGCAGCCGGAACTGCTGGTTCGTGCCCGAGTGGCAGGCGTACTGGATCACCGCGGCGTTGTCCGAAGTGGACGCACCGGAGATGTCCACGCAGCTGCCCGAGGTGAAGGTGCCGACGGTGTAGACGTCACCGGACACCGGGGTGAACCGGAACGACTGGCCGGCGCCGGCGGTGCAGCCCGCCTGGGTGAGCTGGGCCGCGCTGGTGCCGTTGGGGACGGTGGCGCACTGGCCGCTCGAGTTGTCGACCACCGTGCTGGTGAACGCGGTCGCCGCCTGCGCGGTGGCCACGGAAAGCAGACCGGCCACCAGGCACAGCACCACGGCGGCCGCCAGCCGGAATACCAAAGGACGCGTCATCGGGTCCTCGCAATCTTCGGTTTTGTTAGCGTTAACAGTCGACGGCCGGGTGCGCTCCCGTGCTCGTGAGTGAGAAACAGTGTTCTAACACTGTTTCTCACTCACGACCGTCAGATGAGGGCGAGCGGGAGCCAGACCCGCATCGGACCGGGTTCCCGGTTGCCCCAGAGGAAGTACGGGATCAGGGTGAGGTCGATCGGCTCGCCGGGGGCGCTGGTTCCGGAGCCGTACAGCTCGGCCGACGCCGGGACTTCGACGCGGCCGGCGGCCGTGAGGGCCACGGGCACGTCCGGCAGGGAAGCAGCGGAGAACGGCGTGGCCGGGTCGAGGCGGACGTCTTCGAGGGTGACGCCGCCCGGCAGGTCGGCCTGCTCCAGGCAGTAGACCAGGGGGCCGCGCGTCACCGCGGCGCAGCCGCGCACGGCGTCGATCCGCGGGTGCGGCCGGACGATCCGGGCGGGCATCGGCAGCTCCAGCGTCACCGTCGCCCCGCCGGTCCAGTCCCGCCGCACCTCGGCGTACCCGTCGCGGACGTCGGCGGGTGCGCCGTCGACCAGGGCACCTTCGGCCCAGGCCGGGATCCGCAGGGCCAGCATGAGCGGCGCCCGGGTGGTCACGGTCAGCTCGACCCGGCCGTCCCACGGGTACCCGGTGCGCGTTTCGACGCGGACGTCCACCCCGTCCACAGTGGTCTGAACGGTCCCGGCGGCGTACAGGTGGACCTGCAGGCCGCCGGAGTCGGTGGTCGCCACGTACCCGGACAGCGACGCGACGAGCCGGGCGAGGTTCGGCGGGCAGCAGGCGCAGGAGTACCACGGCAGACGCTGCGACGGCGCGTCTTCGTGCGAGCCGTCGTGCCCGGTCCGCAGGTGCAGCGGGTTGGCGTAGAAGAAGTGCGTGCCGTCGACGGCGGTCGACCCGGCGATCGCGTTGTACAGCACGCGTTCCATCTCGTCGGCGTAGCGGCTCTCGCCGGTGGCCAGCAGCATCCGCCAGTTCCACTGGAAGCTCGCGATCGCGGCGCAGGTCTCGCCGTACGCCCGGTCGGGCGGCAGCTCGTAGGGGTCGCCGAACGCCTCGTCGCGGTGGCGGGAGCCCTGCGCGCCGGTGAGGTAGGTCTTCGCGCCGAACGCGTCGGCCCACAGCCGGCGGGCCGCGTCCAGCAGCGCGTCGTCCCGGATCTCGACGGCGACGTCCACCACCCCGGCGAGCAGGTAGAGCTGGCGGACGACGTGCCCGGCGGCTTCGTCCGCCTCACGGACCGGCTCGTGGTCCTGCAGGTACCGCGAGCCGAACCGCTCGCCGTCGAGCAGGCCGCGTCCGCGCAGGTCGAGGAAGCGCAGCGCCTGGTCCAGGTACGGCCGGTGCCCGGTCACCCGGTACAGCTCCACCAGCGCCGTTTCGATCTCCGGGTGCCCGTCCACGTCGTCGACGTCGCCGAAGCGCTCCACGATCAGGTCCGCGAAGCGCCGGGCGACGGTGACGAGCTGCGCGCCCACCCCGGCCCGCGCGGCGGCGACGGCGGCCTGGATCAGGTGGCCCGCGCAGTACAGCTCGTGGCTCCAGTGCAGCTCCCGCCACTTCAGCTCCGGCTTGTCCACGGTGAAGGCGGAGTTCAGGTAGCCGTCGTCCTCCTGGGCCTTGGCCACCAGCGCGGCGGTCGTGTCGAGGAACGCCCGCAGCTCGGCGTCGCCCGGATCGCGGCCGAGCTGCCAGGCCGCGGCTTCGAGGGTCTTGTAGACGTCGGAGTCGGAGAACCACATGTTGCGGCGGTCGCCGTCGACCTCGCCGGTGACGCGGCGGAGGTTGTCCAGCGCGCCCGCCGCGTCGAGCTGCTCGACGCAGTGCGGCAGCGTCCGGCTCGCGTTGCGGTCCTGCCAGTCGCCGAGGAGGCTGCCCGGGGCGAAGGCGACCGCGCCGAGGAAGAGCGGCCGCAGCGCCGATCTCGCGGCGGACGTGGGATGGACGGGCCCGAGGATGCGTTCGGTCATCGAGTGCTCCTTCTAGCCTGTGGATGGCTCAGCCCTTGAGGGCTCCCGAGGTGAAGCCGCGGACGTAGTACCGCTGCAGGACGAGGAAGACCGCCACGCACGGCAGGGCGGAAACCACCACTCCCGCCTGCAGGGCCCCGAAGTCGACCGAGCCGAGGCTGCCGGACTGGAGGTTGAACAGCGCGACCGGCAGGGTGAACTTCTCGCCGTCGGTGAGGAAGATCAGCGGGGCGACGAACTCGTTCCAGGCCGCCAGGAAGGAGAACAGGGCGACGGTGACGACGCCGGGCAGGACGCCGCGCAGCAGCACCCGCCGCAGCGCGCCCCCGATCGAGCAGCCGTCGATCAGCGCCGCCTCCTCCAGTTCCACCGGCAGCGCCTCGAAGGAGTTGCGCATCATGAACAGGCCGAACGGCAGCTGCAGCACGGCCAGCACCAGGCCCAGGCCGAGCAGCGAGTTCTGCAGGCCGAGCCAGCCGAGCAGGATGTAGAGCGGGACCAGGATCGTCGTGTACGGCACCATCAGGATGGCCAGCGTGACCAGGAACAGCAGGGTGCGGCCGGGGAAGGCGAGGCGGGCCATCGCGTAGCCGCCGAGCGTCGTCGCCACCACCGTCACGCTCACCGCGACCAGCGCGACCACGCCCGTGTTGAGCAGGTAGGTGCCGATCCCGCTGCCGTACTCGGCGAGCCGCCGGTAGTTGCCGGTCCCGGAGTCCCCGGCCTCGCGGCCGGTCAGCGACGAGTACAGCGTCCACAGCAGCGGCAGCAGGAACAGCACGGCCAAGGCGGCGCTCGTGACGCCCGCGCCCGCGGCCCGGAGCCGGTTCACTTCCCCTCCCGGCGGATCAGCCGCAGCTGGGCGACGTTGAGGACGATCAGCACGGCGAGCGTCGCCACCGAAACCGCGGCCGCGCGCCCGAGGTCCTGCGACAGGAACGCCTCGCGGTAGATGTCGATGACGATCGTGGCGGTGTCGTGGCGGCCGCCGGTGAGGATGAAGAACTGGTCGAAGGCCAGCAGCGACCCGGTCAGCGACAGCACCATCGCCAGGGCGAGGGTCGGCCGCAGCAGCGGCAGCGTTACCCGCCACAGGATCTGCCACCGGTTCGCGCCGTCGATGCGGGCGGCCTCGTACAGCGCCGGGTCGATGCCCTGCAGGCCGGTCATCAGGATCAGCATGTAGAACCCGGCGAACCGCCAGGTGATCATCCCGACGGTCGAGCCGAGCGCGCTGCCGCCCGAGCCCAGCCAGTCCACCCGGCCCAGGCCCAGGAAGTCCACGAGGTGGTTGAGCGCCGACGAGTCGGTGGTGAACAGGCCGTAGAACAACAGGCTCGTCGACGCGAGGCCGACCGCGCTGGGCAGGAAGAAGACCGTGCGGGCGAACCCGGTGCCGCGCCGGTCGTGCTGCACCAGCAGCGCCAGCCCGAAGGCGACGAGGCTGAGCACCACCGTCGTGACCAGCGTGTACTTCAGCGTGAACCCCACCGCGCGCAGGAACAGCGGGTCGCTCAACGCGTCGTAGTTCGCGACGCCGTTCGGGTGGGACGCGCCGACCAGCGGCCAGTGGCTGACCGACATCCACAGCATCAACCCGAGCGGGACGACGAAGAAGACGGCGACCAGCACGGCCATCGGGGCCGCGTAAGCGATCCCGAGCCGGCGCCGCCCGCGGGCGATCGAGCCGCGGCGGCGGGGGGGGGGGGCGGGGGGGGGCGGGGGGCGCCCCCCCCC
>NZ_JBEXKX010000108.1:0-7603 GCF_040609695.1 Amycolatopsis sp. NPDC004625
GCCTGGTCCGGACGGGCCGGGCGCAGGCGCGCACGGCGTCCACTGTGGACAGCGGGTTGGCGGGCCGGCGAGCTCGCCTCCGGCCCGGGCGGGTGCGGATCGGCCGGCACTACGGCCGGATCAGTACCACTGCTGGTTGGTCAGCCCGTTGCAGTCCCACAGCTGGATCTTGGACCCGTTGCCGCCACCGCTGGACACGTCGGCATCCAGGCACCGGCCGTTGAAGCCGTTCACGTAGGCGCGCACGTTCCCGTTCCAGTACCACTGCTGGTTGGTCAGCCCGTTGCAGTCCCAGAGCTGCACTCTGGAACCATTGCCGCCGCCACTGGACACGTCGGCGTCGAGGCACCGGGCCGTCCCGCCGAACGGGTAGATCCGCAGCGAGTTGTCCCCGCTCACCCGGTACCAGATCTGGTTGGTCAGCCCGTTGCAGTCCCACAACTGGGCGCGGGAGCCGTTGCCGCCACCACCGGAAACGTCGCCGTCCAGGCAGCGGCCGTTGAACACTTCGTGCAGGAGCCCGTTCGCCGAAATCGTTTGCGTCGTGGCCGAAGCCGCCGTAGCCATGGCCGGCAGCGAAGCGAAGGCGGCGATGGCCGCCACGACCGGCGTCACGAACTTGCGAATACGCATCTGATTTTCCCCTCGATCGACTGGAATTGCTCTTTTGCGCGAAAATTGCCACGAGAAATCTCGCGAGTTGCCGTTGAGCGCACACACGAACGGGAATTGCGCTGAATTGCCGCGTCGACGAGACAGGCCCGTCCGCGCTCGTCGCCCCCCACTTCGCGAGCTCTGGCACGACCCCGATCCGGGGTACACGCATACTATGAGGAGCCGGAAACCCGCGTCAAGTAAAGTTTAATGAACAGAGTGGATCATGCCTGACCCGAACGCCCGCAGGACACTGGCCGAAGCGCTGACCACCCTCATCGCCAAGAAGGCGGCCCGGGACGGCGAGCACACCGTCACCGACCAGGAGATCGGCGCGCACATCGGGAAGTCGCGCACGACCGTGTGGAAGCTGCGCACCGGCCAGGAACAGAACCCGAAGATCGAGACGCTCGAGGCGCTCGCCCGGTTCTTCGGCGTGAAGGTGACCTACTTCCTCGACGAGGAGAAGGCCGCGGCGGCCGACGAGCAGCTCGAGTCGCTCGCCGCCGCGCGCAGGCTGCAGGAGGCCGCCGAGCGCGGCGGCGTCACGGGCATCAACGCCCGGCTCGGCAGCCTCTCCCCGGAGAGCCTGCTCGCGGTCGCCCGGCTGATCGAGCAGCTGGACGAACCGGACGGCTCCGGCCGCACCGGGAGATGAACGGTCCGGGGGGAGCCAACCTGTCCGAGCTGCGGCACGCGGTCGAGCGCGTGCTGGACGAGCTTTCCTGGTCACCGCCGTACGAACTCGATACGCTGCTGGACCAGATCACCCGGCGCTGCGGCAAGCACATCGCGCTGCTGCCCGCCGAGTTGCCCCGCGACGGTGCGGGCGGCCTGGTCATCGAACGCACCCACGACCTGGTGATCGTGTTCGACCGGTCCCTCCCGCCTCTCCAGCAGGAGCATGTGATCATGCACGAAGCGGCACACGTGTTGTTCGGGCATCGCGGCACTTCGGTCGCCGATCTCACCCATGACGAACTCGACGAGCTGGATCCGGACGTCGTGCGCGGCGCGCAGCGGTTCGTCAGGCGCGACGGCTACTCGGCCGTCGAGGAGCGGGTCGCCGAGGTCGCGGCGGCGCTGATGTGGTCGCGGGCGGACAAGGCGCGGCGTGCGGTTCGCCCGCCGCTCCGCTCGAACACCGTGGCCGAGGCCAACGAACGGTTCGCGGAGGCGTTGCTGGCACGGCGACCCCGGTGAACCTCCCCGGCACCACGGTCGTGGCAGCGGTGGTCACGACCGCGGCCTGGCTGTACTTCCTCCGCGCCCTGCTGCGCAAGCCACGCAACGACACGCTGCTCTGCGCGTGGCTGTCCGCGCAGTTCATGGCGTTCGCGCTGTACCTCGGCCTGGTCGAATACGGCGCCGAGGTGACCCGCCCGATCCCGGCGTGGGCCCGGACGACCGTGATCGCGCAGCACGTGTGCGTGCCGGTGGCGCTCTGCCTCGGCCACCTCGCCTACATCTTCCTGATCTGCGAACGCAAGGACGCGGTGCGCCAGGTCGTCCGGCACGCGTGGCTGCTCACCGCGACCTTGACGACGATGCTGGCGCTCGCCCTGCTCGCCGATCCCGCCCAGTTCACGGCCGCGCACGTCGCGCACTACAGCGACAGCGGACTCGCCGGCGCCTACATGGCGGTGTTCACCGCGTACGCCGGGATCATCGTGACGGCTACCGCGAGGGTCACGTGGACGTGGTCCCGGCTGGTGGACGACCCGTGGATCCGCCGCGGCCTGGTGGCGGGCACGATCGGCCTGCTGCTGGGAGTCCTCTACTTCCTGGTGGGAGCCGCGTTCATCGCGCTCGCCGTCGTGGGCCACCCGATCGCGCTCAACGAAGGCGCGCTCGTCCGCTGGCTGCTCGTGATCGCCGTGCCCCTGTCGCTCGCCGGGCTGACCACACCCGGCTGGGGACCGCGGCTGGCGTCGGCCAGGACCTGGTGGCGGTCCTACCGGGCGTACCGGCGGCTGCACCCGCTGTGGGCGGAACTCACCGGCGCGTTTCCCCACGTCCGGCTGGCGATCCAGCCCTCACGCGCCAGCGCGTACCTGCGTTCCCGGTTCCCGCGCCCGGGCTGGGTGACGGCGGCCCTGGACAACTGGGACGAACGGTGGTCTCCCCTGCACCGCCACCTCGATCTCCGCCTTCACCTGCGGGTCCTGCAGATCTGGGACGCCCGCCGCGCGCTGCTCGACCGGTGCGACCCGGCCGACTACGAACAGGCGCTGGCCGCACCGGGCGCGTCGAAGCTGTCCGAACCGCAGCGAGCCGCACGTGCCGAAGCCGCGATGCTCACCGCGGGGCTGGCCCGCCACCGGACGGCCCGCCCCGGCGGCGGGTGGACCGGAAGCCGCCCGGCTTTCCAGGACGCGGACCTCTTCGCCAACGCGGCCTGGTTGCTGCAGGTCGCGAAGTACATGAAGACAACGCTCACCGACGCGGAGAACACGTCTCCGCGGCACCTCAGCGAGGACGGGGCTTCCGAACGATGAGCAGAGCGGTGACCTGGGAAGGCTTCTTCAACACCAGGGACCTCGGCGGACTGCCCACCAGGTCCAGCGGCACGACCGGCTACGGAGCCTTCTTCAGGACCGCCGACCTTCGTTTCGTCACCGCGACAGGGTGGGCCCAAGCGCACGAATCCGGCGTCCGCACGGTCGTCGACCTCCGCAACCCGGACGAGATCCGGCCTGCCGAAGCCTCGGTGACGGCCCAAGCCGGCTCGGCACAATTCGCGGCCGCCCCGGAAGGCCCCACCACCCCGACCGGCATGAACCGGCTCGAGGTCCCGCTCGACGACATCGAAGACATCGGGTTCTCGCAAGGCATCAACCGCGAGCGGCTCAACGGCACCCCGCTCTACTACCCCGTCTTCCTCGGGCGGAAGGCCGAACGGTGCGCCGCCGTCGTCAAGGCGATCGCCCACGCCGCGCCCGGCGGTGTGCTGTTCCACTGCGGGGCGGCCGGGACCGAACGGGGCTGATCGCGCTCCTGTTGCTCGCGCTGGCCGACGTCGAGCCCCAGGCGATCGCCGCGGACTACGCCCTGTCTGCCGAATCCCTGAAAGCGCTCTACGCCGCAATGGGAACCGCCGACCAGCAACCGCTCATCCAGGGTGTCCTCGCCGACCGGGGCCTCACGGTCGAAGAGGCCGTCTTGGCGACGCTCGACGGCTTCGACGTCGAGCAGTACCTCCTCGACGCCGGCGTCACCGGCAGCGAACTCCACCGCGTTCGCAGCAGGCTCCCGGGTCTTCGCTGAAACCCCGGACGGCGATCGTCAGCGGCGCCGGAAGCCGGAAACCACGGCCAGGACCACCGCGGTCGCCCCGGCCAGCCAGCCCACCACGCGGGACAGCTCCACCGCGCGCGTCACGTGTCCGGCGTCCGGATTCCGGCCCACGCCCAGGACCGGCAGCTCCGCCACCCCGTGCGGGTACACCGTCCGGCCGCCGACCCGGACCTCCAGCGCTCCCGCGAACGCCGCCTCCACGCGGCCCGCGTTCGGGCTGGGGTGGGCGATCGTGTCGCGGCGCCAAGCCCGCCACGCGCCGCCCGCCGAGCCGCCGACCACCGGGGCCGCCAACACCGTCAGGGCCGCCGCCACGCGGGTCGGGACCAGGTGGACCAGCTCGTCCAAGCGGTCGATCGCCCAGTGGCCGCGGCGGCCCGTGCGGGTGCGGCGCAGCAGGCTCACCGCCCGGGCGCCGAGCAGGCCCGGCACCCCCGCCACCGCGCCCCACACCAGCGGGGCCACCACCGCGTCCGACGTGTTCTCCGCCAGCGTCTCCACCGAGGCCCTCGACAGCGCGATCGCGCCCAGCCCGTCCGCCACCCGGGGGTCCAGTTCGGACAGTGTCGTGCGGGCCGGCTCGAAGCGGCACTCCTCGAGGTCGCGGGCCAGTTCCGTGCCGTGCAGGGCCAGGCCGGCCGCGCCGAGGACCGCCCACGTCGTCACCGCCGTCGCCGAGGCCTGCACCAGCGGGCGGCCGCGGCCGGCGCGTTCCAGCAGGGCCCCGGCGGCCACCGCGGCGGCGGCGACCGCGACGCCCGAGCGGGGCGGGAGGCGGCGGAACGCCGTCACCGGCGGGCGGTGGCGGGGATCGCCGAGGGCGCCGTCGGCCGCCACGCCCAACACCAGTCCGATCGCGCGCGCCGCGCTCACCCGTGCCCCCCGGCGGAAGGAAAAGTCCAGTTCCGCCAGAGGCTACTCGACCTCTGGGGCGGCCTCCGATACCAGGGCGGCGATCTCGTCCCTCGCCTGGACGACGATGTCCCGCATCGCCCGCTCGGCCCGCTCCGCCTCGCCGTCGGCCACCGCCGCGGCCACCTCGGCGTGCAGCGCGATGGCCTCGGGCTGCGGTTCCGGCGGCATCAGGCCGTGCCCGGTCCGGCCGGTGAGCACCTCCGCGACGACCGCCGACAGCTGGCCGAACATCGGGTTCCGGGACGCGGTGAGCAGCAGGTCGTGGAAGGCGATGTCGAACCCGAGGAACGCCGAGAGGTCGCGCGCCCGGGCCGTCCGGGCCAGCCGCTCCCCCAGCGCGCCCAGGCGGCCGCGCTCCTCCGGCGTCGCGCGCAGGGCCGCGTACCGCGCCGCGCACGGCTCGATCGCCGACCGCAGCTCGTTCAGCGTGGCCAGGGCCGCCGGGCGGGCCGGGCCGTCGAGCTGCCAGCGGATCAGCCGCGGGTCGTAGTGGTTCCACTCCGCCGGCTCGCGGACGATCACGCCGACCCGGCGCTTGCTGCTGGTCAGCCGCATCGTCTCCAGGACGCGGACGACTTCGCGCGCCACGGTCCGCGAAGCGCCGAAGCGTTCCTGGAGGTCTTCCGAGCGCAGCACGGTGCCCGGGACCAGGGATCCGTTCGCGATCGCCGCGCCGAGGGCATCCAGTACCTGCTCGTGTCTCACCTGATCAAGGCTAGCCGTCTGACTCGATTAAGTAGTACTTCATCTTGAATAAGTAGTACTTTTGAGTTTGACTCACCTGGGCACAACGAAGTGGGAGGTGCGGATGACCGTCATCGTGGTGATGGGGGTGTCAGGCTCCGGGAAGACGACGATCGGCACGGCGCTCGCCGAGGCCCTCGGCGTCGAGTACGCGGAAGCGGACACGTTCCACCCGAAGGCCAACATCGACAAGATGACCGCCGGCACGCCGCTGACCGACGAAGACCGCGCGCCCTGGCTCGAGGCCATCGCCGGCTGGATCCGCGAGCACGAGGCCACCGGCGGTGTCGTGACGTCGTCCGCGCTCAAGCGGCGGTACCGCGACGTCCTGCGCAGCGGCGGCGACGTCTGGTTCGCCCACCTGCAGGTCGACCGCGCGTTGCTGGCCGAGCGGATGAAGACCCGCAAGGGCCACTTCATGCCCGTATCGCTGCTGGATTCGCAACTGGCCGACCTCGAACCCCTCGAGCCGGACGAGGCCGGCGCCGTCTTCGACAACACCGGCGGCACTCCCGAAGAGATCACCGAAGCCGCACTGACCGCCTTCCGGGAGCACGCGTGAACGCCGTCCTCGCCGCCGGCTGGACCGGCCACTCCACCCGCCTGATCATCGCGACCGTCGTCGCGATCGCCGTCATCGTCGTGCTCATCACGAAGGTGAAGCTGCACCCGTTCCTGTCGCTGGTCCTCGGCTCGCTGGTGCTCGGCCTGACCGCCGGGATGCCGGTCGACAAGCTGCTCAAGAGCTTCACCACCGGTGTCGGCAGCACGGTCGCGTCCGTCGGCATCCTGATCGCCCTCGGCGCGATGCTCGGCAAGCTGCTCGCCGACTCCGGCGGCGCCGACCAGATCGTCGACACCGTGCTCGGCAAGGCCCGCGGCGCCGCGCTGCCGTGGGCGATGGCCCTCGTCGCGGCCCTGATCGGGCTGCCGATGTTCTTCGAGATCGGGCTCGTGATGCTGATCCCGGTGGTGCTGCTGGCGGTCAAGCGCACCGGGAAGCCGTTGATGCTGCTGGGGATTCCCGCCGTGGCCGGGCTTTCGGTGCTGCACGGCCTGGTCCCGCCGCACCCCGGCCCGCTCGCCGCGGCCGGCGCGCTGAACGCGAACGTCGGCGTCACACTGGCGTTCGGCCTGCTCGTCGGCATCCCGACGCTGGTCATCGCGGGCCCGCTGTTCGCGCGCGTCGCGGCCCGGCTCGTCCCGGACGCCGTCGCCCCCGAGCGGCTGATCCCGGAACGCGCCGACACCGACAAGCCGCGCCCGAGCTTCGCCGCGACGCTCACCACGGTGCTGTTGCCGGTCGTGCTGATGCTCGCGAAAGCGCTCTCGGACATCCTGCTGGCCAAGGACAGCCAGGCCCGCAAGATCCTCGACTTCGTCGGCGACCCGCTGATCGCGCTGCTCGCGGCGGTCCTGGTCGGCATGGTGCTGCTGGGCCGCCCGGCCGGGCTCGGCCGCGAGAGACTGTCCACTGTGGTCGGTGAGTCGCTCGGCCCGATCGCCGGGATCATCCTGATCGTCGGCGCGGGCGGCGGGTTCAAGCAGACCCTGGTCGACGCGGGCGTCGGCGACGTCATCACCGGCCTGGCCAAGGACGCGAACCTGTCGCCGCTGCTGCTCGGCTGGCTGGTCGCGGTGGCGATCCGGCTGGCGACCGGCTCGGCCACGGTCGCGACCGTGTCGGCGGCGGGCATCGTGGCCCCCCTGGCGGCGACCATGGACCCGTCCCACAGCGCCCTGCTGGTCCTGGCCATCGGCGCCGGGTCGCTGTTCTTCTCGCACGTCAACGACGCCGGGTTCTGGCTGGTCAAGGAGTACTTCGGGCTCTCGGTCGGCCAAACGCTGAAGAGCTGGTCGGTGATGGAGACGCTGATCTCCGTGGTGGCGATCGCGCTGATCCTGCCCCTGTCACTGGTCGTCTAGCGGCGGCGTGCGTGCCCTGCCGCCCCCGGTCGTGAGTGGTAAGGCGGGTTAGAACCCGCCTTACCAC
>NZ_JBEXKX010000109.1:0-7139 GCF_040609695.1 Amycolatopsis sp. NPDC004625
ACCGTCGGCCGGGACCGGCCGCACTCGACCGGGGTGGAGTCGACGATCCAGGTGGTGTCGGTCCACAGGTCGGTGTCCGCGGCCAGCCAGCGCATGACGAGCTTGACCAGCGGCAACGCGGCACGCAGGCGGCGGTTGTAGCCGGACTGGCCGGGCAGGTAGCGGAACGCTCCGGGCATGCGGGCGGGCAGGAACCGCAGCCAGCGGGCCTCGGAGGTGAACCCCAGCAGCGCTTGGGCCACCGCGAGAGTCACCAATTCCGCGTCGGTGAGCTTCGGCGGTCTGCCGACCCGGTGCCGGCCTACGAGGTGGTCGTCGATCTTGACGTGGAGTGCGGTGAGAAGGGTGTTCAGGTCTGTCGTCACAAACGGATCTTGGACACCCTTCGTCCGTCTCCGGTCACCACCCAGACTTAAGCATTACTCGTCTAGGTGCGGGACATCTCGGCCCGGTGGCGTGCGCAGGCCGGTGCCTGGTCATATATCAGGCTCTCGACCAGTACAACGTGAGGTGTGGCCGGGCAGGCGCGTGGCCGTGAGGTAGGGAGGTGGGGATGACCGTGATGACGACCGTCATCGTCACGACGAGCCTGTTCAGCTTCCTCAGCCTGCTGGCCACCCTCGTGTTCCTGTGGAAGGTCTACAAGCACGGCGGCCGCGGCGACCTCACGGCGGCAGCCAGGGCGCTCCGAGACGTGCGCCGGCGTTGGCCATCAGCTCCCAGGACCGACGATCAGGCGCGCTTAACACGCTCCAGACCACGATCGCGTACACCTTGAAGGCGCCGGACGGGCGCCGATTGGCCGACGACCTGTGGCTGAGCGCGCCGAGGCGATGCGCGACGTGATCACGCGGAAGCCCGCCGAGCAGGACTGGCAGGTGCGGGCCCCGCCGGGACGCTCGGCGGGATCGGCGCCGCCGCCGGCACGCCCTCCGGCTGAATCACCGCGGCGGCCGCGTCCGGACCAAGTAGCTCGGTTGCGGCAGCAGCCTCAACGCCGGCCGGACGAGCGGTCGAGAGAGCCATCAGCCCGTACGCCCGTCGCGTGTGCGGCGAGTCGTTCACGCGCGGGCTGGCTAGGAACGCGCCGACCGCGTCCTGCACGGTCGGGCCGGAGCACGGTCAGCGCGCCGTACCTAAACAGGACGGCGCGGCAGATCTTCGCTGGTCAGCGCATGGCTAGTCAGATGGTCACGAACAAGCGGTGCAGAACGGTTTGCCATTGGAAGCCGCGAGTGTGTATACAGCGAAGCGGGCCCCGAAGGTCGTGCTCTCACCTGATCTTTCAGGTGAGGAAGGTGCGCGATGCCGGAGTGGCTCATCGCGGCGGTGGCCGGCTACGTGCTACTGCTGATCTCGTTCGTCGTCGTGGTCGCGGTGCTCGACCGCAACCACCGTCGCGCCGACCGCGCCGTGCGGGTCCTGCGAATGCTGCTGATCGGCGCTGCCCCGGGCGTTGCCGGCGCGCTGCTGAAGCTGCACCAAGCCGGCCTGCTGTGAGCTGGGCTGCGGGTCCTCGAGCGCGGCCTGGACATCGACGACCCGCGCGGTGACGCCTGCGAGCACGCCGTCCGCGCGGGCCTGGCCTGGCAGCTGCGCTCCGTAGAGAAGATCTCATCGCCTCATCGGCATGAGGACGTGGACGCTCGACCAGCGGCAGAAGAGGACGTTCGGCTCAGCCCGGCGACCGACTCGCGGCAGAAGCGATGTTCGCTTGTTCGGTGGTTGATCGATGTGTGCGCGGGTGGCACACGATGTTCATGTGCTGAAGGGCAAGGTGGGACGTGGTCGCCAGGCTGTGGTGACTGCCGTGCTGGTGGGCTTGGGCGCGGGGCGGGCGGCTTGGTCGCCGGGTCGTCAGGCACGGCCCCTGCGGGGTAGGTGGTGGTGGCCAGGCGTCAGGGCCGAGAACCAGCGCCGCGACATCGATGCCAAACGCGCCGTCGCGGCGATCAAGCAGCCAGCGGCAACGATTTCCGATTGCCTCGTCAACCGTGAGCCTGCAGGCCACGAACCTGGGCGGGGACGTCCTGGACGCCTGTCCGCACCATCCTCACGTGCATCGCTGCTATAACGCGGTGTAACACGCGAGTGCCTCGCCACGGTTAACGGCGGGACGGCCGGATCATGTGATCGGCAGGCGACGCGGCGGGGAGGTTCGAGATGGGTGAGCAGATCGACTTGTTCGAGGCATCGGCTTCAGCGGTCGGCTACCTCTATCAGCTCCGCAAGGCTCTCTACTTCTGCGTCGAACAGACAGGAGCCGGTCCCGACTGGTCCATGGCCATCGAAGCGGGCGACGACATCGAGGTCCACGAGGACACGGGACCGGGCCTCTACCAGCTCAAGCACCGCGCCCCGGGGACCAAGATGACTGACAAGGCCACTGACCTGTGGAAGAGCCTGCGGATCTGGGCCACCGGTTGGGCCGAGTCTGCGGTCAGCCAGGATCGCCCCACCTTTTTCCTGCTCACGACCGCCGAGGCCGCCGCGGAGGGCGCCGCTTACCACCTCCGGCCTCCGGGCCCTGGCAGCCCCCGGGACGAAGCGAAGGCGCTCGGGCTGCTAGATGAAGCCCGTCGCACCTCCAGGAACGAGACCAACAAGTCCGCGTACGAGGCGTGGGACAGGCTGACGGCAGACCAGCGTCGATCCCTGCTTGAGCGGATTCGCGTGCTCGACGCGGCGCCTGACATCGACGAGACAACCGAGCGCATCCAGCGCCTGCTGGGCCTCGCCGTGGGCCACGAACACGCGAAGGTCTTTCTGGAGCGCCTGGACGGGTGGTTCTTCCGCAGGGTGGTCGCCCAGTTGCGCGACCCTGCGTCGGGACCGGTGACCGGCTTGGAGTTCGACGTGGTGTTCAGCGACCGCCGCAAAGGCTTCGGCCCGGACAGCCTGCCCATCGACGACGACCTGCCTGAGACAGGCGGCGCGGACCCCGCCGGCGGAGAACAGGTCTACGTCCGGCAACTGCGCCTCGTGAATGTCGGCGACAGCAGGATCCAGCAGGCGGTCAGCGACTACCTGCGGGCGTTCACCCAGCGGTCGAGGTGGGTCAACGACAACCTGCTCCGGCCGGGTGAGCTGGGCAAGTACGAGAAGCGCCTCGTCGAGGAGTGGTCAAGCCGCTTCGAGGAGATGCGCGAGGAGTTGGGGCAAGAGGCCGCGGAGGAGGCCAAGGTCCGCGAGGCCCGCGCCATCTACCGGTGGGTCGATCACCATGCCCGGTTCCCCATCCGGCCGGGATGCGACGAACCGTTCGTCACCAAGGGCTCGTACCAGATCCTCGCTGACGAGCGGCGGGTCGGCTGGCACCCCGAGTTCCGGGAGCGCCTCATGGCGCTGCTCGGGTCGGTGTCGAGCAAATGAGCAGCCCTGTCGAGTGGGGCAGGGAAGAGCGGGCGCTGTACAACCCGGCCTTCACCGCCCTGGTCTGCGCCCGCGTCGTCCAAGGCCACCTGGACGCGCACGAACGCCCCGGTCCGCTGCCCCTCGTGGTCGCCTCCGCTGTCATGGCGTTGCAACCTGCGGTCCGGGACCTGCTGCCGAACGCCAACGCCAATATGGCCCAGTGGGCGGAAAACAACGGGACCATCAAAGTTCACATGTCCGCCAACACCCCCGGGCTTCTCACCGTGGTGCGACCCGGACTGCTGTTCGCACTGCAGACCCGGATCCTCGTTTTGGATGGGGCCGCACTCACCCTGCGCGACAAAGCCATCCCGAAGGGGATCCGGAACCGGTCGGCCGAAGCCGCCGCGGTCCAGAAGGCCGCCCACATGCTTGGCCGGTGGCTGCCCACCGGTGGACCCACCGCCACCGTCCTCACCCTGCTTGGAGTACGACCGTGACCTGGCAGCTCAAGTCCCTGACCCTCTACGGCAAGCAGCCCGGTCAGGTGCGCAGCCTGAAGTTCAACCTTGGCGAACTCAACATCGTCACTGGCGACTCCCTCACGGGCAAGACCTCCATCTGGGATGTCACCAACTACTGCATGGCCAGCAGCGGCGACAACTACCCCATCAGCGCCGGCAAGCTGCGCGAGTACGTCGACGTTTTCGCGGTGCAGATCGTCCGCGGCGACCGCCAGCTGTTCGTGGCTCGCCGGGCAGCGCGCGGAACCACCCCATCTCCCCGGCTCTGCCTGGTCTTCCAGCAGCCAGGGGATCTCCCGCTTGCTGCAGAGCAGATGCAGTTCACTTTCACCATCGAGGCCGCGCGCGGCCTGCTCGCCGAGTTCACGGGCATCGACCTCTCAATCCGCCTGCCCACCACCCGGGGCAACACCATGGCCCCGTCCATCCGCCATGCTCTGTACTTCTGCATTCAAGCCCAAAACGTGGTGGCGAATCCCGACCACCTGTTCCACTCGCAGGGGGAGGATCACGGTCCCAGGACGATCCGCGACATCTTCCCCTACTTCATCGGAGCTGTGGATCCCGAACAGGCCGTGCAACGAGCACAGCTGCAGCGAATGAAGTCCGAACTGCGGAACCATGAACGAGATCTCAACCAGCAGGAATCCGCAGCGCCCGCGTCCGGACAGGCCCGTGCCCTGGTCAGGGAAGCGGTCGAGACTTCGCTGCTCGCCCCTCTGAACACCAACGAGCTCACGCTGGACGACGCGCTCGCGCTGCTCGGCACCGCCGCCTCGGCACCCCTGCCCGGTCTGCCCGAGATCCCCGAGGACGAAGACGATCCCCTGGCCACACTCTCGCAGGAGCGGGATCGACTGCGCATTGCCTTCCAGCAGACGCGCGCCCGGCTCGCTGAACTTAGAAGCGCACTCCGCGACCGCAGCGAGTTCCTGACGCAAGCACTCGACCACCGCGAACGCTTGACTTCCTTGTCGCTGCTCAAAGTCAGCCCTGACACCTCTGTGGAAGCATGCCCGGTCTGCAACAGCGAAGTGACCGCCCCGAGCGCCGTCGCGACCGCACTGCGGACAGACCTGGAGGAACTCAACGCCAACGTCGTCCACGTCAGCGACGACACTCCGCAGATCCAGGCCCTCATCGACGAGCAAGAAGAATTGCTCCGCGAGCACCGCCGCGCACTCGGCGCCAACCACGATGAACGCGACGCACTCGAGGCAGGCATGCGCGAGGCCGCACGGTACCGCGACACCACGCTACGCGCCGCCGGCGTCCGCGGGCGCATCAGCCTGTTCCTGGAGAACGCCGCACGTTACACAGCCGCCCCCCGCATCCGCGACCAGCGCGAAGAGATGCGCGCGGCCATCGAGGAACTGGAGGACGCCCTCGGCCACGACGTGCAGGCCGACCGGGTCAACAGCAGCCTGTCACTGATCAACCAGAAGATCACCGCGAAGGCCCGCGCACTCGTCCTCGAGCACTCGGACGCCCCCATCCGGTTCGACCTGCGCCACCTCACCGTCGTGGCCGACACCGACGACGGACCAGTCCCCCTCAAGGAGATCGGCGGCGGGCAGAACTGGCTGGGCTACCACCTGGCCGCGTTCTTGAGCCTGCACGAGTGGTTCATCGACCATAATCGGCCGGTGCCGCAGCTGCTCGTTCTCGACCAGCCTTCCCAGGTCTACTTCCCCGCCGACTACAAAGGAACAGACCTACAGCCAGCCGAGGAGTCCGACCGGACAGCTCTCCTGCGCGTGTACCAAGCCATCGCCGACAGCATCACCACCGCGGACGGCAAGCTCCAGGTCATCGCCATGGAACACGCAGACCTGGAGCAACCGGTCTTCGCATCTGCGGTGATCCGACGGTGGCGTGACGGTCAAGGCGCCCTGGTCCCGGCGGAGTGGATCACCGCAGGCTGACGCCAGGCCAGCCGGTCGCGGTGAGATCACCGGTCGAAGTCCTGCCGGGTAGAGACTCGGCTGATCACCAGGGGTTGGCGGGCGCACCGGTGCCGTCAGCTCGACGAACACAGGACCGAACCGCGGGTCGCCAAGAGCGCGCCCGTGCCCTGTGCCCAGGCGGCGGGCACTACCTCGATGCCCAAGCAGGCCTGCATCGGCTGATGACCATCGATCGACTGCCAAGCGAGCGGTTCGTGGATGGCCTCGTGCTCGAAGAGCAGGACCAAGCCGCCGGATACCCGGATCTGCACCCAGTCCTCGGCAGCGTCGGTGATCGGTGGACGACTCCCCTTCCGCTCGCTGTTGTCGCTGCCGATACCCACACCACACGACGTTCCCGCGGTCACCGCCGGCTATTACCAGCAGCGTGCCTTCATCGAGACCTCGCCGAGCAGGTCACCCGCTCAATCACCGCATCAAACCCACGTTCCCGCGGACGCACCGACATCGGCATGTGCGGACGTTAGTCGCGACGGAGCGTCGTCGGACTTGACAGGGGATTCGCCGGATTCGCTAATGACGAGGTGCGGCGTCGAAGCTACTGTCCTCGGACGGTCGTGACCGTGCGTCGGCGCAGGTCGGGTACAGGGTGACCGATCGGCCCTGGGCTGTTCGCCGCGGCACGTGGTTGAGCGTTGGCTGCTGGACGTCCAGCCGGACGGAGGTATTGGCGGTGGGGGCGAGCGGTAGGTCGATCCGACACCGAGGCCTCTACGTGGGCGTGGCAACCGGCGCGTGCTGGGTCGCTGCGTCTCCGATGGGGCTCCGGTGCTGGAGTAGTGCCTGACACGGCGCGACACTTCACGGCATTGAGAAGTCGTGCAAATGCCACTTGACCTGCACTTATCGGCATGAGATGGCGCACGGCGGCACTCGCCGATATGCCAGAAGGGCGGACTTGTAATCAGATGGTCCGATCGTCCTCGTCTTCGGCAACCGCCTGATCCGTGTTGTGCGACGCCTGTGGTGTCGTCGGTGCCTGTAGGGCGGGCGCGCTGGCGTGCCTGCCTGTCGAACTAAGGGCTGTCTCGTAACTGTGGTTGTGGTTGGTGGGGCTGGTGTTGCGGTCAGTCGGCAAGGAGGATGTTGTGCAGGTTCGCGATGCCGGAGACTGTGTCGGCGAGCGTGCTCGCGGCGCGGCGGTAGTCGCGGAGAATCTTGAAGTTCTTCATCCTGGACAGAACGTGCTCGACGCCGGTCCGGATCGTGCGGTGAGTCGCGTTGAGGTCCTCCTTCCATTCCGGCAACTCGCTGCCGTCGCGGGGCTTGCGGTACGGCATGACGACCTCGGGAT
>NZ_JBEXKX010000110.1:0-6932 GCF_040609695.1 Amycolatopsis sp. NPDC004625
GTGAGTGGTAAGGCGCGTTCTAACCCGCCTTACCACTCACGACCGGCCGCGGCAGGGGGCTCAGCCGCGGAAGGCTGTGCGGTAGGAGGACGGGTTCGTGCCGCGCAGGCGGCTGAACTGGTGCCGCAGCGCGGCCGCCGACGCGTAGCCGCACGCCGTCGCGATGTCCTCCACCGACAGGCCGCCCGCCTCCAGCAGGGCCTGGGCCCGGTCCAGCCGCCGTTCGGTCAGCCAGCGGTGCGGCGTGGTGCCCGTCGCCGCGGAGAAGCGGCGCAGGAACGTCCGCTCGCCCAGGCCGCTGCGCCGGGCCAGTTCCGCCACGGTGAACGGCTGGTCCAGGCGTCGCTCCACCCACTCCAGGGCCTCCGCGACCACGGCGTCGTCGCCCGCCGCCGTCGCCGGGACGGGCGCCTGCACGAACTGGGCCTGCCCGCCGGCGCGGTGCGGGGCCGCCACCATCCGCCGGGCCAGCGTCGTGGCCGCGTCGACCCCGCGCAGCCGGCGGACCAGGTGCAGGCACAGGTCGACCGCCGCGACCGTGCCCGCGCTGGTCAGGACACCGCCGTCGTCGGCGTAGAGCGCCTGGGTGTCCACCTGGGCGGCCGGGAACCGCTGCCGGAACTCCGCCTCGTACACCCAGTGGACCGTGCACCGGCGGCCGTCGAGCAGGCCCGCGTAGCCGAGGGTGAACACCCCCGCGCAGAACCCCGCCACCCAGGCCCCGCGCGCGGCCGCGTCGCGCAGGACGGCCAGCACCGGTTCGGGTGGCGGCGCGGTCCGGGGCGCGCACGTCGGCACGATCAGCAGGTCCGCGGAGGCGGCGTGGTCCAGATCACGCAGGCCGGACAGCCCGAACCCGGACCAGCTCTCGACCGCGGACCCGCCGGGGGAGCAGACGGCGAAGTCCCAGCCCTCGATGCCGTCGGCGCTGCGGTCGGTCCCGAACACCTCGCACGCGACACCCAGCTCGAACGGTGAAACGCGGTCGGCGAGCACCACCGCGACCCGGTTGACGTCCATGACCGCCAGCCTGTCACAAGTTTTGCGGTCGTTGTCATCTCTGACACTGGTTGGTCACGCCGATCGCGACGAACCTGGTCCGCATGACGAACTCGGAAACCCGCCCGCTGCTCCAGTGGTCCGCGGCGATGGCGATGTCCGGCACGATCGGTGCCGTCGTGCTCGAGAGCGGCGCGGCCGCCCCCGCCGTGGCGTTCGCCCGCTGCTTCGTCGGCGGCGCGCTGCTCGTGCTGTGGTGCCTCTCCCGCGGCTGGCTGCAGGCGTGGCGGCCGTCGCGGCGCGACCTCGGCCTGGCCGTGCTGGGCGGGCTGTTCCTGGTCGGCAACTGGGTGCTGCTGTTCGCCTCGTACGCGCTGTCGTCGATCTCGGTCAGCACGGTCGTCTACCACACCCAGCCGCTGCTCCTGGTCGGCCTGGCGGCGGCGTTCCTCGGCGAGAAGGTGGCCAAGAGCCACCTGGTCCGGGCCGGGATCGCGTTCGGCGGGGTGGCGTTGATCTCCCTGTCCGCGCACGGCGAGGACGGCAAACCGGTGCAGCCGGCCGGTATCGCGCTGGCCCTCGGCGCGGCCGTGCTCTACGCGGGAGCGTCCTTCGTCGCGAAGCAGCTGAAGCACGTCCGCCCGCACCTGCTGGCCGCCGTGCAGACGACGGTGGGCGCCCTGGTGCTCGCGCCGCTGCTGCTGGTGACGCCGCTGCCGTCGACGACGTCGGGCCTGCTGTGGCTGGTGCTGCTGGGGACGGTCCACACCGCCCTGATGTACGTGCTGATGTACGCGAGCATCGGCAAGCTGCCGACCACGACGGTGGCGCTGCTTTCGTACCTGTACCCGGTGGTCGCGGTCCTGGTCGACATCGCGTTCTACGGCCACCGCCCGAGCTGGCCCGAGGCGCTGGGCATGCTCGCGGTCCTGGCGTCCGCGCTGGCCCCGCAACGCCGCCGCGGGCCGGCCGCCGCACCGGAGGACCCGGTCGATGCGGCGGCCGGCCCTGCCGGTCGCGCCTGAGTCAGCCGAAGGCGATCCAGCGGTCCAGCAGGGCGGCCGCGGCACCCGAGTCGATCGCCTCCGCGGCCCGGGTCAGGCCGGCCCGGAGATCGTCCTCCAGGGACGCCGAGAAGCCGGTGAAGGCCGCCAGGGCGGCGGCCGCGTTGATCAGGACCGCGTCGCGGACCGGGCCCGGCTTGCCGCCGACCAGCTCCCGGACCACCTCCGCGTTCGCCGCCGCGTCGCCGCCGCGCAGGTCTTCCGCCGTCGCCCGGGCGATGCCCAGGGCCGCCGGGTCGAAGCCGCGCTCGGTCACCTCACCGTCCGAGACGACCCAGATCGTCGACGTCGTGGTCGTGGTGATCTCGTCGAGGCCGTCGTCGCCGCGGACCACCAGGGCCCGGGTGCCGCGGCGGGCGAACGTCTCCGCCAGCACCCGCGTCTTGTCGGCGTACGCGCAGCCGATCAGGGCCGCGCCCGGCTGGGCCGGGTTGGTCAGCGGGCCGAGCAGGTTGAACGTCGTCGGGATGCCGAGCTCGCTGCGCACCGGGCCGGCGTGGCGCAGCGCCGGGTGGAACGCCGACGCCAGGAAGAACCCGATGCCGACCTCGGTGAGGCTGCGCCGGACGTCCTCCGGCGGCAGGCTGATCGTGACGCCGAGGGCCTCGAGGACGTCCGCCGCGCCGGACTTCGACGACGCGCTGCGGTTGCCGTGCTTGGCCACCGGCGCGCCCGCCGCCGCCGTGACGATGGTCGCCATCGTCGAGATGTTCACCGAGTTGGAGCCGTCGCCGCCGGTGCCGACGATGTCGACCGCCGGGCGGTCCAGCTCGACCCGCTTGGCGTGCGCCAGCATCGTGGCCGCCATGCCGGCGATCTCCTCGGGCGTCTCGCCCTTGGCGCGCAGCGCGACCGCGAACCCGGCGATCCGGGCCGGGCTCGCCGCGCCGCTCATGATCTGGTCCATCGCCCACGCCGTGTCCTCCGCGGAGAGGTCGGTACCGGCGATGAGCTGCTTGAGCAGGGGTGGCCAGGTGCGGGGGACCGGGGTGGTCACCGGGCTCAGCCGTTCACGACGGGGACCCGTCGCGCGCGCAGCACGTCGGCGACGGTCTCCGCGGCGGTCAGCGGGTCCAGCGGGTGCACCAGCACGGCGTCCGCCTGCGACCAGGTGGCCAGCCACCGGTCGTCCTTGCGCCGCACGGCGATCACGATCGGGGGGCAGTCGGTGATTTCGTTCTTCAGCTGCCGGCAGAGGCCGATGCCGCCGGTCGGCTGCGCCTCGCCGTCGAGGATCGCCAGGTCGACGTTCCCCGCGTCCACCTCGGACAGCACGTCGGCGATCCCGGCCGCCTCGACGTAGTCCACGCGCGCCAAGTCGGCGGCGGGCCGCCGGCCGACCGCGTTCACGATCGCCTCGCGCACCTCCGCCTTGTGGCTGAACACCAGGACCCGCATCGACTCGGCCATCAGGCATGCCTCCGTATCGTCACCCGCACGCTTCGCGACCCCGATCGTATCGGCCGAGACCGACATCACGCGGTCGGCTCCGGCTGTTGCGCGTCCCAGCCGAGCGCGTCGCCGCCCGAGCGCTGCGCGAGGCCGGCCATCCGGGACCGTTCCTGGGCGCAGTGCAGGGCGTCGAGCACCTGGACGCGCACCGCGAGCACCCGCGTCAAACCGCCCGAAGGGGACTGTTCCCGCAGCTCGTAGCCGTCCTGGGCGAGGACCGACGCCGCCTCGGCGACGCGGTCCGGTGGCAGCAGCAGGTGGTGCCGCAGAACGGCCGGTGCCGTACTGACCCAGTCGGGTGAAGCGGCGAGGACGGCGGAGTCCGCGACGGCCGGGTCGAAGGCCGCCACGACGATCTTCAGCCCCGGCGTGTCGGCCGTCAGACCGGGCGTTTCCCGCTTCTTGACCAGGTCAAGCAGCCGGTCGAGTAAACCCATGAGTAGCTCTCACCTTCCCGGGCGTCCGGTGTGATCGGTTACGCAGACGGCTCGCCGTGGACCCACCCGGCGGAGCGGCGGTGCGAGAGGACATAATGCGACGCGTGACAACGGCAGCTCCCACCATCAGTCAGCGGGTCCACTCGCTGAACCGGCCGAACATGGTCAGTGTCGGCACCATCGTGTGGCTGTCCAGCGAGCTGATGTTCTTCGCCGGACTGTTCGCGATGTTCTTCACCGTCAAGGCGCAGAACTCCTCCGGCCAGTGGCCGCCGCCGTTGCACGGCGAGGAGTTCCACCTCAACGTGGCGTACGCGATCCCGTTCACGGTGATCCTCGTGCTGTCCTCGCTGACCTGCCAGTTCGGCGTGTTCGCCGCCGAGCGCGGCGACGTCTACGGGCTGCGCCGCTGGTACATCATCACGTTGATCATGGGCGCCATCTTCGTCGGCGGCCAGGCCAACGAGTACCACAACCTGGTCGAAGAGGGGATGACGATCCCGTCCGGCCCGTTCGGCACGGTCTTCTACCTCGCGACCGGCTTCCACGGCCTGCACGTCATCGGCGGGCTCATCGCCTTCGTGTACCTGCTCATCCGCACGAAACTGAGCAAGTTCACGCCCGCCCAGGCCACGTCGGCGATCGTCGTGTCCTACTACTGGCACTTCGTCGACATCGTGTGGGTCGGCCTCTTCGGTGTGATCTACCTCCTTCCGTAGGTCGCACCCAGCCGCCACCACCTTCACCATCGGCCTGAACTGACAGCAAGGGTTGCCGCAAGATGACCACCAGCACGAAATCCTCGGAGCGCCGCTACCGCGCGCGGTCGAAGCTGCGGAGGCGGTTCGCCGGCCTGCTCGCGCTCGGCGTCGCGCTGGTGGGCGCCGGCGCCCTCTACGCCGTGTTCGCCCCGGAGCCGCAGACCGCGCAGGCCCAGGGCACGCCGGCGCAGCTGCGCCTCGGCGAGCAGGTCTACAACAACACCTGCATCGCCTGCCACGGCGCGAACCTCGAGGGCGTGCAGGACCGCGGGCCGAGCCTGATCGGCATCGGCGACGCCGCGGTGTACTTCCAGACTTCTTCGGGCCGCATGCCCGCCGCGCGCCAGGAGGCCCAGGCCGCGCGCAAGCCGCCGAAGCTGACCGAGGCCGAGATCGACGCGGTCGGCGCCTACATCCAGGCGCACGGCGGCGGCGTCCAGCGTCCCGCGGAGAAGGGCGAGGCCCTGCGGGGGAGCGACCCGGCCCGCGGTGGCGAGCTGTTCCGCCTCAACTGCGCGTCGTGCCACAACTTCACCGGCCGCGGCGGCGCGCTGTCCGCCGGCAAGTACGCGCCGAACCTGGACCCGGCCAGCGAAGAGCAGATCTACACGGCCATGCTCACCGGCCCGCAGAACATGCCGAAGTTCTCCGACCGGCAGCTGACGCCGGAAGAGAAGAAGGACATCGTCGCCTACGTGAAGTCGGTGTCGGACGGCAACAATGACCCGGGTGGGAACGGCCTCGGCGGGGTCGGCCCCGCTTCGGAGGGCGTGATCGCCTTTATCGTCGGGATCGCCGCGCTGATCGGCGTGACGTTGTGGATTGGATCGAAGGCATGAGTGCCGAGGGGCCGAAGCCGCCGACGGAGGCGGAGCTGGCTGAGATGGACCGCGACCAGCTGGTGAAGCTGGGCGGGCAGCTCGACGGGGTCGAGATCGTCGAGTACCCCACCCCGTGGCCCGTGGAGGGCACCCGGGCGGAGAAGCGGGCCGAGCGCCTGGTCGCGTTCTGGTTCGGGCTGTCCGCGCTGGCCGGGATCGGGTTCGTCGTGTCGCTGATCTGGTGGCCGTGGAAGTACGAGGCGCCGGACAACGAGAGCGGCCACTTCTGGTACAGCCTCTACACCCCGATGCTCGGCATCACGCTGGGCCTGGCCATCCTCGGCCTGGGCATCGGCGTGATCCTGTACACGAAGAAGTTCGTGCCCGCCGAGGTCGCGGTGCAGCAGCGGACCGACGCGGACGGTGCCGGGTCGGCCGAGGTCGACCGGGCGACGATCCTCGCGCACCTGGCCGACGCCGGGAACCGCAGCACCATCGCCCGCCGGTCGCTGATCAAGCGCTCGGCGATCGCCGGGGCCGGTGCGCTGGGCCTCGCGGCCGCCGCGCTGCCGGTCGCGTCCTTCATCAAGAACCCGTGGAAGGACAGCGAGTCCCGCGACTCGCTGTGGCACACCGGCTGGCAGCCCAACTTCCCGGGCGAGAAGGTCTACCTGCGCACCATCTCGGGCTCGATCGAGGAGGACGTCAAGGAGGTCCGCCGGGTCAAGGCCGAGGACCTCGACGCCGGCGCGATGGTCACGGTCTTCCCGTACCGCGACACCGAGGCACACGACGAAGAGAAGCTGAACGCGGCGCTGACCCGGGTCGACAACCCGGTCATGCTGATCCGCCTGCGCCCGACCGACGCCGCCAAGGTGGTCAAGCGGGCCGGCCAGGAGGACTTCAACTTCGGCGACTACTACGCGTACACGAAGATCTGCAGCCACGTCGGCTGCCCGACCTCCCTGTACGAGCAGCGGACCAACCGCATCCTGTGCCCGTGCCACCAGTCGCAGTTCGACGCCCTCCACTACGCCAAGCCGATCTTCGGCCCGGCGACGCGGCCGCTGGCCCAGCTACCGATCACGGTGGACGAAGAGGGATACTTGATCGCGCGAGGCGACTTCATCGAGGCCATCGGTCCGGCCTTTTGGGAGCGTAAGTCATGAGTTCACTCACCACGCCGACCAAGGGGTCGAGCGCTGTCGAGAAGGCCGTGGGCGAGGCCGCGAACAACGCCGACCAGCGTTACCAGCTGGCCAAGGGCCTGCGGCACCAGATGAACAAGGTGTTCCCGACGCATTGGTCGTTCCTGCTGGGCGAGATCGCGCTCTACAGCTTCATCATCCTGCTGCTGACCGGGGTGTACCTGACGTTGTTCTTCGACCCCTCGATGCA
>NZ_JBEXKX010000111.1:0-5774 GCF_040609695.1 Amycolatopsis sp. NPDC004625
GGAGCGAATCGTGTATCGACAAACTCCGGAAACCGGCGTCGATACGGGCGAGCAGATCGACGCCGACCAAGCCGGGACCACGGCCCACTGTTTCTCACTCACGAGCCGCGGGGCAGCTCGGAGCGGACGAGTTCCAGGAGGCGGCCCAGCCAGTTGGCGCCGCTCGAGCTCCAGTACTTCGAAGCCCAGTCGTCGTAGAGCAGGCGGGCGTCTCCGGTGCCCAGCAACGTCGCCGCCATCGCCGGGTGGCGCTCGAACTTGTCCCGCAGCAGGGCGGCCATCACGCCCAGCCGGGCCGCCGGCCAGCCCGCGCGCCGGGGCGCCTCCTCGCCGAGGGTCCGGGCGTCGAGGCCGCGGGCGGCGGCGGCGATCCGGTCGTGCCAGCCGGTGTCGTCGGTGGAGAGGGCCCAGTAGGCGTGCATGACGCTCGCGTACTCCCGGCCGCCGCTCGTCACCACCGCCGGGTAGTCGGCCTGCAGGACCTCCAGGCCCGCCGGGTCGGGCCAGCCGCCCGGGTGGACGGTCCCGCCCACGATCAGCGGGAAGGTCGTCTCCGGTCCGTCCGCCACCCGCCGCTCCTGGCTCCGGGCGGCCCCGGCCTCGCTCCGGCGGAAGTAGCCGAGCGCCCACGCCCGGAGCTCCGGGGTCACCGTGAGCGTCCGGTCCGGGTTCCGGGCCGGGATCGTCTCGCCCTCCTCGGCGAGCAGGATCCGCACCGGGACGTCGTTCTGGTCCATGTCGCCGAGCACGTGGATCCGGCGGTGCGCGGGGACGGCGTGGTACGCCTCCCGGACGAGTTCGAGATGGGCGCCGGTCGGATCCGCGGCGTACGCAAGCACCGCGTTCCAGCAGCGCCGGAAGGAGTCCGGCCGGTCGTTGAGCCGGTCCACCTCGTCGGCGAGCTCGCCGATCACCAGCTCCGGAGTCAGCCACGACTCCAGCGCCGGCACGGTTCCCCGGGCCGCGCCGGTGATGACCAGGGGTGCGCCCTCGGGCGGAGCCAGGGTCAGCGTGCCGTCGCCGAACGCGGCGCGGAGACCGTCGAAGTCCGTCGATTCGTAGCGCCAGCGGACGACGCCGTCCGCGAAGACGGCGAGCGGGCCGAGCGCGTAACGGTCACCGTCGCGGACGAAGACCAGGCGTTGCCGCCCCTCGACGACGTCGCCGCCGGCCACGCGCGACGTCGAGGTGGTGTCGGGCATGCCGGCGAGCCTGACGGGAGGTCAGGAGTCGCCCGCCGGGATCGGGTCGTCGTACTCCCCCGGTGGGCCGGCGTATTCGCGGCCGCCGGCGTCGGGGAACGGCCACGGGTTCGGGACGCAGCCGTGCAGCCCCAGCGTCTGCTGCTCCATCACCGGGGCCGGCTTGCCCGGGCCGGGGCACAGCTCGTGGCCCTGGCCGAGCCGGTGGCCGGTTTCGTGGGTGACCATGTACTGCCGGTAGACGTCCAGCGGGGCGCCGTAGTTCGGGACGGCGTTGGCCCAGCGGGCGACGTTGAGCACGACGTTGCTGCCGTTGCGGCAGGAGGTGTAGCTGTCCGGCGTGCCGCCGCACAGCTTGTCGCGGCTGGCCGGGGTGGCCAGGTAGAGGGTGAAGTCGGCGCTGTCCTGCGGACCGACCTGCTGCAGCCGCCACTGCCCGCCGGCGGTCCAGCCGCGCGGGTCGCCGAGGATGGTGCGGATGCTCTTCGCGAACTCGGCGGGCCCGACGCCGTCGATGTCGGTCTCGACGGCGATCCGGTAGCGCATCAGCCGGCCCGACTTCCCGGCGACCTCGTCGCTGCCCGGGGTGAACATCCACTGCCCGGACCCGGTCCGCGGGAAGCTGATGGCGACTTCGGCGGGCGCGGGCGGCGAAACCGGCGGCCGCTCGTCCGGCGGCGGCGGCACCGCGGTGGCGTCCCCGATGGCGGTGAGGATCGGCCCGGCCGCGGGCGCGGCCACGGGCTGCCCCTCGGCACCGCACCCGGCCACCGCCAGGGCGAGCACGGCGGCGGCCGCGGCCCGTCTCGCGGTTTTCGGCATGGGTCCTCCCGGGGTGCGCGGCTTCAGAAGGACATACGGGCCGCGGCCGGGAAAAGTTGCGGTGACCTGCGGTGGCTCAGCGTCACCGCAGTTCAGGCGCGGTGACTGTGACGACAGCCACAGGCTCAGCTCAGGAACTGGCGGAGCACCTCGGTGACCTGGCGGATCTCCGCCGTCCGGACGTTCTCCTGCTTCGTGTGCGCCAACGTCGGGTTGCCCGGGCCGAAGTTCACCGCCGGCATGCCCCGGGCCGCGAAGCGCGCCACGTCCGTCCAGCCCAGCTTCGCCGCCGCGCGGCCGCCTGCCGCCGCCACCAGTTCTGCCGCCGCCGGGGCCGACAGGCCCGGGAGGGCGCCCGGGGACAGGTCCACAACGGACAGTTCGAAGCCGCTGAACACCTCGCGCAGGTGACGCTCGGCCGCCGCCGGGTCGCGGTCCGGGGCGAAGCGGTGGTTCACCGTCAGCACCGCCGCGTCCGGGACCACGTTGCCCGCCACGCCGCCGCTGATCGACGTCGCCTGGAGGCCTTCGCGGTAGGTCAGGCCGTCGATGTCGACGATCCGCGGCGCGTACTCCGCCAGCCGCCGCAGGGGCTCGGCCAGCGCGTGGATCGCGTTCTCGCCCATCCACGCCCGCGCGGTGTGCGCCCGCTTCCCCGACAGCCGCAGCTCGACGCGCATGGTGCCCTGGCAGCCGGCCTCGATCACGCCGTTCGACGGCTCGCCGACGATCGCCAGGTCGCCCGCCAGCCACTCCGGCAGCTCGCGCTCGATCCGGCCGAGGCCGTTCTTGACCGCCTCGACCTCTTCGTTGTCGTAGAAGATGAAGGTGACGTCGTGCTTGGGCGACGGCAGCGTCGCCGCCAGGTGCAGGAAGACCGCGTCGCCGCCCTTCATGTCGACCGTGCCGAGGCCGTGCAGGAACTCCTCGTCACCGGTGCCCTCGCGCCGCGAAGGGAGGTTGCCGTTCTCCGGCACGGTGTCCAGGTGCCCGGCGAGCACGACCCGCGACCCGCGGCCGAGGTTCGTCCGCGCGAGGACGGCGTCACCGTTGCGGACGACCTCGAGGTGCGGCGCCTGCGCCTGCAGCGCTTCCTGCACGGCCGTCGCGATCTCCGCCTCGGCGCCGGACACGCTGAAGACGTCCACCAGCGCTGCGGTCAGGTCCACGGGATCGGCGTGCAGGTCGAGGCTCATGACCCGCACGCTACCGTGGGGGTGTGCGTAGGTTCGGAGTCACTGTGGGTGGCGCGGTGCTGGTCCTGGTCCTGTCGGCCTGCGGGAACGAAGCCGGCCCGGCCCCGAAGCCGCAGGCGGGCGTGCCCGGCCCGGACGCGCTGCCGACCAAGCTCGACGCCCTGACGGCGGACCAGTGCTACGCCAGCCCGCGCACCCAGCTGCCGAAGGGCTGCGAGAAGTACGTCACCGAGGTCGCCAACGTGCCGGGCGCGGCCCGCAAGCGCGCCGACGACCGCGACCCGCAGCTGACCGCGGAGGCCGCCAAGCTGGAGCAGGCCGTCGGGTCGTTCCGGAGCGCGGGCTGCACGACCGTCCCGGCCGCGGGCGGTCCCTGCTCGCAGGCGCTCGTCGACGTCGCCGGTGCCCTCGCGGGCCTGAAGAAGCAGGTAGACGCGCGGCCCACGAGTGGTTGATCCGCGTCACTCCACTACGGTGAGGGCCGTGAGCGAGCAGAGCCCGAACCCCGAAACCACCGGCGCCAGCGGCGTCGGGCTGGCCACCGTCACCACCGACGGGGCGGTCCTCGACACCTGGTACCCGCACCCCAAGCTCGTCGAAGGCGGCACCGCCGGCACCGAGCGCCTGAGCGCCGAAGAGGCCACCGAGCTGCTCGGCGAGGCCGCCGCGGCCCTGCTCGGCCCGGACACCGACCGCGGGGTCGAGGTCGTCGCCGTGCGCACCACGATCGCCAGGCTGGCCGACGCGCCCGCGGACACCCACGACATGTACCTGCGGCTACACCTGCTCTCGCACCGGCTGGTCCGCCCGCACGGCCAGAACCTCGACGGCATGTTCGGCCTGCTGGCCAACGTCGTGTGGACCAACCACGGCCCGTGCCCGGTCGAAGGCTTCGAGACGACCCGGCTGCGGCTGCGGACGCGCGGCCCGGTGACCGTCCACAGCGTCGACAAGTTCCCGCGGATGGTCGACTACGTCATGCCGTCCGGCGTGCGGATCGGTGACGCCGACCGCGTCCGGCTCGGCGCGCACCTGGCGTCGGGCACGACGGTGATGCACGAGGGCTTCGTCAACTTCAACGCCGGCACGCTCGGCGCGTCGATGGTCGAGGGCCGGATTTCGGCCGGTGTGGTCGTCGGCGACGGCTCGGACGTCGGCGGCGGCGCGTCGATCATGGGCACGCTGTCCGGCGGCGGCAAGGAGACGATCTCGCTGGGCGAGCGCTGCCTGATCGGCGCGAACGGCGGCGTGGGCATCTCGCTCGGCGACGACTCGGTCGTCGAGGCGGGGCTGTACGTCACGGCGGGCACGAAGGTCGTCGTCGAGGGCAAGGTCGTCAAGGCCCGCGAGCTCAACGGCATCTCGGGTGCGGTCTTCCGGCGCAACTCGGGGACCGGCGCGGTCGAGGTCGTGCCGCGCACCGGCGCCGGTGTCGAGCTGAACGCCGCACTGCACGCCAACGACTAAGGCGCTTCGTTCACCTACTATTCATGTGATGACCACCGAATCGTTGCCTCGCACGCCGGCCGAGCTGGGCCTGCCGGAGCTCCCGATCGAGGCGCACCCGGCCGATCCGGCGGAGCACCACGTCCGCGCCAAGCTCGACCGGGAGATCCGCGCCCTGCTCGCGTACGAACCCGGCACGCGCTCGGGCGCGGATCCGGAGGACCTGCACCAGATGCGCGTGGCGCTGCGGCGGATGCGCAGCGTGCTGAAGCTGTCCGGCGAGCTGGTCGGCGACGGCGCCGAGCCGGTGCGCGCGGAGCTGGGCTGGCTCGGCCAGTCGCTCGGCGAGGTGCGGGACTACGACGTGCTGATCGGGCACCTGCGCGAGGTCATCGCCGACTTCGAGGTCCGGGACCAGGCGGCGGGCCGCCGCCTGGTCTCGAAGTTCGTCACCGAGCGCGCCGCGGCGAAGCGGCGGCTGACCCGGGCGTTGTCCAGCGCCCGGTACTCGACGCTGCTGCGCGAGGTGAGCCTGCTGACCCGGGCGAAGGGCGTCCCGCACGAGGCCCCGCACAACCTGGTGACCGGCCTCGCGAAGCCGCACCGCAAGCTGGCGAAGGCGGTGGACGCGCTCCCGGCCGACCCGCCGGACGACGACCTGCACGCGTTGCGCATCCACGGCAAGAAGCTGCGCTACGCGGCCGAGCTGGCCCAGACGTCGGCGAAGAAGAAGCAGGCGGCGCGGATCAAGGTGCTGCTGAAGGCGACGAAGGACTTCCAGACGGTCCTCGGTGATCACCAGGACGCGGTGATGGCGGCCGAGCGGATGCGCTCGGTCCTGGAGTCGGTGGACGGCCCGATGGGGTTCGTCGCCGGCCGCATCGCCGAGCGCGAGCTGGGCCGCCGCGCGGAGGCCCGCGCGGTCTGGCGGAGGTCCTGGGCCGCGGTCGACGAGGCCGCCCGCGCCCTCCACGCCTGACCCGGCACCTTCGGCTCCCGTCCCCGGTCGTGGGGGGGGGTGTCTGGTGAAAGAAGAAACAAAAAAAAAAACAAAGAAAAAAAACAAAATAGACAGCGAGTCAGTACGAGAGGACCGCCGCGCCGGCGC
>NZ_JBEXKX010000112.1:0-5361 GCF_040609695.1 Amycolatopsis sp. NPDC004625
GACCCAGCCCGTGCCGAACTCCTCGTGGACCACGTCGTCGCCCTGGCGCCACTCCGACGGCGGTGCCGCCGGAGCCGGCGCCGGGGTGACTAACTCTACTGATGTTGCGTTAACCTGATTCCACTATGAGGAACTGAACCGCGCCCATCCCGCCCGAGGCGGCACCGGTCGAGCCGACGCTCCCGCGTGCCACGACGCCCGGCGTGGATTCCCGCTTTCTTCCCCCCAGGGCTCGGTGATCGCACATGTCTCCCGTTTTTCCGGTGCAGGCCAAGGACGTCGTCTTCGGCTACGGCACCCGCGTCGTCCTCGACGGCGTTTCGCTGACCGCGTCGGCCGGGCAGCGGCTCGGCCTGGTCGGCGAGAACGGCACCGGCAAGTCCACCCTGCTGCGACTGCTCGCCGGGCTCGAAGAACCGCGCTCCGGCGAGGTGCTCCGCGGCCCCGACGTCGGGTTCCTGCTGCAGGAACTGCCGTTCGGCCCGGACGCCACCTTCGCCGACGTCCTCGACGACGCCCTCGCCGAGATCCGCGCCGCCGCGGCTCGGCTCGACGAGCTGACCACGGCCATGACCGACCGGCCCGACGACACGGGCGTGCTCGAGGAGTACGGCCGCGTCCTGGAGTGGGCCCAGGCTCACGACCTCTGGGACGCCGACCGCCGCGCCAAGCTGGTCTGCGACGGGCTCGGCCTCGGCGGCGTCGAACCGGACCGGCGGCTCGGCACGCTGTCCGGCGGGCAGCGCTCCCGGCTCGGCCTGGCCGCGCTGCTGGTCCGGCAGCCGGAGACGCTCCTGCTCGACGAGCCGACCAACCACCTCGACGACACCGCGATGGCGTTCCTGGAACGCCACCTCACCGAGCTGACCGGGATCGTGGTGCTGTCCTCGCACGACCGGGTGTTCCTCGACGCCGTCTGCACCGACATCGTCGACCTCGACCCGGCCGCGGTCGATCGCCAGGCCGGCGGCGCGGTCCGCTACGGCGGCAGCTACACCGGCTATCTGGGCCACAAGAAGGCCGAGCGGGCGCGGTGGGAGCAGCGGTTCGCCGAAGAACAGGAGGAACTGAAAGAGCTGCGGGAAACCGTCGCGGTCACCGCGCGCAACGTCGCCTACGGCCGCGGCCCGCGGGACAACGACAAGTTCATCCACGCGTTCAAGGGCGCCCGCGTCCAGAAGACGATCTCGCGGCGGGTCCGCGACGCCGAGCAGCGGCTGGAACACCTCGAACGCGACCAGGTGCGCAAACCCCCGGCCCCGCTGCGGTTCCGGGCGGAGCTCACCGGCCGCGCCCCCGGCGAGGGCCCGGCGATCTCGGTGCGGGCGCTGGAAGTCCCGGGGCGGTTGTCGCTGCCGCGGCTGGACGTCGACGGTTCGGCCCGGCTGCTCGTCACCGGCGGCAACGGCGCCGGGAAGTCGACTCTGCTGTCGGTTCTGGCCGGCCGGCTCGCACCGGCGGCCGGGACGGTCCACTTCGGACACGGGGTGCGGGTCGGGTTGCTGGAGCAGGACGTCGCGTTCGCTTCACCGGAGCGGACCGCCGCGCGGGTCTACCGGGACACCCTCGGAGAGGACGCTCCCCCGCTGAGCCGGCTGGGCCTGCTGGCGTCCCGGGATCTGCGGCAGCCGGTCGGGGCGCTCTCGGTCGGCCAGCGACGGCGGCTGGCGCTGGCGATCCTGCTCGCCGATCCGCCGGACGTGCTGCTGCTGGACGAGCCGACGAACCACATTTCGCTGACCCTGGCGGAAGAACTGTTCGCGGCGCTGGAGACGGCGCCGGGCGCGTTCGTCCTCGCGTCCCACGACCGCTGGCTGCGCCGGGAGTGGCCGGGCGACCACCTGGAACTGGCCGAAGGCCAACCGGTCGCCGTATAGGTCGTTATACATGAACCGGGTCCGGCATCCACGGGGGTGCCGGACCCGGTTTCGTCAGAGGGCGATGCCGAGGAGGGCGTCGACGGCGTCGCGGATCAGGCCGGGGGCCGTCGGGTCGGTGCCGTCGCGGCGGAGCGCCTCGCTCGCCCACGCGTCGATCGCGGCCAGGGCCTTCGGTGTGTCGAGGTCGTCGGACAGGTGGTCGCGCAGCCGCGTGACGGTGTCCTCCGCCGCCGGTCCCGTGGACAGCGAGACGGCTTCCCGCCAGCGCGCCAACCGCGTCTCGGCGTCGGCGAGGAGGGTGTCGGTCCACGGCCGGTCTTCGCGGTAGTGGCCGGAGAACAGCGCCAGCCGGATCGCACCCGGGTCGACCTGGTCGGCACGCAGCCGCGAGACGAACACCAGGTTCCCGCGCGACTTCGACATCTTCTCGCCGTCGAGGCCGATCATCCCGGCGTGCACGTAGTGGCGGGCGAACGGGCCGTCCTTGGCGACGGCCTCGGCGTGCGCCGCGCTGTACTCGTGGTGCGGGAAGATCAGGTCCGAACCCCCGCCCTGGAGGTCGAACCCGAGACCGAGGCGGTTGACCGCGATCGCGCTGCACTCGATGTGCCAGCCCGGGCGCCCGGCGCCCAGCTCGGACTCCCACGACGGTTCGCCCTCGCGGGCCACGCGCCACAGCAGCGCGTCCAGCGGGTGGCGCTTGCCGGCGCGGTCGGGGTCACCGCCGCGCTCGGCGAAGAACTTCCGCATGGTCGGCTCGTCGTAGTTCGACTCGTAGCCGAACTTGCCGGTCGCCGCGTGGTCGAAGTAGACGTCCGGGAACTCCGGGTCGTCCGCGCGGTACGCGGCGCCGTTGGCCAGCAGCTTCGCGATGACCTCGACGATCTCCGGGATGCTTTCGACGGCACCGACGAACTGCTGCGGCGGGATGACCCGCAGCGCGGTCATGTCTTCGCGGAACAGCGCCGTCTCGCGCATGCCCAGCACGACCCAGTCGTCGGAGTCCCGCTCGGCCCGCTCCAGCAGCGGCTCGTCGATGTCCGTCACGTTCTGCACGTAGTGGACGTCGTGCCCGTTGTCCCGCCAGACGCGGTTCACCAGGTCGAAGGCGAGGTAGGTCGCGGCGTGCCCCAGGTGCGTGGCGTCGTAGGGCGTGATGCCGCAGACGTACATCCGGGCGGTGGCGCCGGGCGCGGTCGGGCGGATCTGCCCGGTGGCCGTGTCGTGGAGCCGCAGCGGGCGGGGGGTGCCGGGGATGCGGGGCACGTCGACCGATGACCAAGTCTGCATACCCCCGACTGTAAGGGCTGGTGGGTCAGGTCTTCCCGAGCGGTGGGACGAGCCTCACGCGTGCGTAGGCTTCGACGGCCCGCGCCAGCCACTCCGGCAGGTCCGGGTCGGCCCGCGCGGCGAGGTCGCGCTGCCGGGGATCGGTCCGGTAGAGCCCGCCCAGCGCGGCGTAGGCCGGCGCCGTCGGCTGCCAGAACCGGCTCACCGACCGGTGGTGCTCGGCGACGGCGTCGAGCGCGGCGGGGTCCTCCGGCGCCGCGCCGGAGCGCATGACGGCGGCCAGCCGCCGGAACAGCGCCGCGCTCTGCGCCGCGGCGTGCCGGTAGTCCGCCGCGGTGAGTCCCTCCTGGGCGGCCTGGGCGACGTCGAACGCCTCGGCGGCCCCCTCGCCGAACGTCTCGCGGTAGGTCCGCCGCATGGCGGCGCCGTCCTTGCGCAGGCCGGCGAAGAACCGATCGGGGTCGTCGATCCGGGTGGCGCCGAGGTCGGCGAGCGTCTCCTCGACAGTGGCGATCACCCGGTCGAGACGGCGCCGCTCCTGTTCGAGCTGGGCCAGGTGCCCGCGCAGCGCGGCGGCCTCGTCGACCTGTTCGCCGAGCACGGCCCCGATCTCGGCCAGGCCGAGCCCGAGCCGCCGCAGCAGCAGGATGCGCTGCAGGCGCAGCAGTTCGAACCGGCCGTACCAGCGGTAGCCGTTGGCCGCCACGGACGCCGGGCTGAGCAGGCCGATCGCGTCGTAGTGGCGGAGCATCCGCGCCGACACGCCGGAGGACTTCGCGACCTGACTGATCGAATACCGCATCCGTTCACCTTGGAATTGACCTTCACACCGTGTCAACTTCTACCGTGGCCGCCGTGACCACGACCACCATCACCGGCGCCCGGATCTTCGACGGCGAGCGCCTTTGCCGGGACACCGCCGTCCGGCTCACGGACAGGCGCATCGACGCGGTCGGCGACGACACCCTGCGCCGGCCCGGCGACGAGCACGTGGACGCCCGCGGCGGCACCCTGCTGCCGGGGCTGATCGACGCCCACGTGCACCTGCTGCCCGGCGCGCCCCGGCAGGCGCTCACGTTCGGCGTCACGACCGTGCTCGACATGTTCAGCAAGCCGGACACCGTCCGGGCGGCCCTGGCCGCCGGGCCCGGCGCCGCCGACGTGCGGTCCTCCGGCATCGGCGCCACCGCGCCGGGCGGGCACCCGAGCCTGATGTACGCGCCCTTCCCGTACGTGACCGGCCCGCGGGACGCCGAGGGGTTCGTCGCCGACCGCATCGCCGAGGGCGCGACGCACCTGAAGGTGCTCTACGACGACGGCAGCGGCGGCGGCCCGATGCCGATGCCGTCCCTGGACGTCTCGACGATCGCCGCGCTGACCGAGGCCGCGCACGCGGCCGGTCTGGTCGTCGCCGCCCACGTGTCGACCGCCCGCGCGGCCGTGGACCTGCTGCCGACCGGAGTGGACGTGCTGGCCCACGTCCCGTTCGACGCCCTGGCCGAGCACCAGGTCGCCGCGATCGCCACGGCGGGCGTGGCGGTGATCTCGACGCTGTCGATCGCCGACGGCTTCCCCGGGACCTCGCTCCTGACCGAACCCGCCCTCGCCGCCCGGCTCGGCCCGGCGTGGCGCGCGGTGCTCGAACGGCAGCAGCAGCGGTGGCTGCCCCCGCAGCTGCCGGACTTCGCGGTGGCGCGGGAGAACGCCCGGCTGCTGCACGCGGCCGGGGTGCCGTTGCTGGCGGGCACGGACGCGCCCAACCCGGGCACGGTGCACGGCGCGAGCCTGCACCGGGAGCTGGGGCACCTCGTGGCCGCGGGGATCTCACCCCCGGCGGCCCTGACGGCGGCGACGGCCCGGCCGGCCGACGCGTTCGGGCTCGGCGACCGCGGCCGGATCCGGGCCGGGCTGCGCGCGGACCTCGTCCTGGTCGACGGCCGCCCGGACGAGGACATCACGGCGACGCAGCGGCTCAGGGCGGTGTGGAAGGAAGGAGTGCGGGCGGATCTCGCGGGTTACGTCGGCTCGGCCGACGAGGCGGCCGGTCTGGCCGCCCTCCGGGCGCAGACGGAGAAGGTGATCGCCGCCGTCCGCGACCGGCTGGGAGGGCCACCGTGGTCGTGAGTGGTAAGGCGGGGGTTTAAAAGCCAAAAAAAAAAAAAACCGGCCCGGGGGGACGGCGGGGGGGTTA
>NZ_JBEXKX010000113.1:0-5216 GCF_040609695.1 Amycolatopsis sp. NPDC004625
TCTCCGGCATCGCGAACCTGCACAACATCCTCCTTGCCGACTGACCGCAACACCAGCCCCACCAACCACAACCACAGTTACGAGACAGCCCTTAGCTGGAATCGCAAAGAAACACTGAAACACTACAGAATGTGACACTGGTCACACATGCCCCCGCTGGTGCACTTTCCGTTCCGATAGCGGCACATCCACCATATTTCGCATGAGCAACTCGCAAGCCCCGATCCCTGCACCGGGCTCTGGTCCTGACCCGTCCAACTCGGACGACGCATTGACGTGCTGGCACTCCTGATCCTCGTCCTCGGAGTGATCGGGCTCGCTCAGCACTACTTAGGATTGGCTGGCGGCCTCAGACCGCTGGGTGACGATCGTGGTCGGGGTCAGCTGCGCGGCTTCGACGTGCGCGTCGACGCCCTGGCGCGCGTCGGCGACTACACGGCCACGGTCGCGGTCGGCTCCGGCGGCCGTTCGGAACGAACAAACGCAAATGCTGTTCCGTGACCTTAGCCGTACGCGCGACAGCAGTAGATCGGAATAGCAGAGCAAATCGATATCTATAACGCGGTCGAACGATGTCTGCACCCTACTACGCGGAGATGCTCCGCTCGGCACGTACCAGCGTCACGAGCGTTCGCGACCGCTCGGCGCCTACCCCCAGCACCTTCCGGAGACTCTCGGCAGAGATGGGACGCTGATACAGCTCCCGATGCCGCCGATCCTCATGCCGGGCGCGCTCCAGCAACTCAGCATCCACGCTCACCCCTTCCCGCTGCTCCGCCGAAGCGCTGTCCGAGTCGGTGGTCTCGGCCGCGCCAGCCGGACGATCGGCCGCTGGTACGGCGGCCAGGGCCTGCAGCAGGACCGGTCCGACCTCCGACCACCCGATCAGCAACAACGGACCCACCGCATCGAACAACGCCTTCCCCACCTCACCAGCGATCAACGGCTCAGCCACGTTCAACGCCAACGTCACCACTCGACGCCAACAACAGCCGCCGAGCCGGCCAAATCACCTCAGCAGGAGCGCCCCGCAACGACAGGGACCGAATAGCGATCAACAGCCCGACCACCGACAGGTCGACCGCAGGCGCTACCAGCGGCGCGACCCAGACCGGCACTCCCAGCCGGAGTGCCAACGCGAACACATTCCCGAAACCGAACAGGAAGGTCAGCGCCACGATGATCCCCACGATCAGCGTGACCGCCGACAGCACTGGATCGCGGCCCTCGCTCGGGCTCAGCACAGCAACCACCCTGCCCCCAGTCCACACCACGAACCACGAACGACCTGCACGAACAGCCCGGCAGAATCCGGCACGGACGTGCCCGAGAGGTCTCGCACGCGTCGACAGCACGCGGTATAGTTCGACACAAGCGATGTCCGGTGACCAGCCGAAAAGGTCTTGTCCGACATCACTCGGCACCGCCTGACACCCCAAAACGCGTTCTCTTAATCAGCGGGTTCAGATACCGATGGTCTTCGGAGCTGTGCAACACAGCCTCGCCGATCCTCAGAGAGTCGCAGGCGCACATCCACAGCGCGCTTGGTACAAACGCCCCCTGGTAAGCCGGGGCGCGAGTGGCTTCGGTGAGACTCCGACGGCAACTACTTACCGTCCTTACATTCTCGTGATCTATCACGACTAGACTCGATCACGTTCAGTTTGGCGCGATAGACGCCGTTGAACGCTGCCTCGCCCTCCCGCTGCGAGATGCTCTTGGAATAGTCATGTCAGACCGTCAAGAGATCCGAGCCGGAAGAGACCTCAAGAGCTCGACCGATGCTGCGCCCGTTGAATCGTGGCCCTCCACGTCGAACCGGGCTGCCGACAAGATCATCACTTCGCTGCTCCTTCCGAAGAGAAGGCGCAGTACCGAGCCGGTGATCCCGTTGCCGGTTGCGGAGCTCGGGCCGCTGATTGACGGTGGTTCGATCGTCTTCAGTTTGGTGAAGGTCGGCGGAAACGGCGCCGTGGCGGCGCGGATGGCGCTACAGCAGCTGGCGTGGCCTCCAGGGCAAGCCCTGCGCTTCTCGGTGTCCTCGAGCCTGCTGGTCGTGGCGCCCGCCGAGGAACCGACGGCTACATTCGTGCCGCCAACAATGAATCTCACTCTGCCGGCACGGTTACGGTCGCGGTGTCGCATTCGCGCCGGCGACCAGGTTCTGCTTGCCTCCGTGGTCGAGCACAACCTGCTGGTCGTCTATCCGCAACATGTCCTCCATACGATGCTCGCGCAGTACCACGACACGCTGGCGGCCAGCCCCGAGAACATCCGGTAGTTGAGGCATGCAGCGGACGCAGTCTTCGTGACTGCGCCCGCTGCCGCTCACTCCGTTGCTGACCGCTGTGGACGAGCAGGTACCAACGGATGTGGCTCCCCGGTGAGCGCGGCGAGTGCTTCGGCGACCTCGCTGAGGTCGGCTTTGACGTAGGTGGTGGTCGTTAGGTCGCTGCCGGATTCGGCGTGTCCGGCGTAGGCGCGGGCGACGCCGATGCCGAAGTTGCGCTCCACCCAGGTCAGTGTGGTGTGACGCAGCCAATGGGCGCTGACCTGCAGCGCCCTGGCCCACTCCAGTTCGTGCTGGACGCGGCCGAAGATGTAGTCGTAGCGGCGGGAGGTGATCGGCTTGCCGCTGGCGTAGCGCAGCAGCTGGCTCTCCAGGTTGCCGTCTCCGCGCTCGTCGAAGTGGGCAATGAGGTGGCGCATCAACGTCCGCGAGACGGGCTGCCAGCGTTCGGTTTCGCCCTTCTCCCGAAGCAGGATCATGCACTGCGTCCGGTCGAGATCCCGGCCGCGCAAGGCCAGCGCGCCGCCGCGACGGCAAGCGCTCTCCTCGTGCAGCCGGCAAACCAGCGCATCGAGCTCCGGGTCGTCACCGGTACTAGCCACCACGTCGTTGAGCTCACTGACCCGGTCCGGTGCGATGGCCCGGCGGGTCGAGGCGTTACGCCTGGGCTTGGTGACCCGCATGGCGGGATTGGCGCGCTCGTCGAGGCGCCCGTCGTTGACCAGGTGCTTGTAGAGGCACCGCACTGCGGCGATGAAATTTTCCGCGGCGTTGCGGCCGCCGCGGGAGTTGCGGCGGACGCGGGCGGTCCTGCGGACGTGCTCGGCCATCGCCTTGATCTCGGTGGCCGTGACCATGTCCATCGGTCGCTCGCCCCACTCGGCTTGGGCTTTCTTCCAGTACGACCCGTAGGAACTCGCGGTGCTCGCCGACACAAGCTCGGCGACGACAGGAATCCATTCCGCGATCGTCGGCATCGGCGGACGATCGTCGCTGGCACCGTCGGTAGGCGTCTCGCCGACGAGCTCGGCGGGATCGACGCCGAGTCGTGACAGCAGGAGCCGCGCTGCCTCGAGGTCCTGGGTGGTCGCGGTCATGACGCCTCCTCCGGGGCGGCGAGTGAGGTGTGGAAGGCGCGCAGCATCGCCTGCACGGCGGCTTCCGGATGGACGATGAGTACGTCGTGAGCAGGGTCCGCCACCAGCAGCAGGCGGCTGCCCGCTAAAGCTCCGCAGCCGCGCCGTACCGGGGCAGGCAGGGCGACGTAGGGCTTGCGGGGCATGACGAACACCCCGTCGGAGCGCCGCCGGACCACGATCGAGGTCTGCACTAGCGTGATCAGCAGCCGATCGCCGGGTTGCCACCCGAGGACCGCAACGGCACCCCGATCCTGGAGCCGGCCGCCCCCGTCCATCAGCGCGATCGACAGCCGGGGGCCGTCGACCGCGCCGAGGTCGCGCAAGGGAGGCAGTCCCATCGGGACTGGCACGGAGGATTCGCGTACGGGGTCGGCCGCGGTGACCCGGCCGGGCAGCGACAACGACGGGATGCCGGTCATGCGACACCTCCCCGACATGCTGCGCGAAGGGAGGGCGCGTTCAAGATCAGCCTAGCCGAGATCGACGGGAGCTGAACGCGAGAAAGACCCGCCGTGGCGGGTCGGTTACTCTGTGGTTTGGGAGATCTCCCACGTATTTGTGTCCGAGGGGGGACTTGAACCCCCACGCCCGTTAAGGGCACTAGCACCTCAAGCTAGCGCGTCTGCCATTCCGCCACTCGGACCTGCTGAAGAAAGAGTATACGGCCCCTCAGCCCCCTCGCTCAGGGGGGTGCACATCGACACCCACCACCCCTCTGGCAAGATCGAGAACTTTGCCTCTTCTGCATCGATTCAGTCGACACGGCCCGAGGCTGAATCCCCCTGGCCACCACCCCCGTCGTCCGGAAGAAGAGCATGGTTTACAAGACCGGCGCCACTTCCTAGGATTCGGCCGCAAGCCTGCGCGTCGAGCGCCCTCAGGGGACTGGAGGTTCCGTTATGGCGCGCGCCGGGCGGGGGCCTGATCGCTTCTCCGTTGATGATCTTCTTCGGGAGACCGGGGCCACTCCGCGCTCTCTTCTCGGGTCCGCTCCCGACGTCCGGGTTCGGGACGATGACACCGGTGAGGGCTACCGGGAACGGCTCGAGCAGCGGGCCCGGGAGGCCGCCGCTGGTCAGCAGCGGGCTGGGCGGCGGATTCGGTGGGTCTCCGCCGTCTGCGGGGCTCTTGTCGTCGTCGGGAGTCTTGTCATCATCACCGTTACCTCGGAGAGCTCGCCCGGGCGGCAGGCCGCCGTTGCTCCCGATCCGCTTGCTCCCGCCACCACCACTCCGGTGACCGTGACCACGACCGCCGCCGCCAGTGTGGTGCCCCTGCCCACCGTCATCAGGCAGACCTCGGCCTCCGCCACACCCACGACGTCGACGACGGCGAAGGCGACCACCTCGCAAGCCGCTCCGCCGCCCGTGGAAACTTCGGGCTGCTCCGTCAAGTACCGCGTGACCGATCAGTGGAACAACGGCTTCACCGCCGGGGTCTCCGTCACCAACACCGGCAGCCGGACGCTCTCGCCGTGGACCGTCACCTGGACCTTCACCGCCGGGCAGCGGGTCACGCACAGCTGGAACGGGGACTACTCGCAGAACGGCTCGCGCGTCACCATGAAAGCGGTTTCCTACAACCTCACCCTCGCGCCCGGCGCGACCGTCGACATCGGCTTCAACGGCGCCTTCGACCACGGCAACCCCTCGCCCACCGGCTTCGCCCTCGACGGCGCCGGCTGCACCGCCGGCTAGACGAGTGATGCGTAAGTCTGGGTGGTGGCCGGAGATCGGCGAAGGGTGTTCAAGATCCGTTTGTGACGACAGACCTGAACACCCTTCTCG
>NZ_JBEXKX010000114.1:1644-3296 GCF_040609695.1 Amycolatopsis sp. NPDC004625
CGGGGCTTCTGCCCTGGGAATGCTGTTTGTTTCTGGTGTGGTGTTTGAGAACTGTAGAGTGGATGCGAGCATCTTTGTGGTCAAGTTGTTAAGGGCACATGGTGGATGTCTTGGCTTCAGGAGCCGATGAAGGACGTAGGAGGCTGCGATAAGCCTCGGGGAGCTGTCAACCGAGCTGTGATCCGAGGATTTCCGAATGGGGAAACCCAGCACCAGTGATGTGGTGTTACCCGCACCTGAATATATAGGGTGTGTGGAGGGAACGCGGGGAAGTGAAACATCTCAGTACCCGCAGGAAGAGAAAACAACCGTGATTCCGTGAGTAGTGGCGAGCGAAAGCGGAAGAGGCTAAACCGTTTGTATGTCAAGCTGTCAGGCGTTGTGCAGGCGGTGTTGTGGGACCCACCTTGGAGAGACTGACATTTCTTCGGGTTGATGCGCTGGTTAGTGGAACCGCTTGGGATGGCGGACCGGAGTGGGTGAGAGTCCCGTACGCGAAAACCAGTTGTAGTGACCTTGGTGGTGTTCCCGAGTAGCAGCGAGCTCGTGGAATTTGCTGTGAATCTGCCGGGACCACCCGGTAAGCCTAAATACTTCCTGAAGACCGATAGCGGACGAGTACCGTGAGGGAAAGATGAAAAGTACCCCGGGAGGGGAGTGAAAGAGTACCTGAAACCGTGTGCCTACAAGCCGTCAGAGCCTTTCGGGGTGATGGCGTGCCTTTTGAAGAATGAGCCTGCGAGTTAGTGCTGCGTGGCGAGGTTAACCCGTGTGGGGTAGCCGTAGCGAAAGCGAGTCTGAATAGGGCGCCTGTAGTCGCGTGGTCTAGACCCGAAGCGGAGTGATCTACCCATGGCCAGGGTGAAGCGACGGTAAGACGTCGTGGAGGCCCGAACCCACTTAGGTTGAAAACTGAGGGGATGAGCTGTGGGTAGGGGTGAAAGGCCAATCAAACTCCGTGATAGCTGGTTCTCCCCGAAATGCATTTAGGTGCAGCGTCACGTGTTTCTTGCCGGGGGTAGAGCTACTGGATGGTCTAGGGGCCTTACCGGGTTACCGAAATCAACCAAACTCCGAATACCGGTTAGTGAGAGCGTGGCAGTGAGACGGCGGGGGATAAGCTTCGTCGTCGAGAGGGAAACAGCCCAGAACACCAGCTAAGGCCCCTAAGTGTGTGCTCAGTGGGAAAGGATGTGGGATTGCCCAGACAACCAGGAGGTTGGCTTAGAAGCAGCCACCCTTGAAAGAGTGCGTAATAGCTCACTGGTCAAGTGGTCCTGCGCCGACAATGTAGCGGGGCTTAAGCACACCGCCGAAGCTGTGTCATTCATGCATTACATCGGCTTGGACTCTTGAAGTCCTTGTCTAGTGGTATGGATGGGTAGGGGAGCGTCCTGCATCCAGGGAAGCGGCGGCGGAAGCCAGTCGTGGAGGGTGTGGGAGTGAGAATGCAGGCATGAGTAGCGAATGCAGAGTGAGAAACTCTGCCGCCGGATGACCAAGGGTTCCTGGGCCAGGCTAATCCGCCCAGGGTAAGTCGGGACCTAAGGCGAGGCCGACAGGCGTAGTCGATGGACAACGGGTTGATATTCCCGTACCCGAGCATGTGCGCCCATGACGAGGCGTTTGATACTAACCACCCAAAGCCATCA
>NZ_JBEXKX010000114.1:3387-4826 GCF_040609695.1 Amycolatopsis sp. NPDC004625
TACGTACGCTGAGACGTGATGCGTAGCCGTTTGAGGCGAAGTAGAGTGATCCTATGCTGCCGAGAAAAGCCTCTAGTGAGTGCATGCACGGCCCGTACCCCAAACCAACACAGGTGGTCAGGTAGAGAATACCAAGGCGATCGGGTGAACTGTGGTTAAGGAACTCGGCAAAATGCCCCCGTAACTTCGGGAGAAGGGGGGCCAAACATCCTGAAGCTTTTTACAGGCTAGGGGTGGGTGGCCGCAGAGACCAGCGGAAAGCGACTGTTTACTAAAAACACAGGTCCATGCGAAGTCGCAAGACGATGTATATGGACTGACGCCTGCCCGGTGCTGGAACGTTAAGAGGACCGGTTAGCCAGCAATGGCGAAGCTGAGAATTTAAGCGCCAGTAAACGGCGGTGGTAACTATAACCATCCTAAGGTAGCGAAATTCCTTGTCGGGTAAGTTCCGACCTGCACGAATGGCGTAACGACTTTCCGGCTGTCTCAACCACAGGCCCGGCGAAATTGCACTACGAGTAAAGATGCTCGTTACGCGCGGCAGGACGGAAAGACCCCGGGACCTTTACTATAGTTTGGTATTGGTTTTCGGTTCGGCTTGTGTAGGATAGGTGGGAGACTGTGAAGTGGTCACGCTAGTGGCTGTGGAGTCGTTGTTGAAATACCACTCTGGTCGAATTGGGAATCTGAACCTCGGGCCATGATCTGGTTCAGGGACAGTGCCTGATGGGTAGTTTAACTGGGGCGGTTGCCTCCTAAAGAGTAACGGAGGCGCCCAAAGGTTCCCTCAGCCTGGTTGGCAATCAGGTGTTGAGTGCAAGTGCACAAGGGAGCTTGACTGTGAGACAGACATGTCGAGCAGGGACGAAAGTCGGGACTAGTGATCCGGCACCTCCTGGTGGAAGGGGTGTCGCTCAACGGATAAAAGGTACCCCGGGGATAACAGGCTGATCTTGCCCAAGAGTCCATATCGACGGCATGGTTTGGCACCTCGATGTCGGCTCGTCGCATCCTGGGGCCGGAGTAGGTCCCAAGGGTTGGGCTGTTCGCCCATTAAAGCGGCACGCGAGCTGGGTTTAGAACGTCGTGAGACAGTTCGGTCCCTATCCGCCGCGCGCGTAGGATACTTGAGGAAGGCTGTCCCTAGTACGAGAGGACCGGGACGGACGAACCTCTGGTGTGCCAGTTGTCCTGCCAGGGGCATGGCTGGTTGGCCACGTTCGGAAGGGATAACCGCTGAAGGCATCTAAGCGGGAAGCCTGTTCCAAGATGAGGTATCCCACCCTTTGTGGGTTAAGGCCCCCAACAGACCATTGGGTTGATAGGCCAGAAATGGAAGCACAGTAATGTGTTGTCGAGTTGACTGGTACTAATAGGCCGAGGACTTGCCTACAAAGATGTTACGCATCCACTCTACGGTTCTGAAACACCACGCC
>NZ_JBEXKX010000115.1:0-4709 GCF_040609695.1 Amycolatopsis sp. NPDC004625
GCTGGTCCCGGAGACCAAGGGCCGCAGCCTGGAGCAGATCGAGCTCGACCTGCGGGAGCGCCAGGGCGTCGCGGCCAAGAGCTGAACCCGCCTTACCACTCACGACAAGCCACGGCAGACCTTTCCGGTCCGGGTTCAGCTCTTGGCCGCGACGCCCTGGCGCTCCCGCAGGTCGAGCTCGATCTGCTCCAGGCTGCGGCCCTTGGTCTCCGGGACCAGCCACTTGGTCAGCCCGAACAGGACCACGTTCACCCCGGCGAACAGGAACATCGAACCGCCGATGCCGAGCGACTTCGGGTCGGAGATGATCGGGAACACCGCGCTCACGATGCCCGTCGCCGCCCAGAGGACGACGCTGCTGACGCCCATCCCGGTGGCCCGGTACTTCAGCGGGAACACCTCGGACATCATCACCCAGACCACCGCGCCCCAGCCGAGCTCGTAGCCCACCAGGTACAGCACCATCATGACCAGCATCAGGATGCCGCGCGTGCCGGTGTCGTGGACGTTCAGCACCACGAGCCCGGCCGCCACCAGGGTGAGCACCATGATGACGTTGCCGATGAGCAGCAACGGCTTGCGGCCCCAGCGGTCCACCACGAACACGACCCACGCGGTGAACAGGAACTTCGTGACCCCCAGCAGCACCCCGGAAAGGAGCGCGGCCTGCGTGGCGAAGCCGAGCCCGATCAGCATCGTCGGGAAGTAGGCGTTGATCGCGTTGACGCCGCTGAACTGCTGGCCGATCGCGAGCAGCAGCGCCACGACGAGCATCGGCCGCACGAACCCGGAGAACAGGTCGCGGATCCGCGGCTTCTCCTCGGTGTCCAGCCGGATCACCTCGTGGATCGTGGCGATCTCCTCGTCGAGGTTCACGCTGCTGCCGTGCGCGCTGGCCAGCACCCGCCGGGCCTCGGCCTCCTGGCCGTTCTTGACCAGCCACCGCGGCGTCTCCGGCAGGAACACCAGCCCGACGAGCAGGACCACCGCGGGCACGATCGCGCCGGCGAACATCCACCGCCAGGCCGAGATCGGCCCGAGCCAGTAGCTCACCAGGAACGCGATCAGGATGCCCAGCACGATGAAGATCTGGTTGAGCGCGCCCATCGCGCCCCGCCACCTGGCCGGCGCCAGTTCGGACAGGTAGGTCGGGACGGTCGACGACGAAAGGCCGATCCCCAGCCCGATCACCAGGCGCGAGAGCACCAGCAGCAGGAACGTCGGCGAGAAGCTCGCCGCCAGCGTGCCGACGATGACGATGGCCGCGGCGACCATGATGGTGCGGCGGCGGCCGAGGGCTTCGTTGGTACGACTGGAGAACAGCGCGCCGACGATCGCGCCGACCGACAGGCTGGCGGTGATCACGCCCTTGTCCCAGCTGGTCAGCGCCCAGAGTTTCCCGATGAACGGGAGCACCCCGGAAATCACGCCGAGGTCGTAACCGAAGAGGATGCCGCCGAGTGCGCCGAAGAAGTACAACGTGGTCCGGCTGATGTGCCGCGCCGGTGCTGCCGGCGTCCTTGCCGGATCGGTTTTTGCCGGATCGGTCATTGCCGGGTCGCCTCTTTCGTAGGTCCAGTCCAGCCAGCGGCACCACATTCACACGCCGGAAATACCCGGGCAAGACAGTCGTTGATAACGATTCAGAAACCTGATCGCCGTTCACGTATGTGATTCCGACAAACCCGGCATGGCCCCGCGCGGCGCTGACTGTTTATTCCACTGTGGACAGTGTGGAGCACGGAAATCGTCGAAACTTTACAACGCTCGGAACGCTGGTTTACCGTCCCTCTGGAAGCGCTCCCAGAGTGTGGAGGCAAAGGTGCACAACGTCGTGCCGAGTACGCATTCCCCGTCCCGGTCCCGGTCAGCGAGACGGCTCCTCGTCTCCGCGCTCGCCGTGCTGCTGCCCGCCGCCCTCGCGGTCACGGTCGGCGCCCCGGCCTCCCCCGCCGCCCCGGCCGCGGCCGCCACCACGTGGCGCAACGCGGAAATCGCCGGCGGCGGGTTCGTCCCCGGGATCATCTTCAACCAGACCGAACCCGGTCTGGTCTACGCCCGCACCGACATCGGCGGCGCGTACCGGTGGAACACCGCCACCGGGCGCTGGCTCCCGCTGCTGGACTCGGTCGGCTTCACCGACTGGGGCCACAACGGCGTCGTCAGCCTGGCCACCGACCCGGTCGACCCGAACCGGGTCTACGTCGCCGCCGGGATGTACACCAACAGCTGGGACCCGAACACCGGGGCCATCCTGCGGTCGGCCGACCGCGGCGCGACCTGGCAGGCGGCCGCGCTGCCGTTCAAGCTCGGCGGCAACATGCCCGGCCGCGGCATGGGCGAGCGGCTCGCGATCGACCCGAACCGCAACAGCGTCCTCTACCTCGGCGCGCCCAGCGGCAACGGCCTGTGGCGCAGCACGGACTCCGGCGTCACGTGGGCGAAGGTGACCGCCTTCCCCAACCCCGGCAACTACGCGCCCGACCCCAGCGACACGACGGGCTACCAAAGCGACAACGAGGGCGTCACCTGGGTGACGTTCGACCCGTCGACCGGTACCCGCGGCAGCACCACGCAGACGATCTACGTCGGCGTCGCGGACAAGCAGAACACCGTCTACCGCAGCACCGACGGCGGCACGACGTGGGCGCGGCTGGCCGGCCAGCCCACCGGGTACTTGGCGCACAAGGGCGTCGTCGACAGCGCCGGCGGCTACCTCTACCTGGCGACCAGCGACACCGGCGGCCCGTACGACGGCGCGAAGGGCGACGTCTGGAAGTACGCGATCAAGACCGGCACCTGGACGCGGATCAGCCCAATCCCCTCCGACAGCTCCGACGACTACTTCGGCTACAGCGGCCTGACGATCGACCGCCGGCACCCGAACACGCTGATGGTCGCGACGCAGGTGTCGTGGTGGCCGGACGTGATCTTCTTCCGCAGCACCGACGGCGGCGCCACCTGGACCCGGATCTGGGACTTCTCCAGCTACCCCGACCGGTCGCTGCGCTACACGCAGGACATCTCCTCGGTGCCGTGGCTGACCTTCGGCACCCAGCCCGCTCCCCCGGTGCCGTCACCGAAGCTGGGCTGGATGACCGAGTCGGTGGAGATCGACCCCTTCGACTCGGACCACCTGCTCTACGGCACCGGCGCGACCGTCTACGGGACGTCCGACCTCACGAAGTGGGACAGCGGCGGGAAGATCACGATCAAGCCGGTCGTCGGCGGCCTCGAGGAGACCGCGGTGCTCGACCTGATCAGCCCGCCGTCGGGTGCTCCCCTGCTGTCCGGGCTCGGCGACATCGGCGGGTTCCGCCACGACAGCCTCGACGCGGTCCCGGCCACCATGTACACGCAGCCGGTGTTCACCACGACCACCAGCCTCGACTACGCCGAGCTGACGCCCGCGACGATCGTGCGGGTGGGCACCCTGGACCGTTCCGCGCGGCCGAACGACAACCGGATCGCCTTCTCCACCGACGGCGGGAAGAACTGGTTCCAGGGCGCCGAGCCGGGCGGGAACGCCAGCGGCGGCACGGTGGCCGCGGCCGCCGACGGCAGCCGGTTCGTCTGGAGCCCCGAGGGTGCGAACGTCAGCTACTCCGTCGGCTTCGGTTCGTCGTGGACGGCCTCCACCGGCATCCCGGCCGGCGCGGTGGTCGAGTCCGACCGCGTGGACCCGAAGCGGTTCTACGGGTTCGCCGCCGGGAAGTTCTACGTCAGCACCGACGGCGGCGCGACGTTCACCGCGACCGCGGCCACCGGGCTGCCGACCGGCTCCGCGCACTTCAAGGCGCTGCCCGGGGTGACCGGGGACATCTGGCTGGCCGGCGGTTCCGGCGCGGCGTACGGCCTCTGGCACTCCACCGATTCCGGAGCTTCGTTCACGAAACTGGCGAACGTCGCCGAGGCCGACAACGTCGGGTTCGGCAAGGCGGCCACCGGCCGGACGTATCCGGCGTTGTACACGATCGCCAAGATCGGCGGGGTGCGCGGGATCTTCCGGTCGGACGACGCCGGGAGCTCGTGGACGCGGATCAACGACGACCAGCACCAGTACGGCAACATCGGGGCCGCGCTGACCGGGGATCCGCGGGTGTACGGCCGCGTCTACGTGGGCACGAACGGCCGGGGCGTGATCGTGGGCGAGTCCGGCGGCACCCAGCCGCCCCCGACGACGACCACCCCCACCACCCCGACCACGCCGACCACGCCGACCACGCCGACGACACCCACCACGCCCACGACCCCGACGACGACCACCACGCCGGTGCCCTCGGGGTCCTGCACGGCGGCCTACACCGTCACCAACCAGTGGCAGGGCGGGTTCCAGGCTTCGGTGAAGGTGGGCAACACCGGCACCGCCGCGGTGACCGGCTGGACGGTGACGTGGACGTTCGCCGACGGCCAGAAGGTGACTCAGGCGTGGAACGCGCAGGTCACCCAGGCCGGGGCGGCGGTGACGGCGCTGGACGCCGGCTGGAACCGGACCATCCCGGCCGGCGGGAGCGCCGAGTTCGGCTTCACCGGGAGTTCGGGGATGGTGAACTCCCGGCCGGGCGCGATCTCGCTCAACGGGCGGGCGTGCACGACGTCCTGACGCACGTCCTGCCGCCGCTCGTCGTGAGTGGTAAGGCGAGTTAGAACCCGGCGGCCAGGTCGGCGCCCAGTGCGGACGCCCCGTTCGGCCAGGTGAAGTCGGGGAT
>NZ_JBEXKX010000116.1:0-4327 GCF_040609695.1 Amycolatopsis sp. NPDC004625
GTCCCCCCGGGTCACCCCCCCCCGCCCGCGCACCCCCCCCGGCCGTCGGGGGGGCACGGCCCCGCCCGCCCCCCCCCCCCCGGGCCGTGAGTGAGAAACAGGGTTAGAACCCTGTTTCTCACTCACGAGGGCCGCGGCAGGGGGTGTGCGGGGAGGCCGGCTGGTGCGGTCGGGTGCCGCTCAGGCGGGTGGCGGGGGTGCGGTGCTGGTGCGGGCGGCGAGTTCCGGGGCCAGCAGCCGGATCCCGGGTTCGGTGAGCCCGTCCAGCTGCCCGATCACCGTTTCCACCGCCAGCGCCCCGATCCGCCGCGCCGGGATCGGCACCGTGGTCAGCTCCACCGCGTGGTGCGCGGCCAGGCTTTCCGGGCACACCGCCACCAGCGAGACGTCCTCCGGCACCCGCAGGCCCCGCCGCGTCAAGCCGGCCAGCACCGACGGCAGCGCCGTTTCGTTGTGCACCACCAGGCCCGTCACGTCCGGGTGCCGGGCGAACAGCGCGTCCAGGCCGCGCAGCGTGCGCCAATGGGTGTTTCCCCACGCCAGCGTCGTCGAACGGACGTCCCGGCGGCGGGCTTCCGCCGTGAAGCCGCGCACCAGCCGGGTCGCCGAGCTCGTGCCGCGCCGGTAGGCCGGGGGCGGTGAGCCGATCAGGGCGACGTGCCGGTGGCCGAGGTTCGCCAGGTGCCCGAGGCACAGCGCGCCCGCCGCCGCGAAGTCCAGGTCCAGGCAGCCGAGGCCGCGGGGCCGGTCCGGGACGCCGATCAGCACCGCCGGGCGGCCCAGGCCGTGCAGGACCGCCACCCGGGGGTCGGCCGCCTCGACGTCCATCACCACGACCCCGTCGGCGACCGACGACGACACCGCGCGGCGCAACGCGGCCGGGCCGTCTTCCGCCGTGAGCAGCAGCAGGGCGTGGTCGCGGGCGCCCGCTTCGGCGATCGCCGCCGTCACGAACTCCTGCACGACGACGTCGTGGGGGCCGGCACGCAGGGGCGCGACCAGGGCCAGGACGTTCGTCCGGGTCCCGGCCGCGGCCCGGGTCCCGGTGCGGCGAAGGTGACCGCGCTTGCGCATGGCGTTTCCGACTACCCCCAGAAGACGGCGACGCGGCGGCTTCGTCGAACCGCATCGACAACCCTCGACGCTAGAGGACGTCTCAGGGGCGCGCAAGGTTGTCGAATCGATTCGATCATCGGCCGGGTGGGCCGGGCGTCACGCCGCGGGCACCGTCCACTGCTGGTTCGCCTGGCCGTTGCAGGCCCACAGGACCAGTTTCGTGCCGTTCGCCGTGCCCTGGCCGCTCGCGTCCACGCAGAGGCCGGACTGCACGCCGGTGAGCGTGCCGTTGGCGTTCGCGGTCCACTGCTGGTTGGCCTGGCCGTTGCAGTCCCAGACGACCACCGCGGTCCCGTTCGCCGTGCCCTGGCCGGACGCGTCGAGGCACTTGGTCCCGGACACCGTCAGCTGGCGCGACGCCGTGCGCGTCCACGTCTGGCTCGGCCGGCTCTGGCAGTCCTGCAGCAGCACCTGCGTGCCGTTGGCCGCGCTCCCGGCGTCGGCGCAGCGCCCGGACTGCTTGCCGGTGACCGGGCCGCCGCCCGCCGGCGTGCCGTCGCTGCCGGTGACCGTGAGCAGGACCGCCTCCCCGGCCGGGACCGACGCCGCGTAGCTGCCGGTGAAGCTCCCGCGGTCGGCGCCGGCCCACACGTCCCGGACGGTGGCCGCGCCCGTCAGGCCGAGCGACGCCCACCGGGCGGTGATCGTCGCGGCCGAGCCCGTGCGGTTGAGCAGCACGACCGCCCGGCGGCCGGTGCCGGACAGCACCTTCGAGTACACCTGCAGCCCCGAGGCGTCCTCGGCGACCTTCGTGCCCTGCCGCCCGAGCGCGTCCTGGTCGACGGCGATCATCTCGCGGTTCGTCAGGGCGGCGCGGGTCGCGGCGCTCATGTCACTGGGCTTGTTGCCCGCGATCAGCGGGGCGCCCGAGACGGCCCACAGGCTCAGGTGGGTGCGGTTCTGCGCGTCCGAGAAGCCGGACAAGCCGGCGACGAGCATGTCGGGATCGTTGTAGTGGCCGGGACTCTGCGCGCTCGGGTGCTGCGCGGCGTCGAAGTTGGCCAGCACGCGCGACATCGACGGCTTCTCGCCCCAGTAGATGATGTCGTTGCTGGTCCGCCACAGGTTGGCGATGCCCGGCGCCCAGTTCCACGGCTGGTTCCCGCCCCATTCGCAGACGGAGAACGTCATCGGGCGGCCGGTCTGGGCCGTGGCGCGGGTGATCGAGTCGCTGATCGCGGTGTAGCTGGCGCGCGCGTCGAGCTTCTCGGCGTTGCCGCCGCACCAGTCGACCTTCACGTAGTCGAAGCCCCAGCGCGAGAACTGCAGGAAGTCCTGGTCGTAGTGGCCTTCGGCGCCGGTGCCCGGGTAGGCCGGGTGCCCGGTGGGGTAGTAGTAGCCGCAGCCGTTGCGGCCGGCGTCGGTGTAGATGCCCGCCTTGAGGCCCTTGCTGTGGATGTAGGCGGTGATGGCGGACATCCCGCCCGGCCACTTCGCGGTGTCGACGGTCATGTTCCCGCCCGAGTCGCGGCTGCCGGTCCACCAGCCGTCGTCGATGTTGACGTACTCGTAGCCCGCGTCCTTCATACCGGACGAGACCAGGGCGTCCGCCTGCTGCTCGATGGCGGTGTGGTCGATCGCGCCGGCGTAGGAGTTCCAGGAGTTCCACCCCATGGGCGGCTTGGTGATCGGCGCCGCCGCGGCGCTCGACGGCGTCGCGGACACGAGCGAAGCGGTCACCAGGCCGGCGACGGCCGCGATGACCCTCCACAAGGGACGGATGTGTGCGTGCGACAACGGAACTCCCATCGGACGTGACGGCGAGCCGGACTGCGGCCGGGAAATGTGAACGCTAACACAAACCGTTGCCCGGCCATGAAAGTTTCAGTGGCGCCCCGCGGAAACCCGCGGGGCGCCACCGGGATCAGCGCAGCGACCAGACCTGGTTGGCCTGGGTGCCGTTGCCGGCGCAGTCCCACAGCTGTACGCGGGTGCCGTTCGCGGTGCCCTGCCCGCTGGCGTCCAGGCACCGCCCGGACTGCGGGTTGGTGATGGTGCCGTTGCCGTTCACCTGCCAGTTCTGGCCGCCCGAACCGTTGCAGCCCCACAGCCGCGCCGGGGAGCCGTTGGCGGTCGAGCTGCTCGCGTCCAGGCACTTGCCGGTGGCGGGGTTGGTGAACGTGCTGCCGGTGCGCGTCCACTTCTGGTTGTTCCCGCCGTTGCAGTCCCACAGGGCGATCGCGGTGCCGTCGGCCGTGCCGTTCGCCTGGATGTCCAGGCAGCGCCCGCTGCCCTGGCCCACGATGGTCTGCCCGGTGCCGCCGTTGTTGCTGCCGGCGGTGACGTCGGCGGAGAACGAGTTGACCGCGAGGCCGACGCCGCCGCTCCACGGTTCGAAGCCGGCCTGGATGCTGGTCAGGTACCACGAGGTGTCGACCCGGGTGCGGGCGTCGACGTCCTTGAGGAAGTCCAGGATGTTGAACGACCAGCTGGAGATGGCCGAGGTGGCGACGTAGGAAACCACGTCGTTGCCGCCGTTGTTGCCCTGCCACACGTCCCAGCTGCGGCCGCCGAGCGACGTGCTGCCGACCCGGCTGCCGACCGGCTGGACGTTGCCGGTGTGGTTCAGCCAGATCATCAGCTCCATCTGGTTGACGCCGGTCGTCTTCGCGGTCGGGTCCATCCAGATGTCGTAGGAGGCGTCGAAGACCGAATTGCCCACGTAGTTGTAGGAGATCGACGACGGCACGCTGCCGATCTGGCTCAGCTGCTTCGGCAGGTTCGTGCCCGGCGAGCAGTTCCCGTAGTGGCACCCGACGTAGATCGCCGGGTAGGACAGGGGTGCCCCGCCGGAGGTCGAGCCCTGCTGGGTCTGGATCCGGAACCCGTTGCCGGTGACGTTGATGCACTGCTGGGCGCTGCTGCCCCAGCGGTTGTTCATGACGACGTACTTGCCGCCGACGGTGGTCGTCCCGTACTGGTCGCAGATCAGGGTGTCGGCGTGCGCGGCCGGCGCGGCGGCGACGGCCGGTGCGACGAGCCCGGCCACGGCCAGTGCGGCCGCGGACAGGGCATACCTCAGCTTCATTGCTGTCTCCACTTCGTTCCGGCTCCTGGGAGCGCTCTCAGACGGAGTGACCCCGATGTAACCACGCCGGAGCGCGGAACGAAAGAGGCAGCGGGTCGGGGGGGGGTGTGGGGGGGGGGTAACCCCCCCCACCCCCAACCACACCCCCCCCCCCCCCCCCCCCCCCCCCCCCCCCCCCCGGCC
>NZ_JBEXKX010000117.1:0-4140 GCF_040609695.1 Amycolatopsis sp. NPDC004625
CTGGTCCTGGCTCACCGGCATGGACAAGTACGTCGCCGGCTTCAACGCGGCGCGCCCGGACATCTCGGTGGAGCTCAACGTGATCGCGTCCGGCCGGCTCAGCGTCATCAGCACGCTGAACTCGGCTTTCGAGATGCCGCAGTCGCGCTGCAGCCCGCGGTCGAGCTCGCGGGCGAGCAGCCGCTGGGCGCGCATCCACGTGTCCCAGAACTCCCACTCCGCCGGCTCCAGCATGGGCGTAGCATACAGAGTTGACGCGTCAACTTCTGGAGGAGACCGATGAAGACACTGCTGCGCGGCGGCATGGTGGTCAGCATGGACCCGGCACTCGGGGACCTTCCCCGCGACGACGTGCTCATCGAGGGCAGCCGGATCGCCGCCGTCGCGCCGGAAATCGCTGCCGCCGACGCCGAGATCGTCGACGCGACGGGCAAGATCGTGCTGCCCGGCTTCGTCGACACCCACCGGCACACCTGGCAGACGGCGTTCCGCGGCCTCGGCGCGGACTGGACGTTCGACCAGTACCGCGCCGCCGCGCACGGCACGCTCAAACCGCACTACCGGCCCGAAGACGTCTACCTGGGCAACCTCCTCGGCCGCCTCGAAGCCCTGAACTCCGGCGTCACGACCCTGCTCGACTGGTTCCACTGCGCCCTCCACCCGGAGAACGCCGACGCCGCGATCGCCGGGCTGCGCGACGCACCCGGCCACTCGATCTTCTGCTACGGCGCCGACGGGCCGGACATCGCGCCGGAGATCCGGCGGGTGCGGAAGCTGCTGCCGGGCGAGGACCTGGCGCTGGGCCTGCGCGGCCCGGTGGTGTCCACCATGGACGAGACCGCCGCCGATGTCGCCCTGGCGCGGGAACTCGGCCTGCCGGTCAGCGTGCACGTCCACGGCACCGGCGGGTGGCGCGGGGGCGACCGGCCGATCGCCGGGATGCGGGAGCGCGGGCTGCTCGACGAGCGCACCACCGTCGTGCACGGCAACGGCCTGTCCGACGACCAGCTGGCGATGCTCGCCGACGCGGGTTCCTCGGTGTCGGTCAGCCCGGACGTCGAGCTGAAGATGGGCTTCGAGCCGCCGATCACCGGCCGGGCCCTGGCTGCCGGCATCCGCCCGACGCTGTCGGTCGACGACTGCCTGTCCGCCGGGGGCGACCTGTTCGGCGCCATGCGCACGGCCTTGGCCGCCGACCGCGGCCTGACGACGCGGACCGTGCTCGAATGCGCCACGGTGAACGGCGCCCGGGCCTGCGGCCGCGACACCGGCAGCCTCACCCCCGGCAAGGACGCCGACCTCGTCCTGCTCGACGCCGAAGACCTCTCGGTCTTCCCCGTCTGCGACCCGGTCGGCACGATCGTCAGCGCCGGTCACCCCGGGCTGGTGGACAGCGTCTGGGTCGCCGGGAAGGCGGTCAAACGGGACGGGCGCCTGCTCGACGTCGACCTGCCGCCGTTGCGCGCGCGGCTCCTGGAGTCACGCGCGCGGATCGCCGCGGCCGCCGGCGTCTCCTGGGTCCCTCAGGAAGCCGACGTCACGCGGTAGACGTCGTAGACGCCTTCCACGCCGCGGACCACCTTGAGGACGTGGCCGAGGTGCTTCGGGTCGCCCATCTCGAACGAGAAGCGGCTGACCGCGACCCTGTCCCGGGACGTGGTCACCGACGCCGAGAGGATGTTGACCTTCTCGTCGGCCAGCACCTTGGTCACGTCCGAAAGCAGGCGGTGCCGGTCGAGCGCCTCGACCTGGATGGCCACCAGGAACACCGAAGACGCCGAAGGCGCCCACTCGACCTCGACCAGCCGCTCGGGCTGGGACTGCAGGTCACCGGCGTTCGTGCAGTCGGTCCGGTGCACCGAAACGCCGCCGCCGCGGGTCACGAAGCCGAGGATCTCGTCGCCCGGCACCGGGGTGCAGCAGCGGGCGAGCTTCGCCCAGACGTCGCTGGCGCCCTTGACGACCACGCCGACGTCGTTGGAACCGCGGCGACGGGTCACGGTGGACGGCGTCGCGCGCTCGGCGAGCTCCTCCTCCGCCGCGTCGACGCCGCCGATCAGCGCGACCAGGCGCTGGACGACGTGCTTCGCGCTCGTGTGCCCCTCGCCGACGGCCGCGTACAGCGACGAGATGTCGGCGTGACGCAGCTCGGTGGCCACCGCGCCCATGGACTCCGCCGAGACGAGCCGCTGGATCGGCAGGCCGACCTTGCGGATCTCCTTGGTGATGGCTTCCTTGCCGCCCTCGATCGCCTCGTCGCGGCGTTCCTTGGCGAACCACTGCCGGATCTTGGCGCGCGCCTTCGGCGAACCGGCGAACTGCAGCCAGTCACGCGACGGGCCGGCGTTCTCCGCCTTCGACGTGAAGATCTCGACGACTTCGCCGTTTTCCAGCTTGCGTTCGAGCGCGACCAGGCGGCCGTTGACGCGGGCGCCGATGCAGCGGTGGCCGACCTCGGTGTGCACGGCGTAGGCGAAGTCGACCGGCGTCGACTCCACCGGCAGCGTGATGACGTCGCCCTTCGGGGTGAACACGAAGATCTCGCGCGAGGCCAGCTCGTAGCGCAGGGATTCGAGGAAGTCGCCCGGGTCCGCCGCCTCGCGCTGCCAGTCGAGGAGCTGGCGCATCCACGCCATCTCGTCGACGTCCATCGCGTTGCCGTTGTGGGTGCCCTTGGTTTCCTTGTACCGCCAGTGCGCGGCGATGCCGTACTCGGCGGTGCGGTGCATCTCGTAGGTGCGGATCTGCACTTCGAGGGGCTTGCCGTCCGGGCCGATCACCGTCGTGTGCAGCGACTGGTAGACGCCGAACCGCGGCTGGGCGATGTAGTCCTTGAACCGGCCGGGCACCGGCTGCCAGAGGGCGTGGACGACACCCATGGCGGCGTAGCAGTCGCGGACGTCCTCGACCAGGATCCGGACGCCGACCAGGTCGTGGATGTCGTCCAGGTCGCGGCCGCGGACGATCATCTTCTGGTGGATCGAGTAGTAGTGCTTCGGCCGGCCCTCGACCTTCGCGGTGATCCGCGACGAGACGAGGTTGCTGGTCAGGTCCGTGATGACCGAGCGCAGGTAGATGTCACGCGAGGGCGCGCGGTCGGCGACCAGGCGGACGATCTCGTCGTACTTCTTGGGCTGCAGGATGGCGAACGCGAGGTCTTCCAGCTCCCACTTGACCGTGGCCATGCCGAGGCGGTGGGCCAGCGGGGCGAGGACTTCGAGCGTTTCGCGGGCCTTGCGGGCCTGCTTCTCCGGCGGCAGGAAGCGCATGGTGCGCATGTTGTGCAGCCGGTCGGCGAGCTTGATGACCAGGACGCGGGGGTCCTTGGCCATCGCGATGACCATCTTGCGGATGGTCTCGGCCTCGGCGGACGAGCCGAGCTGCACCTTGTCCAGCTTCGTGACGCCGTCGACCAGCTCGGCGACCTTCTCGCCGAAGTCGGCCTTCAGGCTCTCGACGGCGTACCCGGTGTCCTCGACCGTGTCGTGCAGGAGGGCCGCGACGAGCGTGGTGGTGTCCATGCCCAGCTCGGCGAGGATGGTGGCGACGGCGAGCGGGTGGGTGATGTACGGGTCGCCGGACTTGCGCCGCTGGTTGCGGTGCAGCTCCTCGGCGACGTCGTAGGCGCGCTGGAGCAGGCCGAGGTCGGCGTTGGGGTGGAGCTCGCGGTGGATGACGGCCAGGGGTTCGAGGACCTGCTTGACCGGGGCGGCACGCTGCGCGGTGATCCGCCGGGCGAGGCGCGCCCGGACCCGGCGGGTGGCGGACGGGTTCGGCGCCGCGCCGTTCGGCTTCGGCGGCGCGGGCTGTGCCGCCGCCTGCCCGTTCTGCTGGGCGCCCTGCTTCGCGGGCACCGCGGCGTCGAGCTCCTGGCTCACCCGCACCTCCTGCTGCTCGTGCGGCCTTCGGACCACCAGGGTAGCCGTTGCGCCTCGCAGCCCTGTCGGGTGCGCCCGTTCAGGGGGATGTGGGGCCCGTCACCAGCAGCTTCCCGCCCTCCCGCACCGTCGTGAGTGTTTAGGCGGGTTTTAAACCCAGTAAAAAAACAACACCGCACGCCCGGCAAATGGGTCAGTACAGGAGGGGGTGGAGAAAGGGGGGGCGGGGAAGAGGGGGGCCGCCCCGGGGCGGCACGTGCAG
>NZ_JBEXKX010000118.1:0-3756 GCF_040609695.1 Amycolatopsis sp. NPDC004625
CCCGCCCCCGCGCGGCCACGCGCCCGCCGCCGCGGGGCGCCACCAGTTCAGCCGCCTGCGCGGACCGCACCCGCCCACCTACCCCCCCCCCTCCCGCGGCAGACACGGAAACGGCCGCCACGCGCAGTGCGTGACGGCCGGTTCCGAAAGTGGCTCAGTCGTGCGACGGGCCGGTGTGGTACTCGAAAACCAGGCCGCCGATCGTGATCAGCAGCGCGACCAGCGCGATGACCAGCAGCCAGATGTGGAAGAACGCCAGCGCCAGGGCCGCGAGCGCCGCGGTGGCCGCCATGCCGATCGGCCAGTAGCTGCCCGGGCTGAAGAAGCCCAGCTCGCCCGCGCCGTCGCTGATCTCGGCGTCCTCGCGGTCCTCCGGGCGCGGCTCGATGCGGCGGGAGACGAACTGCAGGTAGCTGCCCGCCAGGAACGCCAGGCCGCCGGTGAGGAACAGGGCGACGATGCCGACCGGCTCGGGCCCGTGGGTCGCGGCCAGGCCGGTCCACACCCAGTACACGGCCGCCATGAACACGGCGAAGATCGCCACGATGAAGAAGATGCGGGCTTCGACCTTCATGGGTCTTTCCTACTCCTTGGGTACCGGCGTCAGTTGGACGCGGTGCGCGCCGTGCGGTCGGTGTTGAACGGCTGGGTGGTCACCGCGTGCGGGGTGCACAGCTCGCCGCAGTTCATCTTCGCCAGCGCTTCGGCGGCGGTGAACGTCTGGCCGGTCGCCGGGTTCACCTGCTTGCGCAGCGCGATGTACGCGTCGTACTTGTCCGCCGACAGCGCGCGGACCTCGAAGTTCATCACCGAGTGGTAGGTGCCGCACAGTTCCGCGCACCGGCCGACGAAGGAGCCTTCGCGGTCGATCTTGTTCTGGAAGGAACTGTCCTGGTTGTTCTTGTCCGGGTTCGGGAAGACGTCCCGCTTGAAGTGGAACTCCGGCACCCAGAAGGAGTGGATGACGTCGGTGGAGACCAGGTCGTACTGGATGGTCTTGCCGACCGGGAGCACCAGCAGCGGGATCTCGCCGGACGAGCCGACCGTGCTGACCTGGCCGCTGCCGTCGGGCTTCGCCGCGTTGGCGTCCTCGTACTTGAACTCCCAGTTCCACTGGAACGCCACGACCTGGACCTTGACGTCCGGGTTCGGGATCTTGTCCAGGACCTTCGACTCCGTCGTCGCGGTGAAGAAGAACAGGACGCAGACCATGATCGTCGGGACGACGACCGTGAACAGCTCCAGCGGGATGTTGTACTGGAACTGCCGGGGCAGCTCCTCCGGCTCGCCTTCGGCGGTCTTCTTCTTGCGGTGGAACGTCGCGGTCCAGAAGATCAGGCCCCACACGATCACCCCGACGACCAGCGCGGCCACCACGGCCCAGGTCCACAGCGTGCGCATCTGGTTCGCCTGCTCGGTGACACCGACCGGCCACCCGAACCGCAGGATCTCGTCGCCGGAGCAGCCCGTCGCGGTCAGCGCGACCAGCACGGCCAGCGCGGCGACGCGCACGGTCCGCTTCCCCAGGGTGCGCTCGGGTTGTCCCACTGCGCCTCGCCCTTTCACCCAGAGCCTCCTACGACCGATCTTTGTGACAGGCGGAGCCTAGCCGAGTTGGCCCATCCTGCTGACCAAGGGGTAACCCTCGACGCGCGTGGTACTCGCCACGGCGGTCCCGGCATACTGGGGCCTTCCCCAGCCCGGTGAAGACCCCGAAGGTGTGTGAGTACCCGTGTGCGGCCTGCTTGGACTGATCTGCGCGACCGAGACCGGCGCGGCGAACGCGCGTGACGCCGTCGGCGCGGCCATGCGCTGCCAGCGCCACCGCGGCCCCGACGAGCAGGACACCTGGGCCGACGCCGAGGTCGTCTACGGCTTCAACCGGCTCGCCTTCATCGACGTCGAGCACGCGCACCAGCCGCTGGTCTGGGGGCCGCCGGAGGCGCCGGGCCGGTACACGATGAACTTCAACGGCGAGATCTACAACTACCTGGAGCTGCGGGCCGAGCTCGCCGAGCAGCACGGGGCGAAGTTCGAGACCGAGGGTGACGGCGAGGCCATCGTCGCCGGCTTCCACTACCTCGGCGCCGACTGGGTGAAGCGCCTGCGCGGGATGTTCGCCTTCATGATCTGGGACTCGCAGGAGAAACGGGTCTTCGGCGCGCGCGACCCGTTCGGGATCAAGCCGCTGTTCTACTCGGCCGGCCCCGGCGGGGTGGCGTTCTCCAGCGAGAAAAAGAGCCTGCTGGAGCTTTCGGACGTCCTCGGCGTCGCGCAGGAACTGGACCGCACGGCCCTCCAGCACTACCTGGTGCTCCAGTACGTGCCCGAGCCCGAGTCGCTGCACACGGCGATCCGGCGCGTCGAGTCCGGCACCTCGTTCGAGGTGGTGCCCGGCGGTGAGGTGAAGTTCACCCGCTACTTCCACCCGCAGTTCAGCGCGAAGCCGGTGAACACGCAGGCCGAAGCGGAGGAACTGCACCAGCGGATCGCCGATGTGATGCGCGACTCGGTCGGCAAGCACATGATTTCGGACCCCGACGTCACCGTCGGCGCGTTCCTGTCGGGCGGCATCGACTCCACGGCCACCGCGACGCTGGCCAAGGAGCACAACCCGAACCTGATCGCGTTCACCACCGGGTTCGAGCGCGAGGGCTACTCCGAGGTCGACGTCGCCGCCGAGTCGGCCGCCGCGATCGGCGTCAAGCACGTGGTCCGGACGGTGTCGGCGGACGAGATGATGGAGGTCCTGCCGCTCATCGTCTGGTACCTCGACGACCCGGTGGCCGACCCGGCGCTGGTCCCGCTGTGGTTCATCGCCCGCGAGGCCCGCAAGCACGTCAAGGCGGTGCTGTCGGGCGAGGGCGCGGACGAGCTGTTCGGCGGCTACACGATCTACAACGAGCCGATTTCGCTGGCGCCGTTCGAGAAGATCCCCGGTGGCATGCGGAAGCTGATCGGCAAGGTGTCGACGAAGATCCCCGAGGGCACCCGCGGCAAGGACCTGCTGCGCCGCGGCGCGCTGCCGCTGGAGGACCGCTACTACGGCAACGCCCGCAACTTCCGCGACGACCAGCTGCGGAACGTTCTTCGCACCTATCAGGAGGGCGTGGGCTTCAAGGACGTCACGGCGCCTTGGTACGACGTCTCGCGCGGCTGGGATCCGGTGGCCCGCATGCAGCACGTCGACCTCTACACGTGGCTGCGCGGCGACATCCTGGTCAAGGCCGACAAGGTGACGATGGCGAACTCCCTGGAACTGCGCGTGCCGTTCCTGGACGCCGAGGTGTTCAAGGTCGCCGCGTCGATCCCGCTGGACCAGAAGCTGGCCCACGGCACCACGAAGTACGCGCTGCGCCAGGCCCTGGCGAAGATCATCCCGGCGCACGTGCTGAACCGCCGCAAGCTCGGCTTCCCGGTCCCGATCCGGCTGTGGCTGCGCAACGAGATGTACGACTGGGCGAAGGGGATCATCAGCGACTCGAAGACCGAGGAGCTGCTGGACAAGAAGGCGATCCTGGCGCTGCTCGAGGAGCACAGGGCGGGCCAGCTGGACCGCAGCCGCCAGCTGTGGGCGCTGATCGTGTTCATGCTCTGGCACGGCATCTTCGTCGAGCACCGCATCAAGCCCGAGATCCCCGAACCGGTCTACCCGGTCAAGCTCTGAGCCCTGCCGCACCCGGTCGTGAGTGGTAAGGCGGGTGTGTTAAAAGGCAAAAGAAAAAAAACCCCCGGCCGGCGACGGGGGGGGGGCCG
>NZ_JBEXKX010000119.1:0-3190 GCF_040609695.1 Amycolatopsis sp. NPDC004625
GTGAGTGGTAAGGAGGGTTAGAACCCGCCTTACCACTCACGACCGCGCGGCCGCGAAGGTGATCTCGAACTCGGTCCGCCCCGGCCGGCTCTGCACCCCGACCCGGCCGCCGTGCACACCCACCACCGCCGCCACGATGGCCAGGCCCAGCCCCGTGCTCCCCGCCGCCCGCGACCGCGAATTGTCCCCGCGGGCGAAGCGCTCGAAGATGTCCGGGAGGATCTCCGGCGGGATGCCCGGGCCGTCGTCGGCCACCCGGAGCCGGACGATTCCGTCCGATGTGGACAGCGTCGTCGTCACCGTGGTGCCCGGCGGGGTGTGCGTGCGGGCGTTGGCCAGCACGTTGATCACCACCTGGTGCAGCTGGTTCGCGTCGCCGAGGACGCCGATCGGCTCGCCCGGGACCTCCATCAGCCACTTGTGGTCCGGGCCCGCCACGTGCGCGTCCGCGACCGCGTCGGCCACCAGGCGGCACAGGTCGACCCACTCGTGCACCACCGGGCGGCCCGAATCCAGCCGGGCGAGCAGCAGCAGGTCCTCCACCAGCGTCGTCATCCGGCGGGACTCGGACTCCACGCGGCTCATCGCGAACGCGACGTCCGGGGGCACCTGCTCGCCGCCGCGGCGGGTCAGCTCCGCGTAGCCGCGGATCGCCGCCAGCGGTGTCCGGAGTTCGTGGCTGGCGTCCGCGACGAACTGGCGGACGCGGTTCTCGCTCGCGTGCCGCGCGGACAACGCGTTCGCGACGTGCTGCAGCATCCGGTTCAGCGCCGAGCCGACCTTGCCGACCTCGGTGCCCGGGTCGGTGTCGGCCTCCGGGACGCGTTCGGACAGCGCGACTTCGCCGCGGTCCAGCGGTAGCTCCGAGACGCGCGTCGCGGTCGCGGCCAGCCGGTCGAGCGGCCGCATCGTGCGGCGGATCGTCGCCGCGCCGACCGCGCCCGCCACCAGGATCCCGGCGAGCGCGACGCCGCCGAGGATGAACCCGAGCTGCCAGAGCGTCTCGTTGACGTCCTTCAGCGGCAGGCCGATGACCGTCTTGTCGCCGTTCGGGGCCTTCGTCGAAACGACCCGGTACTCGCCGAGGCTGCCGCCGAGGTCGATGCTGTGCTGCTTCCCGTCGGACGGCAGCGCGACCAGCGTCAGCACCTGCTCCGGCGAGATGTTGCGGTACCCCGTCCGGCGCTTGGACGGCGCGCCGGCGGTGGAGTCGAGCACGCTGCCCTGGGCGAGCGCGCCGCGCTGGACGACGGCGAGCGTGCCCTCGCCCTGGCCGAGCGCGCGCAGCGGATCCGGCGGCGGTGCTTCGCCGTAGGTCCACGGCGGCGGCCGTTCCCCCGCGTGCGAGGCCCGGTCGCTGGCCGCGGCCAGCCGCTTGTCCTGCTGCCCGACGAGGAACTCGCTCAGCGCGAACTCCGTGACCACGCCGACGACCACGCACACCAGCGCGAGCAGCGCGGCGAGCTGGACGATCAGCCGCCGTCGCAACGACCACGGCCGGCGGACGCGCCGCGGTTCAGCCTGCTGGCTTGAGGACATACCCGGCGCCCCGCATGGTGTGGATCATCGGCTCGCGGTCGGCGTCGATCTTCTTGCGCAGGTAGGAGATGTAGAGCTCGACGATGTTGGCCTGCCCGCCGAAGTCGTAGCTCCAGACGCGGTCCAGGATCTGGGCCTTCGACAGCACCCGCTTCGGGTTGCGCATGAGGTAGCGCAGCAGCTCGAACTCGGTCGCGGTCAGCGGCACCAGATCGCCGCCGCGGTGCACCTCGCGGCTGTCCTCGTCCAGGGTGAGGTCGCCGACGACGAGCGTCGACCCGCTCGCGCCGGTGACGCCGCCCGCCCGGCGCAGCAGCGCGCGCAGGCGCAGCGCGACCTCTTCGAGGCTGAACGGCTTGGTCACGTAGTCGTCGCCGCCCGCGGTGAGCCCGGCGATGCGGTCCTCGACCGCGTCCTTCGCCGTCAGGAAGAGGACCGGCAGGTTCGGCGCCTCGGACCGCATCCGGCGCAGCACTTCGAGGCCGCTGAAGTCGGGGAGCATGACGTCGAGGACGACGGCGTCGGGGCGGAAGTCGCGCGCGATCCGGACGGCCTCGGTGCCGTCGCCCGCGCTGCGCACCTCCCAGCCCTCCATCCGCAGGGCCATCGACACGAGCTCGGCCAGCGTCGCCTCGTCGTCGACGACGAGGACCCGGACCGGGCTCCCGTCGGCGCGCCGCAGGTCGGCCTTGCCGGGGCCGGGTGACGTGGCGTTCATAGCGGTCATAGTGCCACCTTCCCGGCGCCTCATCAGCGCTCACTGTGACGTCGCTGTGCGTTTCCTGTGAGAGTTCGTTCGTTCGAGGCACAGCACCCGCTGACGCCCCGCACAGCTCAATCACAGCGACGACGGCGAGCCTGGTCGGGACCAGTGTGGGTACGACCGGAGGACACGATGACGACCGAGCCGACGCCGACCACCCCGCCGCCGGGCGCCAACTGGGGCGACCCGGCCCCGGCCGCCCCGAGGAAGGGCTGGTCCGGCAAGAAGACGGCGATCGCGGCCGGCATCGCCGTGGTGATCGCGGCGGGCGGCGGAGCAGCGATCTGGGCGGGCACGAGCAGCGCCGACAACACGGCCCAGGGCCCCGGCGGCTTCGGCGGCCCGGGCGGCGGACCCGGCGGCGGCCAGTTCCGCGGCCAGGGCGTACCGGGCGGCGGTTTCGGCGGCGGAATGGCGGCGCTGCGCGAAGCCCTGCACGGCGACTTCGTGGTGTCGAACGGCAGCGGCGGCTACACGACCGAGCGCCTCCAGACCGGCGACGTGACGGAGCTGAGCGCCACCTCGGTGACGCTGACCAGCAAGGACGGCTACAAGCAGACGTATACGCTGAACGGCTCGACCCAGAAGACGGGCGACGTGAAGCAGGGCGACACGAACGTGACGGTGGTGGCGAAGGTCGACGGCCAGACGGCCACGGCGACGACGCTCGGCCAGGGGTTCGAGCCTGGCCAGCGCCAGCCGGGCCAGCGCCGGGGCGGCTACTCGGCCCGCCCGACCAGCTGAACCCCGCCCCGAGGACCGGTATCGAAGCCGGCCGGGCCGGGGAAGTGGCCGGGTGGTCGTGAGTGTTTAGGAGGGTTCTAACCCTCCTAAAAAAACACAGGTCCATGCGAAGTCGCAAGACGATGTATATGGACTGACGCCTGC
>NZ_JBEXKX010000120.1:0-1703 GCF_040609695.1 Amycolatopsis sp. NPDC004625
CCCGAATTGCTAGTTGATTATTTAGCCATGACTTGATACCCGATAGAATATCTTAAAGTCTCTGGTTCCAGTGATTTAGCTGATTTTAACAGTAAAGAATACGCTAAAAGTATCATCTCTAATTTCAATTGAAAACCTTGAGGCGAACGACTTTTACAACGCTCAGCTCCTAGATTTGTCAAAAAAGAAAAAACTCGCTCAATCACTTTTCTACGTTTTGAAAAATTAGGGAAAAGGATTTTCTTTTGCTTCATGTTCTTCCTGACAGGTGTAATTAGATCAATTCCTTTTAATTCCAGCCTATCATGCAGTGACTGACCTAAATATCCCATATCTCCAAGGACTGTTGGTGTCCCAAATTGACTCAACACTTCCTCGGTCATTGAACTATCAGCCATTGAAGCAGGAGTAATTGTGTAGTCTATGACATAGCCTGATTCACTGACTAAAGCATGACATTTACATCCATAGAAGTACTGTCCCTTTGTAGCATTGTAGCCAACATTTGCATAATCTCCAAGAACTTTGCTTCTGAAATTACGAATAGGCTGACACAAAGGAATGGGGAAGCTGTCAATAATGGATACACTCATTCCTTCAACCTCTTTAAAGACGAGTGCTTGGCGAATGACTTGGATACTCGGTAAGAGGGCATTACAACGGCGGACAAAGCGAGAATATTCTAGGAAATTAGGAAATAAACTTTGAGCCAATTGGTGCTTAGCTTTAAGCGTTTCACTAAAATGCAGTACGCCCCATAGGTAACAAGCGATAACTAAGCAATCTGATGTTGCGAGATGGACGTTCTTTCGGTTTTGAACCTCAAGGGGAACACTCGTTTGATAAAGCGTCTCAATGGTTGTCAGTAAATAAACAAAAACTTTTGGAAGTGTGCTATTATAAGTCATATAAGTCGTGCGCTTTCTAATGCTTAGTGGTTTAAGATTAGGATAGCACGACTTATTTATTTTCCAATGAAATTAACTAGCAATTCGGGTAGAAAGTTTAGAGGTATCATATGAAACTACTTAATAATTTGTTGACTAGCTTAACACAATATGAGAATGAAATGATTCAAATTAGGCGTCATCTTCATCAATACCCAGAAATTTCTTTTCAAGAAAAAGAAACATTTAAGTATATTATGGGCTTTTATAAAGAACTTGACTGTGAACCAAAACTTATCGGAAAGGGATTTGGAATCATCGTTGATATTGAAGGTGGAAAATCCGGAAAAACTCTTGCGTTGAGAGCAGACTTTGATGCTCTTGCTATTTTTGAAGATAATGATTTAAGTTTTAAATCGGTCAATCCAGGAGTAATGCATGCCTGTGGACACGATGCACATACTGCATATTTGATGGTACTTGCTAGAGAACTAGTAAAAATAAAACAAGAACTTCCGGGAAGAGTTAGAATTGTCCATCAACCAGCAGAGGAAGTATCTCCTGGTGGTGCCAAAGGTATGATTAAAGCAGGAGCTCTTGACGGTGTCGATAATATGATCGGGGTTCATGTGATGACTACAATTAAAACAGGGGTCATTGCCTATCATAATAAAGAAACTCAAACGGGACGTTCTAATTTCACCATTACAATCAAAGGAAACGGAGGTCACGCTTCTATGCCACAATTAAGTAATGATGCAATAGTAGCCGCTAGTTACTTTGTAACTGAACTCCAAACAGTAATTTCAAGAAGAA
>NZ_JBEXKX010000121.1:0-1544 GCF_040609695.1 Amycolatopsis sp. NPDC004625
GTCAGGCCGATCCAGTGCCGCTGGAAGACGGGCGTGTTGTCCTCGCCCAGGGAGTCGCCGTACCCGGCGGCGTCGTCACCCGCCCACCAGGTCGCGTCGAACCGGCCGCGCAGGTCGTCGAACCGGCCCTGGGCCCAGCGGGCGGTCGCGCGGTCGCCGCGGCTTTCGGCCATGGCGGCCAGGTCGGCGAGGCCGCGGACGTAGTAGACGGTGTTGTCGAGCTTTTCCGCGCCCATGCCGGGACGTTCGACGTTGCCCAGCCCCTCGGGCCAGCCGTCGTGGTCGGCGTCGAGGTTCGTCGCGATGTACTCCAGCGCGCGGGCGGAGAGGTCGTAGAAGTCGTCGAGGACCCGGTTGTCGCCGGTCCAGCGCCACAACAACGCGACCACGCTCGGGAACTTCGCGGTCTCGTCGGTGTTGCCCGGGTCGCCGTTCGCACCGAAGTACACGTCCCCGGTGGAAACGACTTCGTGCACGATCTTCCCGCTGCGCCGGTTGACCAGGTCGCTGACGTCGCGCAGCGCGCGCAGGTGGTCGCGGACCAGGTCGAAGCGGCCGGCCGCCACGGCCGCGAAGGCGCTGTACTCCCCGTCGGTGCCGAACAGCCACGGGTAGTCGGGGAATCCGGCGCCGATCCAGCGGGCGGCCGGGACGGTGCCGACCGCGGGCGGGTAGGCCGTACCCGCCGACACCGGCCGGATCCGGAGGTTCCCGGCCTGCTGCACCGAATCCGCGAGGTTGCTCTTGCTCCACCGCACCGCGGCCTGCAGCGCCCGGTCACCCGGCAGGTCCACCTGGGTCGGCGCGACGGCGGCCCGTCGTCCGGCGAGCTTGCCCGCCCAGGCGGCGGCCGGGCCGGCCAACGCCGTCCGGACGGAGCGGGCCGCTTCGGTGGCGTTCGCGGTGGAGCCGGCCACCGCGAACCACAACGTCTTCGTGCGGCCGGCCGGGACGTCGACCCGGTAGTCGAGCGCACCGCCGGCGCCCTTGCCCGCGCTGCTGTCGTCGCAGCGAGGCGGAGCCGTCCCGGACGGCGGGCACAGCACGGGCGGATCCTGCGGACCTCGGTGCGTGCCCGTCGTGGCGGTCGCGACCGGGCGCTGGTCGCCGGCGACGACCGCGCTGTAGTCGTGCGGACGTGCCCCCGGCGCCGTCCCGGTGTCGCGGAAGGTCAACGCCGTCCCGTCGGAGCTCACGGTGTCGGGCAGGTCGACGGAAGCCGAGGACGGCGTGGTCGACGTCCACGGGTAGGCGGGCACCAGCTCCGAGTGGGCGTCGACCCGGAGGGCGACCGTGCGGCTCACCGGGCTGCGCAGGCTGAGCGCGACGAGCGTGGTGGCCGATCCGTCCGGCACGAACTGGACGCGCTCCGCCGTCAGGCCGCCCGCGGTCCGGTAGCGGAACCGCTCGTAGCCGTCGCCGCTGGCGTAACCGACCGCGGTGGTCCCGCTGCCCAGCCACTGATCCCCCACCCGGAACCAGAGCCCGTCGAGCAGCTTGATCGGCGGCGCCCAGAACCCGCCCATCTCCCCGCGGATGTGGAA
>NZ_JBEXKX010000122.1:0-1352 GCF_040609695.1 Amycolatopsis sp. NPDC004625
AGGCTGTTATTCCCATTAATACCTTGATTTCAGTAGACACCGAAAAGCCGAAGAGAGTGCCTTCTTTTCGGGTTTTCTTATATAATCCTCGAATGGCTTCCATGCCTTTAATCGTGGGTGAGGCAGTGCGTAAACTTCGATAGAATTTATTGCGTCTCTTTACTGGACGATGGTCTTGTTCAATCAAATTATTCAGGTATTTAATGGTACGATGTTCTGTCCCTTGATAAAAGCCGTATTCTTTTAGTTTCTTAAAGGCACTTGTAATAGAGGGGGCTTTATCTGTGACTACAACCTTCGGTTCATCAAACTGCTTCACTAACCGCTTAAGAAAAGCATAGGCTGCTTGTGTGTCCCGTTTTTTACGTAACCAAATATCCAAGGTTAAACCATCTGCATCGATGGCTCGATACAAATAATGCCATTTTCCTTTAATTTTGATGTACGTTTCATCCATTTTCCATGAATAAAAGGATTTTTTATTTTTCTTTTTCCAAATTTGATAGAGTAGTTTGCCATATTCTTGCACCCAACGATAAATCGTCGTATGAGAAACGTTAATGCCACGATCATATAAGATTTCTTGAACTTCACGATAGCTAAGGTTATAACGAAGATAGTAGCCCACGGCTACAATAATCACATCCTGCTGAAATTGCTTTCCTTTAAAATGATTCATCGTCATTCCTCCTGCTATCTTTTTCTATTATTCTACCTTATTTGATAGTAGATTTAAAACTTTGCAACAGAACCCTATATTCGTTACAATGGTTATGGGAAGTTTTTCAAAAGGTTAAGAAAAGCTTACGGGGGTTTTTGAAATCAAAAAGTAGTAGGGGACGATAAAATGAAACATACACACAAAATCATATTGGCTGTCACTTCTGTATGCACTGTTATTATTCTAGGTGTAAGTATCTTTTTTGTTACACAAGCAGTAACAAACAATAAATTAGAAAACACTAGTCAAACAACTCAACACTCAAGCAGCAGCTCAAAACCTGTTGAAGATAAACAAACGACGAAACAGCTTGATCAAGCAAAACAGCTTGCTGCAAGTTATCATTATGATGAAGCCATCGCCTTACTTGAAAAAGACGACGCCAAAGAAGCGCAACAATTGTTAGCAACTTTGAAAAAAGAAAAAGAATCCTTGGTAAAATGGGAAGACCCGACCAAAATCTCACACGTCTTCTTTCATAGTCTGATTGTTGATCCAGCTAAGGCTTTTCATACCCAGCAAGCACAAGGGTATAAAGATTATATGGTCACTATTTCCGAATTCAATAAAACCATTGATCAGTTATATAAAAATAACTATGTTCTTGTTAATCTAAATGGATTAGTCAAAA
>NZ_JBEXKX010000123.1:0-1314 GCF_040609695.1 Amycolatopsis sp. NPDC004625
ATCAGGTGCAGCGCCCCGCCGCCGCAGAGGGTCGTGAAGATCTCCTGGAACGAGACGTCGAACGAGAGCATCGCCTGAGGATGTTCTTTCCCACAAGCTTGTAAGAAGCAATCCCTCACCAGTTTATCTTGCATCCGTGAAGACATTGACCAGCCTACAATCTTACGTGAAAAAACGTCGATATTCACGGCTAAGTATAAGGTGCCTTCTTTGGTAGGGATATAGGTCATGTCTCCCAGCCATACTTTATTAGGAGCTGTTGCTTTAAAGATCTGATTAATTAAATTGGGGCTTGAAAGCGAAGCTCCTTTTCTGTTGTAATGTTTATATTTATAACGGCTTCCCTTGGCATAAAGTCCCATCAAGTGCATCAGTTTCCCAACACGTTTCGTGTTGGTCATAATACCAGTATTATGAAGTACCTTGGTAATTCTAACCGCACCATAGCGTCCCTTATGCTCATGAAAGACAGCTTTTATCTTCTCTGAGAGAATTTCTCTCTCCACTTGTTGTTTTGAAGGACGACGATGCATGTATTCATAGAAACCTGAACGAGAAACCTTAAGAACTTTTACTGCATGCTTAATTTTTATCTTCCCATGATGTTTCAAGAGAAATTCAAAACGTTTTACTTGCTTCGCTTCAAGAAGACCCGGAACTTTTTTAGAAGTTCAAGTTCCTCCTGAAGATAACGATTTTCTTTCTCTAACAATTTAATCTTATGTTGGGCATCAGCTAGGGCTGTCCCATTGCCTGGAAAAGCACTTTCTCCATATTCTTCAACTTCTTGAACCCAGCGATAAAGACTATTGGCATGAACCTCAAGCTCTTGGCTGACTTCTTTAACAGAGAAACCCTCTTCAAGAATGAGTTTTACTGCAGAAGTTTTAAATTGTTTATCGAATTTTCTTCTTGCCATAATAAACCTTTCCACGATTTCTCTTAACTTTGTGTCTAGTTTATTATAACCTTTCCATATCAGACATTCCTGAACGTGCCTATGAGTATGTGGTAAACGGAAAGCCTGCAATTGAGTGGATTATTGACCAATACCAAGTGAAAAAAGATAAAAAATCTGGCATTGTTGATGACCCTAACGAGTTTTCAAACAATCCAAAATATATTTTCAATCTCTTATTATCCATTATCAATGTATCTATGCAAACAATTGATTTAATAGAAAGTTTGCCATCTTTAGAGATAATTGAATAAAAATAGGGTACCAGTGAATTGGACGAAGAACAAAAGAGCACAGAAGGATACAGCTGCTCGCTGGACAATTAAAGGTAATGAGAGACACTATGGCTACAAAAA
>NZ_JBEXKX010000124.1:0-1264 GCF_040609695.1 Amycolatopsis sp. NPDC004625
TAAGTCGTGCGCTTTCTAATGCCTAGTGGTTTAAGATTAGGATAGCACGACTTATTTATTTTCCAATGAAATCAACTAGCAATTCGGGTATTGACCTAAGAAGATGTATTCCATTTTGTATCCATTTATTTGAATTTAGTCCAGTTCTAACTATCTTTTTTTTCAAATTTAAGCTAAAATGAATTGATGGTTCTGTTGCGAAGTTTGAAAATCAAACGCGCCCTCTCTGAACTCCAAATATCTTAGGCTGGTATTCCCATTAATACCTTGATTTCAGTAGACACCGAAAAGCCGAAGAGCGTTCCATTTCTTCGGTTCTTTTTATATATTCCTCGAATGGTCTCCATGCCCTTAATCGTGGAAGAGGCTGTACGGAGACTTTGATAAAATTTATTTCGTCGTTTAATAGGTCGATGGTCTTGTTCTATTAAATTGTTAAGATACTTCACAGTTCGGTGCTCTGTCTTAGTATATAAACCCACACTCTGTAACTTTCTAAAGGCGGAGCCAAGAGAAGGTGCTTTATCGGTCACAATTGCTTTCGGCTCACCAAACTGTTTATGGAGTCATTTTAAGAAAGCATAGGCTGCTTGCGTATCCCGTTTCTTTCGTAACCAGATATCTAAGGTTAAGCCGTCCGCATCAATTGCACGATAAAGATAATGCCAACGTCCCTTAATTTTGATATAGGTTTCGTCCATTTTCCATGAATAGAAGGATTGTCTATTTTGCTTCTTCCAAAGATAATAGAGGACTTTGCTGTACTCTTGCACCCAACGATAAATCGTAGTATGACAAACATTTATTCCACGATCATATAACAATTCCTGAACTTCACGATAGCTTAGATTGTAACGCAGGTAGTAACCAACAGCGACAATAATGACGTCTTTTTTGAATTGTTTGCCTTTAAAATGATTCATTACTCTGTCCTCTCTGTCTTTTTTCTCAATTTTACACTAAAATAGATTTTTTGGAAAACTTTGCAACAGAACCTATTGGAGAATTCAAGGAAATCACAAAGAATTACGTCGATTGGTTTAACAATCGACGAATATCACAGAAAACAAAAGGCATGACTCCCTGCGAATACAGGGAACATGCCTTAGCAGTTTAAAAATATTCAATTTTGTCTTGCACTTTACGGCTCATGCTGTTTTAGACTCTTTTTTATGCAATTTTGTCTTAGTTTTTAATAATTTAATGCGCTTTAAAGTAGTTTTTTATGATTTGCTTTTTATTAATTTGCTGGCTTTAATGAAAT
>NZ_JBEXKX010000125.1:0-1204 GCF_040609695.1 Amycolatopsis sp. NPDC004625
GGTCGTTGATTGGGTGTTCCGGCGGGACGTCCAGGGCCGGGCCGTGAGGGTTTCGGGACACGGGCCGGACAGGCGAGCTGTGGACGCAGGTTCCGAAAACCCCGGCGGACCCGCGATGGGGTGAGCCGGCCCGCCGGCCGGGGTTTCTCCCAGGGGCGGCGCAGGTCCGTTGTGAGCTCACGGGCGAGGCGCAGCTGGGTGTAGGCGGTCAACAGCAGCCAGGTCCAGCGGTCGGCCGCTTCGGGCGAGCGAAGTTTCGGGGTGGTCCAGCCGAGGGTTTGCTTGAGCATGCGGAAGGTGTGCTCGATGTCGAACCGGCGCAGGAACGCCTGCCAGGCCAGATCGACCTCGGCGTGGTCGAGGCCGGTGCGGGAGTGCCAAAGCCACACGGGTTTCGGGATCGCGCCGGAGGGCAGGCGCTCGACCTGCAGCCGGATCACGGTGCCTTCGATGATCGGCAGGGCACCGTCGTGGCCGGCCCAGGCGATGCGGTGGGTCAGCCGTGGGTGCAGCCGGTCCCAGGCCCGGATCAGCGCGGGACCGTAGAGCCGGGTCGTGGTGTCGGTGACGACGTCGGGTTGCCCCCAGGCGGCCGGGTCACCGAAAGCGAATTCGCTGCCGTGGCGGCGAGGTCTGCATCTGATGGTGGGTGGCTGCGGCGGGACTGGGCGGTGCAGGACCCGGTCGGTGCGCATCCGCACCAGGACGGTGATCGGGAGATCGGCCAGCACGTGGGCCAGGCGGGGCCGTCGTAGCCGGCATCGGCGACCAGCAGGATCTCCGGGTCTCCCGGCCGCCAGTGCCCGGCCGCGACCAGCCGGGCCACCACACCGCGGATCTGCCCGGCGGTCACGTTTGCGGCGCTGTCGCCGGGTGTGAGCCGGACCGCGTCCAGCGGAGCGGTCCACGAACTACGCCCGGACTCGAGCGCCACGATCACCGAGTAGGGCCAGCCCGGCACCATCATGTGCTGGTCTTTGCCGCGGCCATAGGTGTGGCACAGGATCCGCTGCCCGCTGGTGTGGGCTTCCGGCCGCAGCCAGCAGGTCACATCCACCGCCAGCACCAGCCGTCCGTCCGCGGCACGCGGGAGCGAGACCCTGCTCAGCGCGGTACGTAGTCGATCGATGTCGACGCGTCCGCGGGCCAGCGCGGCATAGCCACTGCCGTGGCCGCGACGGTGCTCACCGGCCAGGGACAGCTC
>NZ_JBEXKX010000126.1:0-1203 GCF_040609695.1 Amycolatopsis sp. NPDC004625
GGCTCGACGGCCGCACCACGCACGCGACCGGCGGCATCGCCTTCCGGGACCGCCGACGCGACAACGCCGCCGAACTGGCAGGTCGGGCAGGTCGGTTCACGGGCGCCTTCGGGAGTCCAGCCCTCTCGGACCAGGATCCTCCGCACTTCCGCTGCGACGGCGCACGGCGAGGTGTGGACGTCTTGCCAGCCGTAGACCAACCGTGCACGACCTGCCAGTTCGGCGGCGTTGTCGCGTCGGCGGTCCCGGAAGGCGATGCCGCCGGTCGCGTGCGTGGTGCGGCCGTCGAGCCGGATCGTGACTGCGGCCCCGTGGTTGTCGTAGGTCACGTCCTCCCAGAGGGTCTTCCCGTCCACCGCGAACGGCGCCTGCCGAGCACCTCTGGGTAGCCCGTGCTGGTCCTCGACTCTCTCCAGGTACTCGACCTCGAGTGCGGACATCAAGCCGTTGCCGATCAGGTCGAGTCCCCGGAGGATGGCTGGTCGGTATCGGTACGGCGGCCGCAGCCGAAAACAATCGAGCACTGTTTGAAGGGGTATCGAGCTGCGACTGACCAGGTCGACAACGAGCATCGTCGCCTCCCGGGCCGTCTGCTGTGACACGGCCAGGTCGAGAATGGTGTCCGGACCGCGCGTCCTGGGTGGCGTGGTGTCCAGCGCCGTGTGCTGTAACGCCCGTGATCGGTGGACCACGACCAACGGCCGCTGTGAGACTGCCGAGCTGGAGTAGGGGACGGTGATTTCGACCGGACGATCGGTCGTCGGTACGAGCCGCCACTCTTCGGCGGCGGTGTGATGACTCAGCACCGCGTGCCGACCCCCGTAGAGCAAGGCCGCCGAAAGTCGCGCAGGCCGTGGGAGCGCCCCCGTGAAGGTGGCATAGATGCGAGGGAGCACGCGTTGCCAGCGTCCGGCCGTCAAGTTGGCGAAGATGTCGTCGGCGCTGTGGCCGTACGCCCGTAGCTGTTGCAGGCTGATCATGCCGTGCTGTTCAGCCAGCAAGGTCAGCCAGCCAGGTCGTGCCACGTTCGGGATCTGGTGCGCAGACCATCGGCGGTTCTGGGGCATACCCCGACGATGCTGGCTCGTGCCGGCCCGAAGGTGCCCCTCGCGAAATCTGTGGACAACCGACACCGATGTGGATAACTCCAGCTAGCGATCGGTCGTGAGTGAGAAACAGTGTTCTAACACTGTTTCTCACTCA
>NZ_JBEXKX010000127.1:0-1088 GCF_040609695.1 Amycolatopsis sp. NPDC004625
CCAGCGGGTTAGAGTAACCATAAGTCAAGGGTAGTATCCCAACAACGCCTCAATAGAAACTAGCGTCCCTATTTCAATGGCTCCTACCTATCCTGTACATGACTTACAGGTACTCAATATCAAACTACAGTAAAGCTCCATGGGGTCTTTCCGTCCTGTCGCGGGTAACCTGCATCTTCACAGGTACTAAAATTTCACCGAGTCTCTCGTTGAGACAGTGCCCAAATCATTACGCCTTTCGTGCGGGTCGGAACTTACCCGACAAGGAATTTCGCTACCTTAGGACCGTTATAGTTACGGCCGCCGTTTACTGGGGCTTCAATTCATACCTTCGACTTACGTCTAAGCACTCCTCTTAACCTTCCAGCACCGGGCAGGCGTCACCCCCTATACATCACCTTGCGGTTTAGCAGAGAGCTGTGTTTTTGATAAACAGTTGCTTGGGCCTATTCACTGCGGCTGGCTTTTACACCAGCACCCCTTCTCCCGAAGTTACGGGGCTATTTTGCCGAGTTCCTTAACGAGAGTTCTCTCGATCACCTGAGGCTACTCGCCTCGACTACCTGTGTCGGTTTGCGGTACGGGTAGATATGACTTTACGCTAGAAGCTTTTCTTGGCAGTGTGACATCAGAGAGTTCGCAACCGTAGTTGCTTCCCCATCACAGCTCAATGTTAAAGAGAAATGCATTTGACACATCTCACACCTCACTGCTTAGACCAGAATCCATTAACTGGCATCTCTTAGCCTACTGCGTCCCTCCATCACGATCATATCTAGTACTGGAATATCAACCAGTTGTCCATCGACTACGCCTTTCGGCCTCGCCTTAGGTCCCGACTAACCCAGGGCGGACGAGCCTTCCCCTGGAAACCTTAGTCTTACGGTGGATAAGATTCTCACTTATCTTGCGCTACTCATACCGGCATTCTCACTTCTTAACGCTCCAGCACTCCTCACGGTATACCTTCATCGCGGTTAAGAACGCTCTCCTACCATTGATAAAATATCAATCCAAAGCTTCGGTAATATGTTTAGCCCCGGTACATTTTCGGCGCAGGGTCACTCGACTAGTGAGCTATTACGCAC
>NZ_JBEXKX010000128.1:0-1044 GCF_040609695.1 Amycolatopsis sp. NPDC004625
TAATAGACAGATTATAACACCCAATTTTCTGTCCACTTTTATAGTATAGCTCCATGGCACGTGTTGGTGATCTTTTAGAAATCAACTATCTAGGGACGCATACCATGCGTAAAACAGGCACTTATCGTGTTTATACGCAGTCGAATTATAATATTGGTTTAGTCATGCATTTATTAAACCATTCAAGCGAAGCCATGACTTTAACATATCTTGGATTAGATCAAGCTAGTCGAGAAACGATGTTAGACCAAATTGATTTTGGGTAATGAATGTTTAGAACTTAGTAGTCGTCCAAAAACAACTACTTTTTTTGTTGAATCGTCCAAGGACGATTCGATGCTTTTGACTTGTAAGAACAGGATTGAATGAAGCCATACTGTTCGCATATTTTTAGTGGATGAACAAACAAAATACGAGAGATTTTTTGTTCGTTCATCCATGGTTTTAGAAAAAAGAGGGACGATTTCGGAAGAAGAAAATCGTCTCTTTTTTTTCTTCTTTTTGTATGACAAAAAGAAAGATCTTTTGCTCATTTTATTTTTATAAAATGGGTAGGTGGCGTTTGCGTAAAGCAAATCGACACAATCCAAAGGGGATAAAAGGGGAAAGTGAAACTTCCCCCTTTTCAAGCCACATTGTAATACAAGAACGAAGTAATTTGTATTACAATGTGATAGCTTACAGCAGTATTTATGGGTTTATATTTGCTATTTTGTTGTGAGGATTGTAACCGAATAGGGCGCAATGCTTATTACAAAATCAATGACAAAGGGCGATTGAGGAATGAGCGCTGGGGCATTTTATCTTTGAGGAGGCTATTTATGGATCAGAAAGAAGTATCACAAAATCAAACAAAGTACATTCAATTTAGATTATCTGAAGAACAATACAATAAGCTGAAAATTTCAGGAGAAACATATGGACTCTCTCCGAATCTTTATGCGAAAAAATTAGCACAAAAATCTCATTTAAAAAAACCTTATCTCGAACATGACCAAGCGAAATCTTTATTATTAGAACTCTCAAAACAAGGAACCAATTTAA